>JBMZTB010000014.1:0-32236 GCA_049623485.1 Candidatus Poseidoniaceae archaeon
CTCGGCGTTACCTTCGGTGACTTTTATGACAACTTTCATTTTGCTCGGAATCGCTGCTCTATCACGTTCTAAAACCGACTGAGTGGCCCGAAAAGTGGTAGGAATCAGTCTAAATTTTATACCAAATTGGACTAAACGTCAAGGCAGAATCATTATGTGTGTAACGAGGTTCCGAAGAAAGGAACATACTACGCTTGTCGTAGAAATGAGGTATGATTATGGCAGAAGCAGAGAAATCAAAGCTCTCTGTCGAGAAGAAACTATTGGCAGGTCTTGTCGTTTCTATTCTTCTCTCAACAACCCTCATTGTTCTAGCGAGTTCCTCTAAGGAGACCGTGTTCTCCCCGTACGTTTTAGACGCAGAAGGAGATTACCAATATCAACAACTTACCAAAATGAGAGATTCTCTTGGAGATGGAGATGGAGATGGATACGAAATCTACAACACAATGTCAACACCAATGTTGGTCAATGATTGGCAGGATCCTCACAGAACTATGCTCATCATCACTGCACCAGAGAAGCCTTTCGATGCAGCAGAAGCAAGTGCAATCTATGACTTCGTAACTGAGAAGGGCGGGAAAGTCATTCTTGCAGCAAGTTCCACAAACGCTCAACGCGTTGCGGAAGAGTTCGGAGTTCTTTACTTCGATGCTCCAGTTTCGGATGCAAAATGGTACTATGAAGTAGCGAACTCTGTCGGTGAAAGGGAGCCTCCACAAGAAACACGTCTTTGGTCAGTTGCCTCCGTAAAGGAGGACATCGACATGATGGATGAAGCGTCCCTGCGTACACCATGCACTAAAGAACTGGTCGCAAATGCTCAAATTGACAACTGCCGAATGCCAGTGCTTTTCCATTCCCCTACTGCTATTCAAGTCCTAGACTTGGAAGATGATTCAAGAGAAGTGAGCGTCCTTGCGTCTGCGAGTGATTCAGCATTCGTTGCTCGTTCTGGATTCGATATTAACAATGCCGCAAACCCAAAGACTGGTAAAACTGACCTCATTGTTCGAATCGATTATCCCGGAATTGAAGCCTATGATAAGAAATCAGACAAGGATATTGGCAAGGTTGACGTTACTGGAAGTATCGTGTTCGTCTCTGACCACTCCGTTCTTGCAAACCATCTTTGGGATGAGGCCGACGCTGATCTAACTGGCAAGCAACAATGTGGTTCTGACTTGTATGAACACCCTGCAAAGGAATCAGGGACTTGCTGGGAAACTGATCCAGATGGTCTTATCTCAGCGCAAGGTGATACAAAGTGGAACGGCAATCAACTGTACTTCCGTGCTCTCATTCGAGACATGATGGAATTCGATAACGAGGAACTTTCGACCACAATCACTCGAAACCAAGATGAATTCAATATCGTCTTCGATGAAAGCCGTCACGTTTCAAGTGCCGTTACCCAACCATTCACTGAAGCAATCGGCGCTGTCGTCTTGCTCACAAGTGACACGTATCTCAAGTGGTTGATTATCCTCAATCTTTTCGCACTTCTTGCAATCGCTATCATGGTTGTTCCTGAAAAAGAAAATTGGAGACATGTCTTCGATTTAACACGATTCAGAGAACGACCTACAAAGATAGACTCTTCCCTATATCAAGTCCGAGTACGAGAGGCATTCCTCTCCAAAGTTCGGCAATTTAACGATCTCACGCGGGACGAATTTGTCCGTAAGACACCTGCTGAAATTATGCAGATGGTCCGAGAACCACGCCTTGTTGAACTGGTTAGTTCAGCACGATCATATTCCAACGAAGAACTAAGGGACATTATACCCTTGATACGTCGTTGGGGAAACTGAAAAAAATATAGGAGGAAATTGACATGCAACCCCCCGCACCACCAGCAACCCCGCCCGCGCCAGCACCTGCAGCGCCAGCGGCACCAGCGCCACCAATGCCAGCAGCGCCAGCGGCTCCAGCCGCACCTGCAGCACCAGTAGCGCCCGCCGCACCTGTAGCACCGGCCGCTCCGGCCCAGCCGAAGCACCAGAGCACCCCAGAGGTCCGAGAACGCCTAACAGCTGTCGGCGCAATCGCAAATGCGATCAGCGCTGAAGTACAGAAGGTAATTATCGGTAAGAGCCACGTTATCGACAACGTACTCATCAATATCCTCTCCAACGGTAACCTTCTGTTCGAAGATTATCCTGGATTGGCTAAGACATTGATGACCAACACGTTTGCCGATGCTCTTGGTTGTGACTTCAAGCGTGTACAATTCACGCCTGACTTGCTACCAGCCGACATTACAGGTACCAACATCTACGACGCAAAGAAGGGTGAATTCACCTTCAAGCCAGGACCTTTGTTCTGTAACCTTCTCCTTGCGGACGAGATTAACCGTGCTCCTCCAAAGACTCAAGCTGCTTTGCTTGAAGCTATGCAAGAGAAGCAAGTTACTATCGGTACTGTAACTCACAAACTCCCTGCACCGTTCATTGTTATGGCAACACAAAACCCTGTCGAACAAGAAGGTACATACCCACTTCCTGAAGCACAACTTGACCGTTTCATGTTCAAGATGAGTGTCGGTTACCCTGACCGTGCTGATGAAGACGAAATCCTTGCCCGACGTATCGCTCGTGGAAAGGACGCAGTCGATGTTGACGTTATCACTGACCCGCAACGTGTTATTGCAATGCAACAAGCGTGTGAAGATGTATACGTTGATCCTGCAATTCGTATGTACATGGTCGAAGTTGTGGCAAGAACCCGTGAAGATCCACGTGTTCTCGTTGGTGCTTCTCCTCGTGGTTCCCAAGCTCTCTTGAAGACTTCTCGTGCTGCTGCAGCAATGCGTGGTCGCGACTTCGTCACACCTGATGATGTCAAGGCTATTGCAGAACTTGCTATCGCTCACAGAATCATCCTCAAGCCAGAACATCAAATCAAGGGTCTCGAGGCTGGCGAAGTTATGCAAAGCATTCTTCGCGAAGTACCTGTCCCTACTGTTTGAGATCGACTTGAATAATCACGAAATGGAGGTTTCTGTATGTGGAGTCGTAAATCAGCATTGCTAGGAAGCATGGCAGTTGCCATGTATCTTCTTGGCCTTACGCTACGTAACTCTCAGTTGGTCACAATTGCTGTGGTCATCTTTGTGTTCCTAACGTGGGCTGCCTTATTTGGCGGACATGCTGACGTGGCTTCTAGTGGACGCCGGGCCGATGAATGGACCGGAGAAGAAGGTGCTGCCCTTGGCAGCGTTCTTGCCATGAGGAAACTTTCAGGTTCTCGAATATTCGAAGATGGAGAACTCACCGTCACGTTACGTATGCAGAATAATTCAGGTCTTGCAAAGATTCTCGAGGTTCGAGATCGAGTTCCTGAAGTCATGCGTATTAAGGAAGGATCAAATTACATTTTGATGGAATTAGGTCCTCGCCGTGAAACCTACATCGAGTATACAGTTGAATGCCCTCTGAGAGGATTCTACAGTGTTGGTCCTGTTGCGGTGCGTATACAGGATCCATTCGGATTGTTCCACAAGGAAAAGGAATTGCATGTCTACAACGACTTCCTTGTGTTCCCGAAGATGGAAGACCTCAAAGATACATTCGTTAAATCTCGAGTACCAAAGATTTTCACTGGTGCTGTTAACATCCGACAACCAGGTCCTGGTTCTGAATTCTACTCTCTTAGAGAGTATTTCGAAGGAGACTCTTTCAGAGCGATTAACTGGAGTGCTTATGCACGATCTGGCAAACTTATGGTAAACGAACGTGAGCGTGACGCTGTTTCAGATGTCATCATCATTATCGACTCAAGAGCTGTGAGTGAAACAGGTCCTGTAAGTCGAAATGCACTTGTATATTCTACCAGAGCAGCAGCATCCCTTGCTAAGTACTTCCTTGGAAGACGTGACTCAGTCGGTGTTGTGGTTTATGGTGATGAAGTGGTCAGTGTCGACCGAGACACTGGTAAGAAGCAACTCTATGTCATTCTGACAAAACTTGCAGGTGCAGTTGCACGTGGAAATATTCCACTTCAAGTCGTTGTTAACAGAATTCTACCTCACATCAACAAAGGCAGCCCAATCATCTTCTTGTCAAATCTCGAAGACGATCCAACTATCGTAAGTGCTTTGAGAGATTTCCGTGCTCGTGACTTTGATGTTACAGTACTCTCTCCTTCTTCTCTTGAGTTTGAATTCGATGCACGTAGACTTGACAGAACCGGATATGAGGTCATGAAGACCGAACGAGATGTTCTGATGGGAGAATTACGTGGATTAGGTGTCAACATAATGGACTGGGAACCGGATATGCTCCTTTCCACTGCTCTTGCAGGAGCAAGAGGATTCTGAGGTGATACGATGACAATGAGAAAAGCATCCTCCGACACATCCCACTTGTATGATGGAAAAACAGTCCGCTCATCTGCGCCGAGTCGTAAGAAACTAGCAGGGCAAACAGGCATTGGTTCGGAAATCCCAACAGATGCAATTCCAGAATTGGAAATGCCTTCATTCATAGAAAGCCTCATCGGTGGCCCAATTGTTCCAAAGATGAAATTCCTTCCTCCAGATAAATTCGTTCAAAATATGCAACTTGGAGTTTATGTTATTCTAATTGGGCTTGCCTTACTCACTTACATTATCTCTCCTCCAGAAGGTACGATTTGGTTCATGCTTTTGGGAAGTTCAGACCTTGCACTTATCTTCCAAATCGGAATAATTGCTGGAGCTACTGGACTCGGTTTCTGGGGCGCATATCAACGTGATGCCCGGTATATGCTCGGTTCATATTCGCTATTCATTCTCGCAATCATGCGCTTTGCGTCCTCTAAGACAAGCGTAAACGATCTCTTTGGACTAGCAGATTCCCCAACTCTTCTGGCATCATTGGTTGTTATTTACTCAGTTTTGTTGATTATGTACTTTGAATTATCAAACGGCGTCATGCGTTACTCAATGCTTGACACAAGCATTCGAACAAATGAAGTCTACGTCATGAATCCAAAGAAGATTGTTGGTAAGTATCATCGTTCCCTTATCATAAATCCAATCATTGCGACTGTACTTGCTACAATTGTCCTTTCAGCAAACACGATCTTACCATGGTTTGTTAGTATTCTTTCAGAGGATACGGCGACCCGACTTCGAGAATCTGTAGAACTTGGTTCTGTTTACGGTGTTGCGCTTGGAACGCTCTTTGTGTTCTTGGTTGTTGGAGCACTCTTCGCTTTGGATTTGCCAACATACATCCAAAAGAAGAGAGAATCGAGTGACGAATAAATCACGAATGCTCAATCATAGGTTGACTTGAATCAACTTGTTGAATCATTATTTTGTTCAATACTTCCAGAGCAATCGCTAATTCCTCTCCATCGAGGGCAACTCTTGCTGAATGAGAGGTTTTACTCAACCATGTTAGGCTAAAATCAGCCTTTTCAAGGGTGCTATCTATTCTTTCCAACATCTTTTCATCACAGCCAATGAGGGAAATTAGGCCAAGATGTTGATGGATTTCTGGAGAAATATTGGATTTTGTAAACACTTCCTTTGCTCGATGCATATCGTGTTGTGATACAATGAGCCTGGAATCTCCCATTCTTGATTCCAATCCCCACCAGTTAATGCCCTCTTTGGCTAACTTGCCTAAAATCTCGACGAGGTGGCGCTGATGAGCATCAACTTGGTTGTGAGAAAATCCCAAACTCATTACATTTGGTAGGCAACCAATGCCTTTGAGGTACGCGTTTTGCTTTTTTGGACCAATTGTTGTGAAATTTGAATTGTTCTTGCCATGCAGACGTTTGACATGTAGAGGTATTCCAAATTCTATGAGTGGCTCAATTGTCGAAGGATGCAAAATAGGTGTATCCATGAGAGAGAGTTCAATCGCTTCTTGATATCCGAGATATCGAATCGTATCGGAACGAACACCCCATCTTGGGTTGATCGAAAAAATTCCCTCAACGTCTTTCCAAAGAATGACTTCATCTGCTTCTACAAGGTGTGCTATTGCGGTAGCAGAGTGATCAGAACCCCCTCTACTTAGCACTGCGAGTTCTCCATTATGCCCTTCACCAAACCATCCTGTGATAACAGGTGTACCTTTCAGAGTGTCTCGATTTAATTTCGTACTCGATGCTTGTAAATCGACATGTGTTGCAGAATAATTCCCATCGAGAGTTATTCCAATGTCCTCAGCGCCGAGCGGATATGCGTCAATACCTTTCTGCTGTAGACGATGTGCTACAACAAGTGCACTTAGTCGTTCGCCAGAGGCTAACAACCGATTCAATGCTGCCTGATCTTTGGGTCTTTGAGCAAGTTCTCGTAAAGAATCTTTGATGCTGTGTAAGACTAAGGAAAAAAGGTGGGCATTGCTCGATGTATCCAATCCAGGTGCAAAACGAAGATGCTGTGCAGAAAGGTCATGAACAAGTCTGCTTGCATATCGTGGTTCTTTAGCAGCTCGATACAGTCGATCAGTTGTTCCCCAAAGCGCTGAAACGATTACAATTGATTGATGATCACCTTGAATCACTTCGGCAATTCGATCAAGATCGGTTGAATCTCGAAGGCAGGAACCTCCAAATTTGTGAACAATTCGATAAGTCAAACGACATCCCTTTTCCTCAAAATGAGATCAGCAAGGACAATTTTTGTCATAGCAATCGCCACACTTACGCCTCTCGGTCCTAGCACAGGGTCATGTCTTCCCTTTACAACCAGTTGTTTTTGAGCATCTTCTTCTAAGTCAAGAGTCGTTTGTTCCTGAGCGATGCTTGATGGAGGTTTCAGGGCGATTCGAGCATGAATATCCGAACCTGAGGTCATTCCTGCAAGGCTTCCATCAGGGCGTTCTCCTGTTTGCATGGGATTTGACGATGAGCCACCCCATGGGCTATTGTGCTCAATACCAGTCATAGAAACCGCAGAAAATCCTCTTCCGAATTCGACACCCCTGCATGCAGGTATTGCGAAATATGCTCTACCTAGAGCAGGCTCTATCCCATCGAACCATGGTTCTCCGATTCCAATTGGAAGATTCGTTACGCGCAGATCAATCCGGCTTCCAATCGAGTTCCGTTCACTTCGAACTTTCTCAATGCATTCTTTCATTAATTCAACAGCGGATGGGTCTCTACATCTCAATGACTTGCAGAGATCGTTTTCCCATTCTGGTGGGCATATTTCGATTGGTTTTGCTTCAATATCTCCAATTGCCCCAACATGTGCATCGATCT
This sequence comes from Candidatus Poseidoniaceae archaeon, assembly GCA_049623485.1. Taxonomy (GTDB): domain Archaea; phylum Thermoplasmatota; class Poseidoniia; order Poseidoniales; family Poseidoniaceae; genus MGIIa-L2. The sequence continues at coordinate 7,213 of JBMZTB010000014.1, forward strand.
GTATCTCTCCAAGAAGTGGGCTTATGATAGCAGCAGCAGCCACAAGGCCTGCTGTTAATCGAGCAGAAGAAGATCCACCGCCCCTTAGGTCGGCATGGCCATCTGTTCGAATGTTCATGACCATATCTTGATGTCCAGGCCGTGGATGATTTGGAATGAAACTGTAATCAGAAGAACGGGCATCATTGTTACGGATAACCAGTAGGATTGGCTGTCCTGTTGAAACCCCTTCATAGACACCAGTTGAGATTTCTACAATGTCACTTTCCTTCCGCTTACTTGCAAAATGACCTCCTGGTCTTCTCATATCCATGCATTGTTGAATATAATCCTCATCGATAGGTAAGCCTGGAGGGATTCCTTCAATCAATGCGCCAACCATGGCCCCATGGCTTTCGCCAAAGAGGGTTACAGTCAATAATTTACCAAGGCGCATATGCATTGGACTCAGTCTGTCCGACTTGTCCTTTATTCAAGAACTTGGGGTTTCGTCCTCTTTATGTTCATTCTGCGGATTTAGGAAATTTGTTTCGATAAGTTCCACTCCTGGATATTTACTTTCATACCAGTTTTTCAGGCGTTCTAAAACTCCTTGCAGCAACTTGGGTACAACGATTACAATCGCAGTCCCAGACCCAGTGATTCCAGCAGCACGGGCACTGTTGACAAGGGCATCATTTGTCATAATTCGTCCCTTGATGTCACCCGTTGCCCCAATAACACCTCTGCCATTCATAGTTAACGCCACAAGTTCATTTTCTTCCTGTAATGCGTTGAGGGCTTGGATGAAGTGTTGTTGATGTGGAATAAAATCTTCTAGTGCAGGTCTCTTTTCGCGTGGCCCTCTCGAGACGATAAGAACGTCCCAATCATCACGCTTTGGACCACTTCCTTCGAGCAAGATTCCTTGACGTACATCTGGCTGGTTCGCATCAATGAGTTTCCATCCCGGTGTTGCACAGGCCCACGTGTCATCGACACTTCCAGTCAATGTAATTCCGGATTCTAGTTGGGCATTGACCGCTATCGATACAATATCTGCTAATTCGAGATTTGTTTCTGTTGCATCACAAAGCGCACGAACTGCTGCAACACATAATGCCGATGAGGATTTCAGACCTTGAGCTATTGGAATCCTCGATTGGACTGCCCAATTGATGTCTTCTTCAGGAATTGGTAATTTATGTCCAGCCTTTTTCCATGATTGAACCACAAACGAGAGTATTTGATCACCGTCATCAAGATCTCTTTTGCTTGGTTTATCCAGTAAACGGATTGCTAGTGGCAGGTCAAGAGACATGCTGGCACCATATCCAGTGCCTGCAGCATGTAGTAAGCTACAAGCACCATGTGCATGCCCTCTCCCTAAAACTGCCATCTTTAGCGCTCCTCAGACGATGCCGAGACGCTTACGCCAATGTGACGGGTTTTATTGGTGTTGTAGGCAATTATTACATCACCTGTACGAAGTTCTGTAACTGAACACGCACCACCGTTGTCATTGAGCACCCTGACCGTCTCCGCTTGTTGCATGAGTACATGTGCTTCATTATGCTTTTCATCTACATACCTCAATAAAATGAACGGGCGAGTCTCTATTTTTAAACGACCAATCGTACAAATACGCGTATTTCCATGTTTTGATACAATCAAAACTTCATCACCCGATGTTAATTCACTAAGATATTTTGTTTTGCCATCCGCCATCAGTGTGTATGCTTCGACACTTCCTGCATTGATGCGGAACGGGCGTTTTGGGACGTAGGTGGACTCAATAGTTTCACCATGTACCAAGACCAGACTTCGAGCGGTCGAACCAATGAGCATGCCCTCTCCAATTTCAAGGAGAGAGGTTAAGTCAATACAGACTCGATCTCCATTTTGTCCAGATTCGATAGAAGTTATCTTGACTTCACTCAAGTAGAGGACGTCGTTTCCTTCATCTGGTTTTATCGGGTTAATTTCTACGTTCGAAGATCGTATGGATTTAACGATTAAAGCTGCTTCAAGTTCGTTTTCAGAACAGACGAGAGCATCGACGCCTATTTCGAGAGCAAATCCTGCTCCGTGTGCTTGTAATGGTTCACTAATTTCAGCTGCTATGAGTGTTGGTGTCCGGTCACATGCAGCGACGATGTTTTCGATAGGAATCATCGACCAGTCTTCAAATGTAAGATATATCCATTCAACGGTTCCTGCAAGCGAACGAGCATATTCTTGGCGTTCTTCCGAATCGATGTGAACATGAGCACCAATCTTTGAATTCCTCTTGTAAAGAAAACCATCTCGGATGGAGATCGAGGATTCAGAGTGTTCTGTTGAAAGATAAAAATCTACATCGTTGTTAATTGATGTAGAGTTGGATTTAAGCCAGACTTCCATGTTCTTACCTCAAAAATCGAATTCATCTGCTGCTTCAGTTGCCGTAGATCCATCGTGGATAATTCGACGCAAAGCCATTGCCATCTTGAATGGATCTTGATGAGCAAAAACTTGACGCCCCATGCAAACCCCAGAAGCACCTGCTTCCATTGCTTTCTCAACCATGAGTAACACGCTGCGAGTGTCACCGTTGTTTGGCCCTCCTGCTACAAGCATTGGGATTGGTGCGGCAGAGGTTACTTGCTTGAATGACTCCGAATCACCTGTCCAAGTGGTTTTAGCGACATCACAACCAATCTCAAAAGCCACACGTGCCGCTTGAGCAACGCCTTGAGTTTTATCCCCTGGTACAGGATTTAAATTTGGTCCACGGGCATAAACCATCCCAAGAACAGGCAGTCCGATGTGATGTGAATCCGTTGTTACTTTACCCAGTGCTTCCAACATCTCTGCCTCCCCGGGAGTTCCCATATTGACTTGGGCAGAGGCTCCAATTCCTCCACGATTCAAAATTTCAGATGCATCTCCAACAAGAACCTTTCTCGATGCATCAGTACCACCGTGCCGAGTCGATGCTGAAAGATGGATGACCATGCTTGTTTGAGTTCCTTCACAAAGGTGAGAAAAATGACTTACAAGCCCTTTTTGAGCAACAATAACATCCACCTTTGCATCGATAAGTTCTCTGATAAGAGATTCTGTGTTTTCTAATCCAGGATTGGGATAGTCCGACAACCCATGATCGATTGGAATCCACAAGCCCTTTCCGTTTGGGAGCATTTTCTCCAGGCGTGACGCTTTGTCCATATCATGGCCAATCCTCCCTGCAATTCAATGCTTTGCATATGTTCAGTGAACTATGCGGATGAAGGGAATGATAAAAGAAGAACTATGCATAGGGTTGTTTATGGAGACTGGTGCTTGGCTCATGGTTGGAATCCTTGCAGGTGGTTTTTTTGTCGGCCTTTGGTATATCCTTATCCGTGGCGATGCTGATCTTGACATGCGACGTGGAATTGTTGCAGATGGATTAAGAAAGCCTGCGCAGAGTTCATCTTTCTCCAGTGCTCGAAGTGAATTTGAGCGTAAGTTGCTGCAAATCGAAGCCGAACGCCGTCGAAGAAATCTTTCTGGCGGAAACATAAATCTCTTAGGAAATGCAACGCTCTTGCAACAACCCGTTGAAGAACAGCCCGTCATGGCTGAAGTTCCTGAAGTTTCTGAGGTTGATGATAATGACGACGGCGAAGAGACTGAGGAGCAGATGCTCGAACGCCGCAGACTTCGGGATGAGGAATGGGCTCGCCAAGAAAGTGAAAAAGATCGTCGCCAATTGGAAGAGGAAGAGGCTGCACTCAAAGAACAACAAGAACGTCTCCAGAAAGAGCAAGAAGCACAACAAGAAAAAGATCGTTTGGAAGCTGAACAAGCAGCTGAAGCAGCACGCCTTGCTGCAGAACGTGATGCTGCTGCTCAATCTGAACGTGATGCAGAAGAGGCAGCACGTCAAGCCGAACTTGCTGCTGCTGAGGAACAACGCTTGGCTGAAATCCAAGCTGCCCAAGAGAAAGACGCTCTCGAACGCCGAAAAGCAGCTAACAGGGCACTTGATGAACTACGCGCACGACTTGAGAGAGAAGGTGCACGGTCCTCCGATGTTCAAGTTTCATTGATGTGGAACAACTACAACGATCTCGATCTTCACGTTGTTTGTCCATCCGGTGAGCGAATTCACGGTGGTAATCGTAAGTCAGCCTGCAACGGAGAACTCGACGTTGACGCAAACGTACGGCCTGACTCTCGCAAACCAATTGAAAACGTTGTATGGCCAGAAGGACAGGCTCCTGCTGGGACCTACCAGGTATTCGTCCATTACTACAAGAAGCACAAGAAGCGACGCTCTAAAGATCCAACCAAATTCCAAGTTATTGCCAATGCTTACGGCGATCTTTTGGAATACTCTGGTGAACTTACCTTTGGTGAAGAGATTCAACTCGTCTGCAGTTTCAACGTTCCAACAATGGAAGAGCGAGAAGAAATTAAGCGTCAATTAGAGCAACAAGTACGTCTTGCTGAGACAGGCGAAATTACAGCAGATAAGATTCTTGAAAACGAATCAACTCCTAAGGAACTTGAATTCGGAGAATTAGTAGATGAGATTGAAAGCGAATTAGTTGATGACGTTGAAGACGATGGCTCAGGTGTTCCACCTGCTCCTGATTTAGGCTGAAACTGCTCAAGATAGAATGTCATCAAGACGTTCGTTCTTTAATGCGTTTTTGATGCTGCGTGCGATACGTCGTCCGGTTGACATACGAGTTTCATTGATGTCGGAGTATGGCGAGCCGCCAACAAACGGATTTGAACCAGCGACAATTCGTGCACTGATCTCAAAGACTTTGAATTCCAAAGCGTCGGTTACGATTGTTTCTAAGCAGAAAGGTCCGATCATTCCTCGTGCTTCTTCTTCGAGTTCGTAGGATGCAGCGACAGTACCTTCAGCCATCTCAAAGGCTCTTGGCAACAGTGATTCTCGAATGACAACAGGTTGGTTTCCAGTGACAACAAACGACGGCTCCATACCTGCTTCTCTAAGATCTCTCAATGAACCAAGTTTGTAGAATTCATCGACATTCGACTCATCTCTTCGATCCATGGAGAGGAGTTCTAAGCGGCCGAGATTTTTTCCAGCATACTTTCCTTTTCCTTGAACTTGGAATCCATCAGTCGCTAGTGGGTCAAAGAAAAAGTGCAGATAGTATCTGCAACCAAGAACGTATTCTTGAATCGTGAATTCTTCTTCAATATCGACGTTTCTTCTGAAATCACGATAGTCGCGAGCGATGAAATACCCTCTTCCACCCTTAGCTCCAGCGTATTTTACGATAACTGGACCATCGATATCGTGCGGATCTTCGAGAACCTTTGGCATTGTGCATCCTCCTGACAGGAGCCAGTCTCGTTGCTTTGCACGGCTGCTTTCCCATCGAAGAATATCTCGATTACCAAAGGTTGGGACTTCCAAATTGCGGAAATTTTCACTCCCAAGATATTCAACAAGTGAACCATGGGGGACGATTACAACATTCTTACTTTTGAGCCAATCTGCATGATCTAACAATTCACGATAATCATCAAGCATTAACCATTCATCAGGTTCTGCCCCAGGGAATGCCTTGTAGAATCGTCTTCGGTTTTCGCCTACTGCAATTCCAAGAGTTCTGAAACCTTCCTGACGTGCTCCATGAAGAATTTGAAGGGAGGAATGGGATGCTACGACACCTATCGTAATGTTCTCCTTGTCGTAGTCCGCGAGCCAGGAGATAAGTGAGGAGTGGTCTACGCCCATGTCGAGGGGTTTCGTATGCACTCTATGACTGTTATCCCAATATCCAACCGTGATTCGGTAAACTTTGATACTGTGGTAATGAAGACTTCAAGTGCCGAATGCATATCAAAGAACATGGCGAGTTCTCGTGCCCCCGCTAGCCGGATGACATATTCTGGATATCTGCAACTGGATAATCTTCTAAAATTGCAAGATGGTCCGCTGGGTCACTCGCCACCTCCATCCAACGATGAGATGCATTTTATCATCACCCACCAAACGTTTGAGCTATGGTTTAAGCAAATTCGAATCGAACTCAATGAAGTACATGGGCACCTCTCAAAAGAATTAGTTCGTGAAGAGACCTTGCCAACAATGGTCGAGCATCTTGAACGCGTGATTGAGATCTTCCGTCTCCTGGCAAATCAATGGAAAGTTATGGAAACTCTAAGTCCACAAGGCTTCCTTGCGTTTAGAGATCGTTTAGGCACATCCTCGGGCTTCGAATCGTGGCAAATGCGGGCACTAGAGATGCGTCTTGGTTTGGAACAAGAGCAACGCGTTGCAGATATGGACCCAATGGCACATATGAAAAAATTGCACGAAGAGAACAAGATTTCGGATGATGCGTTTGACGTATTGAAAACGATTGCAAGTGAAAAGACATTGAATGATTTGGTCTCCGAATGGCTTTCACGTACACCAATCAATGGTTCTGTGCCCTCGAATGATGATGATTCAACTGTGGTCGAGAAATTCGTTTCAACTCATTTAACCGCAATGAAATCTCATGCCGATCAAGTCGTCGACCACATGGTCTCTATTGGTCATGGAACTGAAGAATCATTACGTCCACGAATGGACGCAAATCACGATTCAGTTCGGGATTTCTTATCGCCAAATGGTGTTGTTAACCGTTCACGAGCAGGATTGCTGTTCATTGAGTCATATCCAGAATTACCTCTTCTTTCTTGGCCTCGTCGATTTGTTGACACAGTTGTTCAACTTGAACAATCAATGCTTCTCTTCCGTCACTCACATGCTCGAATGGTTGAACGTATGATTGGGCGAAGAATGGGTACAGGTGGTTCAAGCGGCGTTGATTATCTTGACAAAACTGCAACTTACAGGATTTTCAAAGATTTATGGGCCGTTCGAACAATGCTTCTGCCCAGGAAAAACCTAGCAGATGTTGTTTCTTCTGATTATTACGGATTTAATTCCGATTAATCTTCATGTGGATCGATGTCGATTGGAATAAGTTCGTTATCATATTCGTACACAGCAATCTTTAGTGGGTCAAGGACGAAGCGGACGCTCGCTTCTTCGAGCCCGTAGAGGGAGATAAGTTCAGCCTTGAACTCTTCTCGGAGTTCGTTTTCATTGGCATAAAGTGGAGCGCCCATTCCGATTTGGAGTGCTCTAGCACCAATGATTCTTGCTCGTTCGAAACGTGTGTGGAGACGTGCTGGCTTGACCATTTTTTACACCTACGACAAAACCGTCGTAGCGTTTCGACTGAGGCCTCGTTCTTCAACCCATCGGAAGAACATCATTCTGATTCATCACTTAAAATGGGTTCAGTTCGAACGATTCGGGCATACATAATGAGCGCAGGGATGAGTGCTGCTATCGATAAACCAAATACGGCAATAGCCATGTCATATTCGCGTCCTTGCTTAGCGATCTCGAGACCACTTTCATCTGAATCTTCATCGATTAAAGCATACCCTTGAGACGACAACGTAGAAGCGCTCCTTAATTCAAAACGACCAGGTGATTCAAGCGTAACAACAATGTTTGTTGTGTTTTCATTGACAAATCCAGATATGTCAAGAGTCTGATTACTCATTCCTACAGCAATATGACGGGTTACGACATTGGGTTGATTTTGATCACTGAATTCATGAACTCGGTTTTCTGTAATCCACACATGAACCTCATCACCATCATCAGAAATCCATGAAAGAGTTCCGTTATTGAGAGAAATCGAAGTAAATCCACTCCATTCTCGAGAAAAATTGTCCAGTACAAGGCCCAATTCCTGAGCTTGTGAAGGTCCAGTGAGGAGGCCTTCACCGTTTAGGACAAGATCGGGGACGCCCCAAAAGCCGTAAGTTGTCTCAAAGCGAAATTTAGAATCGCTTAGGAAATGTAGATCAGCAGGAGATGGATGATGTTGCAGAACAGTAACATCGGTTCGATTTAATGCATCCAGTTCAGCCGAAACAAGATCGCATGGTTCACACCAATCTGCGGAGAAATATTCAATCAAATGAGTTGTTGAAGAAGCGATGCATGTCTCGTTTGTTAAAGCACACTGAACATCAAATGTTTTCACATCGTGAATTGATGCACTCTCATCATCACTTTCGTTGCCATGTCCGGTTGACGTTGGGATAAGTACGATAAGTATCATGACACAAACGAAGGCCTTTCTGAATCTCATCATGGTTCTTGGACACAGGGTCTTGTTAAAAGAGGGCCGCCTTCACGGACGACCATGGACCAACCTTGGTGGAAGCGACCTTCCACTCTGCCACTTGTCCTTACTGCGATGGCCATACTCATCATCATCGTAGGGGGGACAATTCGAATTAATGACGCTGGTGAGTCTTGTCCTGATTGGCCTCAATGCTTCGGAACCTGGGGCTTTACAGTCGATGAGGCAGAACAAACTGCATACTGGGAAGAACATCCCGATCAAGTCGATAGTCGTGGACCTAATCACCGCTACACGATTTTCGAAATATTCGTTGAATGGTTCCATCGAATGCTTGTGGGCATTATTGCTGTTCCAATTCTGTTGAACGTTTATGTTGCTAATAAAAAGAAGAAAACGTATGGAGATGGGCTGAGAAATCTTACCATTGTCTCCGCTGTTTTACTTGTCGTTCAAGCGATTGCGGGCGCAGTAACCGTTCATTTTGATAATGCAGATTGGACCGTAGCACTGCACTTGTCTTTAGCGAGTATCTTCACTTCTCTCTTGGTGTGGCAATACATGGCTATGCGGGTTACTGAGGGTACAGATTGGAAGTTTATTCATACATCGAAAGCCTTCCTCGAGAAACAGAAGAAGCGTTTTATTGGAATCACAAGTTCAGTTTTCATTCTGCTTATTCTAGGTGCTTGGGTCTCAAGCACTGCTGGTGGGCAATACAATCAAGGCTGCTCAATCGGCTTCCCTAACGGATGGCCTCAGTGTCAAGGGAAATTTTTCCCTAGTATTGATGGTCCAGGCATTTTAGTTCAAATGCTCCACCGATTTGGTGCCGGAGTCGTTGGTGTGGTTCTAATTCTCAGTTCTGCTCGAGTCCGTGTCGACTCAAGAGATTTCAATGAGGGTGAAGGGTTTTCAAAGGCAACTGAGGCTGTTACTGGTTTGTGGATTTTGAATGTCTTTGTTGGAGGCATGTACATTGTTTTCGCAAATGCAAACGAATTCCCAGAATCTTTTTCTCTTCTTCATCTAGTCTTCGGAGTTGCTTCCTTCATAGCTGCAGCGGTAACTCTGATGATGCTGAGGCTCGCTACTCTTGCACAGCCTGATGTAACTGAGGAAGAATAATGCAACAAATAGAGAATTCTCCTTCGATGTTTTCTCTGTTCATCAAACTGATGAAACTGAGGGTAATTGTCCTGCTCCAAATCACTGCTCTATGTGCAATTCTTGTGCATGATTCGCTTGCCCGTTTTGATTTAATCAATATCGAAAGAACTTGGCTTGATACCCTTTGGACCTCTGTCATCACCGTCATTGGAGGGACGTTGAGCGCAGGTGGTTCAAATGCGATTAATATGTGGTACGATCGAGATATTGACACATTGATGCGTCGTACTCAACACAGACCATTGCCTCAAGGTCATCTTTCGCCAAACACAGTTCTCTTATTCGGTGTTACAATATCTGTCTTAGGCTCTTCTTTGTTTTTCTTACTTCACTGGAAGGCTGCTTTTTGGTCATTCTTTTCCGTATTTTTTTATGTGTTCATCTACACGATGTGGCTCAAGAGAAGAACTCCCCAAAACATCGTCATTGGAGGTGCTGCTGGTGCAACTCCTCCTTTGATTGGATGGGCCGGTGCAGCAGCGAGTTCGATTGATTCCATGAATCCGTTCGATCTTGGCTCACCAGTGCCCTGGATGCTCTTTGCGCTCATTTTCTTTTGGACGCCACCGCATTTCTGGGCGCTCGCTTTGTATCGGTCTGGGGAGTATGCTAAAGCAAAAGTGCCAATGATGAATGAGGTCAAGGGAGCTAAACGAACTGTTACAGAGTCAAAATTCTATTGTGTAGGATTGTTTTTACTCGGTTCTGTGCCTTGCTTTTGGCCGGATTCAGGCCTTCCGTTGTTGTGGGCATTTATTGCGGGAGGCCTCACAGTCTGGTATTCAATCTCGGTATGGGGTATTGACATCAACGAACCGTTAGATGAGAATGGAAGAATGCCAAAGGCTGCTAAGAGTTTCTTTCGCTCCCTCTACTATTTGGGATACATGTTCCTATCGCTTGTAATCATCTCTTTTATTCCACCACAATGGCTTGGAATACTCGGTCCCCTCAGTTGAGAATGTGGCGCGGTGAGGGAGATTCGAACTCCCGAGGGTAGAACCCACTGGATTAGCAATCCAGCGCAATGGCCAGGCTATGCGATCACCGCAGTAAAGCAAGCCACCGACCTTTCCGACATGAATATGACGGTTGAGAATCCACCAAATTAAAGGCTCTCAGTCAAAGAACTCTTCGAACTCTTCTGCCATATTTGCAGTACCTAATCGGCGATTTCGAGCAGCCATTACACGCTTGAGTCTTCTTCGACGCTTGATCATCATTGGTATGAGTAAAGCGTTTACAACAACTAAGATTAGCGCTCCAATACCAGCGTATTGGAATTCCTTAACTTCCATTGAATCTTCTAAATCTCCAAGCCAGTCAATACCGAGTGGAGGCTCTGGAGGTTCTGGTTCCTCTGGAATGATGTGTTGGTTGTAATCCCACCACTTATTTTCGATTTCAACACGCTCCGTGTTCTCGCTTGGATATTCAGCAATAGTCATTGCATTTCCTCTTCCATCTACAGGGGAGAGGACGTAGTAATATGTCCTGTCGGGTCGTATTCCATCTGCTTCTAGGCCAGATTGATTGAATGTACCAGTTTCTCCTTGTTCTCCAGCCAAACCTGTCGCAATTGGATTTACATATTTCAATTCAATCGCATTAGGGCGCGTATCTAGGCGATACAGATTCCATGTGACTTCACCATCAATTTCGTTTTCAGGCCATGTCCATGTCAGATTCAATTCATAGCAAGAGTTCCAGTTACGCTGTAAATCAAAACAGGTTGTGGAATTGGTGAATCTGTATGAATGAGAAAATGCGCTTACTGTACTTGAAGGAGCGATAGCATCTCCGCACAACATAGAATTGCCATCATCGTTCATGAAGACGTTAATGCGTGATAGGTCCGGCACGTTCGCACGATTTGCAGGAATGAGCGCATATGATGCACATGTCCCTGTAAGGAGCGGCTCAGGATCGACCCAATTGGTCGTGGATATTGTCACCATCTCGACAAATCGTTCATCGATTAGTTGAGTCCAGAGGTTCGTATTGTCTTCTTGGCTGGGGTCTGGGAAAATCGTTCCTCCAGTTTCAGCAACAGGCAGTTTGTATATTCTCCAACCTCCTAGGTATGGATTGGAAACATCACCTTCTGGAGACCATTCTAATTCGATAGAGCCGCCTTGAAGTTGACTGTATGCCGTATTATTCGCAGTGACGTCAGCTTCTGGTAACGACCCAATGAAGAGCAAAACAGTATTGCTGCTTAAGCTTAAGGAAATGTTTTCAAATTCATCAAACGTATAATAATCAGGAGATTCAAGGTAATCCCAGTAGGTCTCTGAGGCATCTGGTAGTTCAAGAATTTCAACGGATTCAAATGGAATCATATCAGGTAAAAGCGCAGATAGGTTCACAGTTACATCGATTGATTGGATGTCAGCGGGTTGAGTATTATCCTCCAGTTGCATAACGTCAAGTTCAAGGATCATGAGGGGTTCTTTCCCACCTGCAATGTTGTATTCTGACCCCTGTACTGGTAAGAAGTAATTGTAGGAAAACATGGCTTTGTCCAGAGATACAACCGATCCAGTTAACAGTGGTTCTTCTTCAATGACGACTTCATCTATGAGTTGAATCGTTCTGTAAGCATATTCTGTGTTTCCAAGGGCGTCACGAACTTCCAGCCCAACAATGTAAGATTTTAGCGGGAATGTCGAAGCATTAATGCTCAGGAATTGGCCATGTCCAAGTTGAATCACCGTGTCAAGTGTCCAAGTGTAGTTGAGTGGGTTTGCTGCAATGTTGCTTGTTTGTGCACTGAGTTCTATTGTATCTGCAGTTGTGAATGTACCTGAAACCGTATTGAGTCCTATTGATGGAGAGATTTCGCCTGCAGTAATGTCAGCATATTCGATCAGAGTGTTATCCGATGGGGCCGTATCTGCTCGGCCGTCATATGAAGTTGGCATGTACACTCGTAATTCTTTTCCATCTCCAATCTCAACAATGTCGAATGTACATGTCGTGAATTGAGAAGGTCCAAGCACGTCAATATCACATCTCTCGAGGTGTTCAGATTCTCCTTGTGCATCAAACATCTCGAATGTTACAGAGGTATTTACAATGGTGAAATTACCAATATTCTCAATTTTCGTCGAAATCATATCCTCGCCGTAATAGTAAGATGGTGAATTCTGGTCATGAGAGGGAAACATGCTTGCGATTCGCAGGTCCAGTGTATTGTCGAGAACGATTTCGATTTGTGCTAAGTCATTGAATGCGTTGAGATCTCCATCATAGTCACTTGTGCTGTGTATGAGTCCAAATTCGAAAATAAATCTGCCAGGTATTGAATAATTTAATGCTGGGAGAGCAGTTGTAAACGGTTGTTCATATCCCCCAGCTGGAAGATTTGTTACACTACGGGTCGCATTAGCAACAATTGTTCCATCAAGTGTCTTTAGATTCCATCCAATATGAGCCACAAGGTTGCACGTTCCGCATGTATTCGAGAGGCCATAGATGTCCATTTCATAATCGACTTCTGTGTTCAATACTGCTTCGCCGTTGTATGTGTGGAGTCCAGAGAGTGTTTCCCGTGGATCCTGTTCAGTATCGACGGATATATCGCTGAATTCTGCTGTTAAATTGATGTTGTAAGATAAGACGTCATCACTCGTATCAACATCAGCGAAATCGAATTTGAAAACAACTGTGAATGTGCCACTGGCTCCAGAGGGGAACCATCTGTTTGAATCTGAAAAGTTGCTGGCCTCTCCGCTAAGTAGTCCGTTAACGTTTATACTTCCAGATTCAATGTTGTTGGAAACGCATGAGATGGCTGTTCGAGGGCCATCGCAAATGTACCATTTCATCGCACGCGTGTTGGTTAGAGGGCTAAGCGCTTGATTTTCAACTTCTGCGGTAAATGTAATTGGATCGAATGCTGAATAAAAACGATCTTCTACAGGCGACTGGCCTTGGATAATGGCAAGATCCACCTGTTCGACGGCGGTTGCATTTGGCACATATGCTAGCATTGAACATGCTGAAAAAAGCATAATGAAAACCAAGCTAATGCTCGTCTTTTTCTTGCCGACGGTCATGCTATCCGCTCCTGTCATCATACGGTGGTCGCATAGATGATTCAAAGACTCATCGCTTCAATTGGGGTTTAATTAACGTAAATTCACCCTCTTATGGTTCGGCAACGTTCATGACATCGTTTGTGTTGGTAGGGTCATGGAGGAGTCTGAGCACCGATGCATACGCTCGGATGAAAGAGGATTAACAGCAGTTATTGAATTCCTCTCTGCATTTACTCTTTTCTTGATGATTTTGACTGCCTTTATGTCACTGGCTCAACTTGAAATGGGGTCAAACGACACTGAAATCGATCAAGTCGATCAAGCAACAGTCTCTGCTTTGGATTACCTCGTTGGCGGTCCTGGTTGGTACGTCCCTGCAATGGGCAATGGTGATCTTGACTATCAGAATGCAACCGCAGAATGGGACGCAGTAAGTGCTGAAGATTTGAACACAGGGCGTGTGCAAACGGGTCTTGTGCTTTCAGGAGAACTTGATGAAAACCGTCTCAAAGCTTTATCAAATGTGACGCTTGAATCTTTTTCTGAAGGACTTGGTCTTGCTGAAGATCTGAGTGCTTATCTCCACATCAGCGTCCAAACTTCCACAAATAATACCCGCATTGGCTTAGTTCTTTTCGAAGGAGGCTCTGATATCAACTCGGCACGAATGGCTTCTACGGCTTCTAGCATCGTGCGAATGTCTGGAGAGATTGTGATTGTAACCTTACAGGTACACGATGCAGGAAGGCAAAGTGAGAATCTACTCATGACTGAAGTGATGGCGCGACCAATAGGCGGTGGCCCTGAATGGATTGAAATTTACAACGATAATTCCTTTGCTACAAGCCTTTATGGATGGTCTCTTAACGTGACATCTCCAAGTTCCAGTAACGATGTCTTATTCCAAAGTGGCGTGATAAGCGGTCAATCCGTGGCGCTATTTACAGGTTCAATTTCATCTCAAATTATTGGAAACGCATCTCAAGTCATCGATTTGGGTACATACGGCATTCTCGGAACTGGATCTATGAATCTCCTCAATGACGGAAGCAGCACTCTTGAATTACGATTTACTCGTCCTGGCCAAACAAAACCACTCCCCAATTCCCGTGCTGAATGGGGAGGCCAAACAGGGTTGTTACTCGGGTTAAATAGCGCCCTTGTATGGGATGGAGGAAACTCGTTGAACTCCAATACATGGAGTGTTAATCAAGCCGCTACACCTGGTGAAGTGCCCTCTAGCATAACAAATGCTTCATGAACTCGGTGGCACTGGCATAGATGATACCCGTGCAAGCCGCTTCCACTTATTCACGAGACCGTTGTGTTACAGGCATCCATGGATTGGATGAAATTTTGCGAGGTGGCATCCCGTATGGTTCCACGGTTTTGGCTTCCGGAACCTGTGGTTCTGGAAAAACCACGTTGGCTATGGAATTTCTCGTTCGCGGGGCTCTTGCCAACGAAGCATGCGCTCACTTTACTGCAACCGAGCCGTCAGTAAAACTGCTTGAAAATATTCGTCAATATGCATTCTTCGACATGAATATGGTCGACACAGGATTGATCAATGTTTTTGACATGGACGTTCTCTATTCTTGGCTTGGTCTAGACAAATCGACCTTTGATTTAGACGATGTTCACGCACTGATTAAATCCATCACTGACATTGTCAACACAATTGGTGTGACTCGATTGGTGATTGATTCAGTGACCACTCTTTGTTACAAGATTAAATCAGAACAACTGATTCGAGATTTCTTATTCACTCTTGGAAAGAAACTTGCGACTCTTGGTTGCACAACCATCCTCATCTCTGAAATCACCTCGGCGACAGAAAATGCTCATTGGTCTTCATTTGGTGTTGAAGAAGCAATAGCCGACGGGATTGTTGTCATGGGCGATGTAGAACGAATGGGCCATTTGCTCAGATTCTTACAGGTCGTTAAGATGCGCGGCACATCTCATAGTCGTGCCAAACACGCCATCGAATTGACGCCGCTAGGTGTCATGTTGACGCCGATGTTGAAATGGGGCTCTCAAACCGACAGCGCCAACTGGGGGGCATAATTATGTTTGAACTCGACCAAAGAATTGCTGAACAATTATCGACAATTTCTTTGAACAGTTCCGTACAAGTTCGTTGTGGAAATTCAAATGCATTCATGGTCACTGCAAGTACCATGCTTCCATTGATGCAAATGTTCGAAATGGGCGGCGTCTACATTACTGCAAGTCGAGGTGCAGTTGAAATTATTCAAGCCTTTGAGTCAATAGGTGTTGATGTTTCAAACATTCAGTTCATCGACCTTGTTTCTTCGGGTATTTTGGGAGGTACCGACGTTCCTTACTCAAACATTCACTTTGTTGACAGTCCCATCATGCTTGAATCGGTACTGCTTCGAACACTCTACATTCTAAGAACAACATCATCTGCAAGAAATTTCGTCTTCATTGACAGCGTCAATGCCCTTGCAATCTACAACGAGGATAGAATGCTTGCTGAATATCTTCACACGTTCATTAACACATTCAGACAAAGGGAAATTCTTTCAATTATTCTAAATGTCCCAGACCAAACACCCCCACTGGTACTTTCGAACCTTGATCTGTACTGTACGGACCTTGTTGATCGTGGACAAGTGGTTATTCACTGAGGAGGCATGGTGATGAAGAAGAAGATTACATTCGACCAAGAAGATGAAGAATTCTTCGGACAAGTTGGCTCGTTCGGAGTACCAAAGTTCGATAATGAGATGAACGGAGGAGTTCCTCGCGGATTTACAATGGTTGCATTTACTGAAACTGGTTCAGGGGCTGAATTATTCGCAAAGCAATACGTTTCTCCAGCTGAAGAATCGGAAAACACACTTTACATTTCAACAAACGAAGGACAACCAGAGATTGTCCGTGTCTTCAAGAAATATGGATGGCCACTTGACGTTAACGTTCGTACAATTGGTGAAGAATACAATTCCAATGTTCTAGAACGGGAACTTTTAGCGAGCCGATATCGGCTAGAAGGTTTTCGCCTTGAAGACATTCAACGACTCGCTCAGACACGGTTCGTCGATGAAAACAACCAAGATTATCTTACTGAAGTAACCAACGAAATTATGGCGCTTGGCCCATACTTTAGAGCAGCTATTGACAGTCTTGATTTCTTCCTGCAACGTGATGATCCTGGCCGAGTTATTGCCATGATACGTATGCTTCAAGCCCACACACAAATGTACCGTGGCCTTCTCTTAATCAGCGTTTCAGTAAATGGTTTGTCACCCGCAATTCGACAAGAACTTGCGAGTATTGCAGACATGGTCCTTACATTTGGAGTACGTACCATTGGTTCTGATTTCGAAACCTCGATGATCGTTTCGAAGTTCCGAAACGCTCCAGAGAATCTGAAAATGTTGGTGTTCCGTGTTACCCCTGAAGAGGGTATTACGCCAGAAACTGTCGAGCGTATTGCTTGAAGTTGTTTGCTGGTCGAAGCGACACCTCCAAAGAGGGCGGAGCCTGCGCACAACCATGTCCAGTCGAGCAGCAACGGGTGGTTACGACCCATCTGGTATTGATTTGGATGCTTGGACAGAGTTGGAAGAACAACTAGAGGCCACCATCCCAGATTATGATCGAGTGAATCGATTGATGACCTTCGGTCAGGACAAGCGTTGGAGGCGAAACGTTCGCAACCATGCTACACAAGGGATGAAAATTCTTGAGGTTGGATGTGGCCCAGGAAGCTTCGCAGAGGATCTTGTAGGGTTGGACGTAACTTGCCTCGACCCATCTGAAGAAATGCTCAAAGTTGCAAAAAAACGAGTCGATTCAGCTCGAAAAGAACGAGGCGAGAAGCCAGCAGCATATGTGCAAGCAATCGCTGAAGAGATACCTTTAGAGGACAATTCCTTTGACATGGTATTCTGTCTTTTCTCATTCCGTGATTTCCAAGATAAGAAGAAGGGACTTCAAGAAATATACCGTGTTCTCAAGCCTGGTGGCCAACTTGTGATGTGTGATGCAGGAAAGGCAAATGCGCTTCACGGTTTGGCTGGTAGAATATGGATGAGTACTGTGGTTCAATGGATGGCTCGCTGGGTCACAAAAACCAAAGATCATCCGTGGAAAGGCTTAGCTCGCTCTTACACTCATTATGGCACAAACAAATATTATCGCAAGATGATGATAGAAGTCGGCTTTGAAAATGTTTCAGGCCGCCTTCTGTACCCGTTCCTAATGTCAAGCCGATTCCGTGGAACAAAGCCGTTGTAACGTTGCTTTTCTTCAACTGGCTATTCCATTACCCTCATAAACCCCCTCTCGATGGTCGAAGCATAGTGGTTCTTATGGGTATGGAAAAAGTCCTCCAAAGCATCAAAAAAGCCGAGCAGGCTGCTGAAAAGACTCTCTCTGATGCTCAGAGCGAATCCAGTCGAATACTCAGCGATGCTCGACGTGACGCAGCAGATATGGTCTCAAAGGCTGCAGAGGATGCCCAAGCAACAATCAAGACAACGCTTGACTCTGCACGTGAAGCAGCAATGAAGAACGTGACAAAGGTTCAGAAAGAAGGCTCAAAATCCGTAGAAACTGTTCAGAAAGATGCTGCTAAGAATCAAGATGCAGCAGTTTCTCTCATCGTGGAAAGACTCCTCAATCAATGAAGTGATACCATGTTCTCAACCGTCGACATGTCTCGCCTCACATTGGCGGCGCCTGTTGATGCTATGCATGATATTGTTCGCAAGTGCTCTGACTTGGGATGTGTGCACATCGAAGACTATACTCAATTCGAGGAAGGAATTGGTGTAGGCCGTGCAATACAAAGCGAAGATGCTGACATGATCAGTGCTCTGTTACTCAAAGTCCGTGCTGTTCGTAGCGCAGTTTCAGTTCACAATTCAAAAGGATCTATCTCAAGTTCAGAAGCAAAAAAACTTGCAGAAGATATGTCTTCAAAAGTTGATGCTGCTTTAGAAAACATCGAAGCAATCCGGGAAGCAGAATCAGACATATCATCGCTGAATGACCAACTTCGTGTCTTCGAGCGTCTTGCTCCACTCAACATTTCTCTCGACCTTCTCTCTGGATACCAAGGCGTTGAAATCTACGTCGCAGAAACTCCAAACTCTTCCAAGGCACACAAGGCCTTTGAAGACATGGCATCTCGAATCGAGTACCTTTGCCCAGCAGGTCTTGTCGCAGTAGCTTGTGCCCCAAGCGATGCTGCAGCAGTTCAAATCGCACTCGCCGAATTGAATGCTAAGGCAATCCAACTTCCATCAGGTAAGGGAACTCCTTCGCAAAGAGTGTCGGAAACAAAGGATGCAATTGCAGCTGCTGAATCATCTGTAGAATCAAACCAGAAATCACTCGACGCTTGGGCGAATGAGAACGGATCTAATCTTGTCATCCTCGAGGAATATCTCCAGAGAGAGGATGCCATCTATACTTCACCAACTTCTCTAGCAGTATCGAACCAAGCATTTGCTCTCGATGCTTGGGTTCCTACTGAAAACGCAGAAAAAGCACGTAGTTCACTGAAAGGAATCGTCTCTCACATTGAGATTGAGGCCCACGTTGATGATCATCACGGCCATGATGATCATGATGGCCATCACGAACCTGAACCACCAGTTGCATACAAGAACTCAGGTGCGGCAGAACCATTCGAACTCGTTGTTGATCTTGTAGGCCGCCCTAAGTATGGCACCTTCGACCCAACAACCTTCATTATGCTCACTCTCCCTATGCTCTACGGTCTTATTCTTGGAGACTTTGGATACGGATTTGTCATTGTTTTGCTTGCATTGTGGCTCCGTTCACTGCCATTTGCAAAGGAACCGATGGGCAAAAACGCAACGACTGTTTTGATGTCTATGGGTATCTGGTGCATGATTTGGGGCTTCCTCTTCGCGGAAGGGTTCGGTTTTGTTTGGGATGGAACTGGCCACATCATGGGCGACGCATCGCCTCTCATCGGCTTGTATGATTGGACCTACGATTTGACTGGCAGTTTCAAGAAGAGTTCCATTGCAGATGCATTGGGGCTTGGCCACACTTATGTTCCGTTCCACCGGGCGAGCACTGCTCTCACTGACTATGTTTTGATTTCAGTCTATGTAGGTGCTCTTCACCTTCTCATCGGATATGTTATTGGATTCTTCAACGTGATGAAAGCACACGGAATTGTTGCAGCATTCTTTGAAAAGGGAAGCTGGATGATGATTCTTCTCGGTGGTTTCTTCCACATTTACGGTTACATGAACAACGACAACGAAGTTCTTGCAGCAACAATTCCAGCAATGATCATGATGGCTGGAGTTGTCATTCTCATCATAGCACTCGCTCTCTTTGAAGGATTTGGATGGGCTGGTGGCGTTATCATGGGTCCAATCGAAACCTTCGGACTCCTCGCTAACACGCTCTCTTATCTTCGAATTATGGCTGTTGGTGTTGCTGGTGTCAAAATCGCTGAGATTGGAAACGACATGGGCTTTGCTTCCATGGCAGATGCAATTTCAGCAGGTGATTACATGCTTGTCCCACTCTTCTTCCTTCTTTGGATTGGCGTCCAAGTGTTTGCAATAGCACTCGGTCTCCTCTCACCTTCTATTCACGCAGCCCGTCTCCACTTTGTGGAATGGATGGGCAAGTTTTACGATGGCTCGGGCAGGGCATTTACCCCGCTTGGTGGCCAACCCCTACATGTTGAGGGGAATTCATAGTCCACTGGACGTTAAGGAGGTAGAAAATATGAACAAGAATACCCTAAAGAAAAGCCTACGAATGATGATCGTGCTCGGTGCACTCGTCCTGATTGCTCAGGGCGTATCCGCTCAAGCGGACGCTGACACAGAGACAACCGAAAGCTGGGGCAAAGACATGGGAGCAGGTATTGCTCTCGGTCTTGCTGGTCTCGGCGCTGGGTTCTCCCAGGGAAGCATCGGCAGCGCAGCTGTCGGCATGCTCGCTGAAGACTCAAGCAAATTCGGTCCTGCACTCATTTTCACGGCTCTTCCTGAGTCGATTGTAATTCTCGGTGCATTGCCACTCTTCCTATGAAGTTGTGGCGTTACAACAGGCACTCGTCTGTTGATTCGCTGGAGATAATGATATGACACTTGAAACACTTGCTAAAGACATCGCTGCATCTGCCGAGGCGCAAGCCAAAGCTATGCTCAAAGAAGCGAAAGCAGAAGCAGATGCAATTGTCGGTGAAGCAGAAACCAAGGCAGCGTCCATCTCGGATGAAGCAAGTGCCCGTGCTGGGCGTGAAGCTGAACAAATCTCGCAAGAAATGGTCGCCAGTGCGCGACAAGGAAATCAGAAAGAACTGCTTATTGCACGTCGTGGCGTCTTAGACGCAACATATGATGCTGCAAAGGCGCAACTCGCCGATCCTGGAATGAAGGGAAGAGCGACTCTACTGAAGTCTTTGTTGAAGCACGCTGGTGATATTTCTGGAAAGGATTTCGTTCTAAGGCCAGTTACTGTTGATGCGGCTGCATTGAAGAAAGAAGCAGGTTCTCGTACCATTGGAGACGAAATAGATGGACTTGGTGGCTTCATGATGGAAGCTGCAGATGGTTCAGTTTCATTCGACTTCCGATTCGATACACTTCTCGATAGAACATGGAACGATGAGCGCGCTGCGATTAATGAAACACTTTTTGGATGAGGGATGAATGATGCTATCGGGTAATACACCATATGTTGCTGCACGAGCCAAGGCTCGTCGTCAAGCATTAATGGACAAAGCCCGACTGCGTCAATTGATCAATCAATCACCCGACCAACTCACTAATGCCGTAGCAGAAAGTGGGTATCAAAACGAAATCAACCTCTATGCTTCCAGATATACTGGTGGCGATTTGGTTGAGGCTGCACTTACTCACAATCTAGAGTATGAATTGTCAAAGATTCTATCCTATTGTAACGGAAGAGTACGAAAGATCGTTGAGATTTACACGGGTCGATATGAATACCAAAATGCCAAAGCAGTATTGCGAGCAGTTGTAAATGATATTGACTCTGAAAAACTCGGAAAGGACATCCTGCCCGATTTGAATGAGATCAATACTCCATGGATTAAAATCTTGGAGAATGCAGATGATTTGCCATCTGCTGCGTTGCAAATGCGCCGGAAATCATTCGGTTCTGCACTTACAAGTTTGCCAGAAACTGCAAGTCTTGCGCAATATGAGGATGCTTTAGATAGGCATTATTTCTCATCTGCAATGGCTTCACTTTCTCACAGCAGTAACGATGCAAGATATCTGCGAAATGTCTTATCCACAGAAATTGATCATCGAAACATACTGAACGTTTTGGAAGCGTCTGCTTTTGGAATTGAAGGAAATGATCTACTCGATGAACTCTTGACCGGAGGCCGCTTGTTACCAAAGCGTGCATTGTCCTCTGTTGCCAATGGTGGCAAGGATGCAATGATGGATCTTCTTCGAAGCAATTCACGCTTCGATATCGCAGGATTTGAAGGCGCGTTGGAAACCGCAGAAAAAGAACGCTCTTTAGACGCTGTTGTCACATGGCTTCACGCACGAGAATACCAGCAAATGCAGAGGATGAGCTACCTCCATCCAGTATCTGCATTGCCCATTGTTCATTATGTTGCTATGAAAGTCAAAGAAGTTACAGATCTTCGAATGATTGTCCGTGGACGTCTAGCAGGTTTACCGCCCGAGTTACTCGAGGCACACGTACTATGAGGTGAGATGATGGAAATTGCAGTAGTCGGTTCACCAGAATTCACCTTAGGATTCCAGCTTGCTGGTATCTCAACACTATTCAACCCAGAAGATGAAGAAGAGCGAATCAAGGTCTTCCGTAATCTTCTGAATTCAAAGGATGTAGGAATCGTCGTGGTTGACTCCGCGGTTCTTGCTTCCTTGCCAGATCGTTTGCGCATGCAACTTTCTGGTTCTGTCTCTCCGACCGTTCTTGGTATCGGTACGGAAGAAGACAACACGCTCAGAGAAACAATTCGAAGAGCAATTGGAGTCGACCTATGGAAATGATATTCCAAAAAGGAGGAAATAAACATGAGTAATGAAGGAGTAATTTACCGAATTTCGGGACCTGTGGTCACCGCGACGGGAATGAGCGCAGGAATGTATGACGTTGTCCGAGTGGGTAACGAAGGATTGATGGGAGAAGTTATCGAATTACACGGTGACAAAGCTGTTATCCAAGTATACGAAGATACATCGGGTATGCGACCAGGTGAACCAGTTATCAACACTGGAGAAACCTTGTCCGTATCTCTCGGACCAGGTCTGCTAACTCAGATTTATGACGGGATTCAACGACCACTCCCAACCCTCGAGGAAGTCATGGGTGTTTTCATCACTCGTGGTGTTGATGCTGATGCATTTGACCTCGAAAAGAAGTGGACTTTTGAGCCAGTTGTCGAAAAGGGCGCTGCAGTTGAAGGTGGACAAGTGATTGGACACGTTCAAGAAACCGAAACCATCGTTCACAAAATTATGGTTCCTCCAACCATGAGTGGCGTTATCAAAAACATCAAGTCAGGCGATTTCAACGTAACAGAAACTGTTTGCGTTCTCGAAGACGGCGGAGAAATTCAAATGATGCAAAAGTGGCCTGTACGAACACCTCGTCCATATCGCCAAAAGTACGCACCTGACACACCTCTAGTCACAGGAATGCGTATTCTGGACTTCCTCTTCCCACTCGCAAAGGGTGGTGCAGCGGGTATTCCTGGTCCATTCGGATCTGGTAAGACCGTTACACAACAATCACTTGCAAAGTACTCTGACGCACAAATTGTTGTTTACATTGGATGCGGAGAGCGTGGAAACGAGATGACTGAAGTATTGGACGAGTTCCCTCACTTGATTGATCCTAACACCGGCAAGCCTCTGATGAACCGTACTGTCATGATTGCAAACACATCCAACATGCCTGTTGCCGCTCGAGAAGCATCTGTGTACACAGGAATTACCATTGCGGAATACTTCCGTGACATGGGATACGACGTAGCACTCATGGCTGATTCAACATCTCGTTGGGCTGAAGCAATGCGTGAAATTTCATCCCGTCTGGAAGAAATGCCTGGTGAAGAAGGATACCCTGCGTACCTTTCATCTCGTATTGCAGAATTTTATGAGCGTGCTGGCCGTGTTGAAACCAAGAATGGTGACGATGGGTCAGTGACCGTTATCGGTGCAGTAAGTCCTCCTGGTGGAGACATTTCTGAACCAGTTTCCCAAGGAACTCTTCGTATCGTTAAGGTATTCTGGGGATTGGACGCAGGTCTTGCAAGACAACGTCACTTCCCAGCGATTAACTGGCTGAACTCGTACTCTTTGTACCCACAAAGTTTGAATCAATGGTTCAGAGACAACATCGCTCAAGATTTCCCTGAGGTACGAACACAAATCAGTGGTTTGTTACAAGTTGAATCCGAACTTCAAGAAATCGTTCAACTCGTTGGTTCCGACGCTTTGCCTGTCGACCAACAATTGACCCTTGAAGTTGCACGTATGATCCGTGAATACTTCTTGCAACAGAACGGTTTCCACGATGTGGATGCATTCTGTGACATCAACCTACAATACTCCATGTCGAAAGCAATTCTCAGCTTCCAAGAAGCTGCGAAGAATGCTATGGCAGCAGGCGCACAACTCAACGATGTTGTCAACGTACCTGCTCGTACTGCGCTCATGCGTGGTCGATTCGAAAAGGGCTATGTTGATACAATCGATTCTATGGTGAAAGACATGATCGATGAAATCGCTGCTACCGTGGAGGAAAACTGAGGACGTGAAACTATGACAGGAAAAGAATATCGAACCATTACAGACGTAAAAGGGCCGCTCGTGTTCTTGAACAAGACTGAACCCGTAGCATTTGGTGAAATTGTCAGCCTACGACTTGCTGATGGAAGCATCAAGAACGGACAAGTTCTTGATACATCAGACGATTTGGTTATTGTCCAAGTATTCGAAGGAACTGCTAAAATCGACAGAACTGCTGGTGTTACTTTCATGGGAGACGTTTTCAAACTCCCAGTAAGCACTGACCTTGTTGGAAGAATTCTCGATGGAGCAGGTCGCCCAAGAGACGGTGGACCAGATATCGTAGCAGAAGAAAATGCTGACATTATCGGTGCTGCTATCAATCCATTCAGTCGACAAAGCCCTCACGATTTCATTCAAACTGGAATCTCAGCTATCGACTGTTGTACTACACTCGTTCGTGGACAAAAGTTGCCAATTTTCTCGGCTTCAGGTCTTCCACACAACGATATTGCATTACAGATCGCTCGACAAGCAAAACTCCCAGGCAGTGATGAACAATTTATTGTTGTCTTCTGCGCAATGGGTATCACTGCTGAAGAATACAACTTCTTCCGTTCTGACCTAGAACGAACTGGTGCTCTTGAAAATGCGGTATTGTTCGTTAATCTTGCTGACGACCCAGCTGTTGAGAGAATCATTACACCTCGTCTTGCTTTGACAGCTGCTGAATACTTGGCATTCGAACACGATTACCACGTACTTGTTATCTACACTGACATGACCAACTACTGTGATGCACTCCGTCAGATTGGTGCAGCACGTGAAGAAGTTCCTGGACGACGTGGATATCCTGGTTACATGTACACTGACCTTG
>JBMZTB010000015.1:0-30532 GCA_049623485.1 Candidatus Poseidoniaceae archaeon
TGTCATGGGATAATCTCCTTCAACTTTTTAGAATTCATGGAGCATTCATGTTTGGAATTGGCACATTCCATGGAGACCTTCATCCAGGCAATGCCATGGTTGATGATAACGGAAAATTCACATTCATCGATACAGGCGCAATATCTCATGCTCCAGACAAGGTTCGCTCTGCCTTGTTTGGCTTCTTTTTCCACCTTGCCAAAGGTGAACTCGACCAATCTTTCGAAGCGATGTTATTGATGGCCGATACCCCTCCAAGTGGTGCAGCCAAAGAAAAATATATGGCGAGTATGCATGAAATTTACACTGGATTTATTGGAAAGACTGTCAGTGAGGTTTCACTCACACAGCAGATGATGAAAACAGTTCGATGTGCTGTTTTAGCTGGATGTCGATTCGGAGAAGAAGCATTCCCAATTATTCGTTCGTTGATGTATATGGATGGGATGGTGCTTCGAGGCCAACCTAACGTCGATCTCATCACATCAATGGGGCCCTATCTTGACGAATTTGCATCCATCGTAGAATTGCCTTATTCAGAACAATCTAATACGCCTCAAACAAATGCGAACTCTGCTTTCTGGGATGGGAATCTAAAGCCTACGGATTAAGTGGAGCGAAACGCCGCTTTATAAGCCGAATCCCTCTAGTCAAAGTATGGCTAATAACAACTCTCAACACATCGTAATCGTCGGCGCTGGACCTGGCGGTCTTGCTGCGTCTCTTCTTCTCGCCAAGGCAGGCGTTCGTGTGACTGTCGTCGAGCGAGATGCTCGTGTTGGAGGTCGAACCAAGGTCATCGAGAGAGATGGTTACAAATTCGATCTCGGTCCTACATTTTTCCATTACACAGAAGTCATCGAAGAGATTTTCAAAGCCATAGGTCGAGATGCTCATGAGGAACTAAAATTGAACCAACTTGATCTCAATTACAGGCTCATCTTCGGACAAGGAGGTGTTCTAGACTGCACAAGCGATCTCGATGTTATGAAAGATCGAATCGAGGCACTGTCTGGAGAAAAGGACGCAAATGCATTTGTTCAATACGTCGAAGATAATCGAAACAAACTCAACAAGGCAAAAGCTTGCTTACAAGAACCATGGAACGGTATTACTGACCTCGTCTCAAAAAGAGCTATGCGAGCAGCAACTGTGCTACGCCCAACCCGTTCGGTTGCAAATGACTTGATGCGTCTGTTTGATGACGACCGATTGATGCTTGCCATGTCATTTCAAACCAAATATCTCGGTATGTCTCCCTTCAACTGCCCAAGTTTGTTCACAATTCTAGCCTTCCTTGAATACGAATACG
Source organism: Candidatus Poseidoniaceae archaeon (assembly GCA_049623485.1). Lineage (GTDB taxonomy): Archaea > Thermoplasmatota > Poseidoniia > Poseidoniales > Poseidoniaceae > MGIIa-L2. Next base: position 1,313 of record JBMZTB010000015.1, read on the forward strand.
GGATTTTCCATCCAATGGGTGGCCTTGGATCGGTTCCAGTACGGATGGCTGAAATTGCAGAAGAGATGGGTGTTGAATTCCGTCTTAGCGAACCTGTTGAAGAAGTGATTATGGAAGGTAAAACCGCTGTCGGTGTTCGTACCTCCAAGGGCGTTCTCATGGCAGATAGAGTGATCGTAAACGCAGATTTCGCCAACGCTATGACAAGCATCGTTCCAAACAAATCTCGAAAGCGATGGACAGATAAGAAACTCGAATCAAAGAAATATTCCTGTTCAACATACATGCTTTATCTCGGCGTTGACAGAACATACGACGTGCCTCATCACCAAATCTACGCATCCAAAAACTACGTAGAAAACTTGGAAGACATTGAAAAGCATCACAGAATTTCTTGGGATGACCCTTCTGTTTACGTTCAAAATGCATGTGCAACAGATCCAGACATGGCTCCTGAAGGTTGTTCGACCGTGTATGTTCTCGTCCCTGTATCTCACCAAACTGAAAACATCGATTGGTCAGTAGAAGCTCCAAAATTCAGAGAGCGAATTCTTGATCAAATTGAAAACAAACTCGGATATGAGAACATCCGTGATCACATTGTAACTGAGATGTCAATGACACCAGATAACTGGGGTGACCACTGCTATCGAGGCGCAGTCTTCAATCTCGCCCATGGACTTGACCAAATGCTCTGGCGAAGACCTCGAAATCGATTTGAAGATGTAAAAAACATGTATCTTGTTGGTGGAGGGACGCACCCTGGGTCTGGACTCCCGGTTATCTTCGAAAGCGCCCGCATTAGCAGCAAACTTGTGCTCGATGACCTAGGTATCGATCCTGACTGGAATGGAGTCGAAACTTGGTTCGAAGGAATTCGACGTTCCCCGCGCGGACGCAAGGCCGTAAAACGACGAACGACGAAGAAAGAAAGCGTAACGGCCACTAAGGCCTGAGGGATTTGCGTTGAGGATTATTGGCGCCCTAGTAGCATTGCTCATGTTGTCAGGATGCATCAATCCAGTTGCAGAAGAAGGAAGAGTGTTCACGCTTCAGACGCTTGATAGAGCGGAAGATTCTGGCCCAACTTATTCATTGAAAGACAACTTATCACAAGGACCAGTCCTCATTTTGTTCATCGGTGTTGGTTGTATTGGATGTAAGGAATGGACAGATGAACTTCGACTAACTCATCAGGAATGGATGGAAATGGAACCTCCTCTCCAACTCGTTTCTATTGAACGATATCCTTCATTTGAATCACATGAGGATGTTGCCCTAGAATTTGGAACACCCGATAGCAACCACTACACTCCTTGGCCAATCACATTGCCAACTGATGAGGATCCTATCCGAAAATACGATGATGAAACAAAACTCAGTCCGACAGTTTTCGAATATTACGGTATGCCTGGAACTCCAACACTTATGCTCATCGATGAAGATGGTGTAACTCAATGGAAGAGTTCAACATATTATCCCGACCAAGAAACCATCTCAGAAATTGAAACAGAATACAAGGATTTGATTGAATGACGGATATACTTCTACTCTCAGCTCTCGTCTTAGCCTCAATGTGGGTCGGTCCTTTCTGGCTGCTCATGATGATTCAGCCATACGAAGAACGAACTCAAAAGTGGATGAGTGGACCGTGGTTTGTCCTCGGACCACTTATCTCTTATCTGGTTATTTTATCTATGAATTTAGGAGCGTTAGCTGACATGATGGGAGACGGAACCCTCAGTGGATTCGTTGAAGCATTAGCAGACATTCTTGGGACCGAAGATGGTGCAGTCCTTGCTTGGACACACTTCGTCATCGGGGATATTATCACAACTCGGTGGATTTGGAAACGAAGCATTGAGACAGAAATAAACAAAACTGTGACGCAGACGGCGATATTGTTCGGAGTCATGTTGATGCCTGTGGGCCTCGCGATTCACTTCGTATCGATGCACTTGAAGAAGGAAAATAACACGCATTCATAACCAAAAACAGTGGAGGAACAAGTATGCAAACCGAAATCACTGTAGAAGAGGCTTTTCTTCAATGCGAAGAAATCTGTAGAAAAGCGTCTTCAACATTTTTTGCGAGTTTCTCAGCACTTCCTATGAAGAAACGAAAAGCAGTCCATGCAGTCTATGCCTTATGCCGATATCTTGACGATATTGCTGACGGAGATACTCGTCCAAATGTTGATGAAACTGATACACTGAATCAACTCGTACTTGAACGAGATAAGTTGTTGCGATCTATTCATCAATCTCAACCAAACAACTCAGAAGAAGAACACAAGTATCGCTTAATGGCTCTTGTTGATGCTAAAGAACGATTGACGCGCTTGTTTAATGGAGACAAAACAGCGACACAAAACGAACCAATTTTTGTTGCCATGTATCAAGTCTTCAAACAATTCCAATTCCGTCTCGATGATTTTGAAACAATCATCGAAGGAATGGAAGATGACCTCTTTGAAGTGCGTCTGCGAACTTGGGATGAAGTCCGTTCGTACTGTTACAAAGTCGCATCTGCAGTGGGTCTCGTCTTGATTGAAATCTACGGTTGTGAAGATGCAGGAGCTCGTATCCATGCTATTGATATGGGCATTCAATTACAGATGATCAATATCCTTCGAGACGTTGCTGAGGATTACCGTTCGGGGAGAGTCTATCTCCCAATACAGACCTTAGCAGAGTACAATATTGATGTGGATGAACTTGGAAAAACCAACTTTGGAACCAATAAACGATGGAAAGCATTCGTTCAGGAATACATGGGAGTTGTCCGAAGACATCAGGAATCTGCTAAACATCTCTTCGATTATTTGGATTCAAAATCTAGATTACAACCACAACTCATGTGCGAAGCCTATGACGCGATTTTTCATGAAATCGTACGACGATCTGGAGATGTGTTCAGCAGTCGACCAAAACTGTCCAAATGGAGGAAACTTCGATTGGCTGCAAAACTATCCATTCGCAGAATTCGAGCAAAATGGTCTTGATGCAACAGCACATGATGCATCCAATGGATTCAAACCCTAACCACCACTCGCCCGTTCATGGTTGAGGTATTACCCGTTTCTGTTACGGTTCTCCTACCGACTCGGAATGAAGAAGAAGCGTTGGGCGCTACTGTAGATGCAATCCCTAGAGGATGGTGTGAGTCGCTTGAAATCATGATTGTTGATGGGTCGTCTACAGATCGTACAAGAGAAATTGCTCTAGAAAAAGATGTACGCGTTCATCTCGAACCTCGAAAGGGATATGGCAGAGCATATCGAACTGGATTTGCAGTTGCCTCAAATGACATCATTGTTACAATGGATGCTGACTGCACCTATCCTGCTGAACTCATTCCTGAACTTGTTAAGAAACTCATTGATGATGATTTGAAATTCATTACTTGTGATCGATTGAGTATGGCAGAATCAGGCTCTATGTCTGGCCTACACGGATTCGGAAACTGGGTTCTTTCGTTTACTGCTCGAGTATTGTTTGGTTATGGTATCAAAGATTCTCAATCAGGAATGTGGGTTTTCCGTAAGGACATATTCGAGAATGAAAAGATGCGTCCCACAAACGATGGAATGCCTCTTTCTGAAGAAGTCAAAATCCTTGCAAGAAAGCACCTTGGGAAGAAAAAAGCAATCGAAATCTCAGTTCCTTACAGAGAGCGTGTTGGGGAAGCTGAAATTCATACTTGGGGAGATGGTTGGAAGAACCTACGTTTCCTCTATGCCAAGCGAATCGGTCTAGCACGTTCCCGAACTGAATGGGGTCCTCTTGAAGACAACCCTGATAGCTTAAACGGTGATTTACCCGAACAAAAAAAGTGATTATTCCTCTTCAAGGAATTTTAATGGGGCCAATGTGTCGTCAATGGCTATTCGTTGATGCAACATGAGCAGGAAGGGAATAAATACCCATAAAGCCATCCAAAAATAGATTGTTGATTCCAAGAATTCAGGCGTGGATGTGCTTACCTCTCCTTTCACTCCAATGTAAGATTCAGCATCAACTGTTCCAGAAACTGGGGGTTCTGCTTCGACAGCAGTCCGATTTGCAGGACGGACCATGCCAATATCATACCCACCCCCTTCAAACTCCAAAACAAATCCATCAAGGCCAAATGATGTCTCTGCCCTAAAATCGGAATGGGCCAAGAAAGGCTCTGAATTATCATTATCAGCATACAATTCAGGATCACCAGCTGAGGTTGAAAACCAAGAGATCGGTAGAAGTATCAAAATCATCACGAACACTGTCAAAACCATCGTCATCGAAGTGAAAGAAAGGAGACGGCGACCAATTGTAAGCCAGAATCCACTATGTTGCTTCCAAAAATCGACGAGAAGTAAGACCAAGAGGACAAAAGAGACAAACATTGAACCATAAATTAATCCATGCGTATTTGATTTAATCTCTGTTGGAGTGGGCGATGAAAAGGTTTCATTCCAATCATCTTCATAGGATTCCTGATTCTCAAGTGTTGCTCTAGAATCTCGTTCACTTTGCCAGTGATTTACTCGCAAAGGCCCAAATAATTCGATTGAAAGATCATCTTGATCTTCCTTCATATCGATCGTGACATTGATCGCAACTCCCTCTAAGGAGAGTGGGCCTTCTTCCACAGTTGCTGAAAGCCGTCCTACAAACCAAGATTCATCCTCAAGTGAGGTGTTCAAACTTTGAAGTACGCCTAATTGAGCCACGAGCACAATACATGCAACAATACGCCATCGAACAATACGACGGGGCTCTGTTCCAGTTGGGCTCATTCTTCGTCCTTAGAACGGATTGTTACAAACATTCCTGCGAGAGCAATGATTGAGACAGTCATTAGAGGCGATACGAACGGCAACAGGCTTGATACTTCATCTTCTGTAGTGTTGGTTTCATCTTCAGTTTCAGCAGGAACAACTGGGTCATCAGGAAGGGTCTCAGGATCGATTCCTTCGTTAACTGCTTCAACTTCATCGGTATTGTGTGTTGTAACGTCAACCAAGTCTACTAATTCAGTTTGGTCTTCAATGAGTTCTGCTTCTTCCTGGGCTGCAAGACCAGTGAAGTAAGTGACTGAAACACCACGTGTTGGTGTTCCGTATGCATTGCTTTGTGGGCCGATGAGCGTGTACCATTGTGTGCCACCAGGGGAGGCAACAATTTGGAATCCTACGAATCTGTCGTCTTCTGTATCAAACAATGCGTAAGCCATACCATCTTCGTATGCGACATCGAAATCATCTTCAAAGTTTGAAAGCCGATTTTCAAGATTTTCTCCAAAGATTTCCAATGCATTCTCAAGCGTAGATTCTCCAATCGCCTCAACAATTGTGATCACTTTATCGCTTGGTTCCATATCTCTTGATACTGAATCGCATTCTTGGCTTTCAGAAATCATAACGTTGTCGCTTAGGCGAGTAACTTCTACATCAATACAATATTCGCCAGGTCCATTGATTGAAGCGATTTCAGAGTTGTACGCATAATCGTTGTTTGATACTGCAATTGACCCAGCATCTGAGGTTGTTCCTTCATCATTGGTAACTGTCCAAGAGACTTCATAATCCTCATCATAATCAAGACCGTAAACTGAATAATCAAACTCCATTTCTTCTTCTGAGGAGTCCATCATATTAATGTAAATATCATACTGTGGGCCCATGGTTTCATCCTCTCCGTTTTGACAGTCTTCATAGCCATCATTTACCCACCATGAAGGAATTAATTCCCCATCATCACAAAAGAATTCTTCATCGGAGTTGTCTCCACAGTCATCATATCCATCTTCCACATATTCTTCTGGAATTTCATTCAGATTTGCGCAGGTAAAGTAGTACTCGTCATCATCTCCACCATCAACGGAATTCTCGATGTCATCTGCGATGTCTCCGAATATTTCTTCGAAATTTTCATTGCCCATGAGCGCATCAACGATTGTAGGGTAATCTCCGCTACCAACAACTGAATTCGCCCACATCATAGCCCACATTGCAGGGAATGCAAGTGGTGTAGGGGAGGCATATGCTTGATGGACTTCGAGCGTGCTTCCATCATCGATTGTGATCATCTGAGAAGGCTCATCGAGCAATTCCATTGCACCGCCCATGAAGAAGAGTTCAACTTCTCCATCGTACAAATCTGTAACAGAGTCTGTGATAGAGATGTCAAAGTCGCCTGCTGGAAGTCCAAGTTCTTCTGTAGGAATTCCAGTTAGCTCGAATACAACAGATGTTGCGGTTTCGTAATGGATATTACTTTCTGAACATTGATCAGTAACTCCAATCTCTCCATCATCATTGCTGATAGATGGAGGATCCGAGCCCTCGTCGCCGTCACAGGACCAGGACAGAAGTTCTCCAGGTTGGAGATTTGTCATTTCCTTGTAGACAGGCGATGGCGCGTCCATTCGAACTTCGAGTAGACCATTATTGATTTCGTACGATGTTCCAATTCTCAACTCAACATCGAATGGAAGTGATTCTCCATCACCAGAAAGTTCACCAGAAATACCAACACTGTATTCAATCATAGCGTCAATTTCCATTTCCATGTCCATTCCATGAAGGTCCATGTTTGCATCAAAGTATTCTGTGTAGAGAACGTCTGCGTTGAATAATTGCTCAGCATCATATCCAACAGTCAATTCAATTCCAGCAAAGGAATCATCCCATTCTGCGTTGACTGCAAAGTCATCGAGGACTCCGTGTCGTACTGTGAGTTCGGTGATCTTAGTCGAAAAGTCAGTTTGTGTTCCGTCGACATCTAGGGTTACCATGTCACCATCATATTGCTCAAAAACAATTGTAGTCGTTCCAGTTGTTACACGTCCAATCAACAAATCGATTCCTGCATCATCGCCAGCAGCCATCACTTCTTGGAAGACCTCAGTAAGATCAAGCCCAATCATGGATTCAACATCAGCATTGAGGTTTGAGTAATCGTATTCAATGCCAAAAGCAATCGGTTCTGCATCTTGAGCAGCTACATTAGCAGGTATGGTTGTTACAATCATCAGGCATGTGAAAAGGAGAGCAATGGTTCTCTTCATAAATCTGTGACACATTTGGAACTATATCAATGATATGGAGTAACAAAATGAAACTAAGATTAGACATTGTCCCAATCCAAAACCTCTTCTGAAGGTGCTTCTGTATCAGTATCCTCTGACTCAGTCTCTTCCTCTAATCCATTTCCAAAGACGCCCCATGAGTCAATTATTTTCATCTCGGCAGTGGCTTGTCGTCGACGTTGAAGGGTAATAAGAAGTCCAACAAGTATCACAATTGAAATGGCTCCAATCAGAACAGGTGTTGACAAAAAGCCCCCTTCATCATCATCGACGACTTTCAATGGTTCAAAGAGAATATCGATATTTGCATTGTCACCTGAGCCATCCGTTGCAATAACTTTCAGACTTGGACTCCCTTCTCCTTCAGGTTGGAATTCAAGAGAACCTGTCCAAACAGAATCTCCATCATCGTCTGATAAATTGAAACTCCATGATTGAATGAGGTGGTTAATGTCAACTCGAACATCGTCTGTCGACCCATCCGCGTCAACCAATTGAACTGAGACTTCCAACGTTACTCTTTCGCCAGAAACAAACTCCTTTTGGGAAAGTTGTAGACTTGATTGAACTAACTCAGGCAAACTTGATCGAACTGTGAAATTAATGTGATCTTGAGAGATTGCTCCTCTGGAATCTTCGACGTAGAGTGAAACATGATGAAAACCAGGGGCAAAGACTTGAGAAAACGTAGACTGCGTACTTAGAACACTCATTTGCCCATTGTTTTGCTGAGTTGTAGAGGGCCATAATCTCCATTCACGAAGGATGAGATCACCATCTGCATCGGATGAGTCACCTTCAAACAGTATTGCCACTCCTGGGTCGATTGATTCTAAATTAGAGGGAGATAAGATGACTGAAACTGGGTCACTCGCCTCGATAGTCAAGTGAACATATTCAATTCGAATTGCTCCAGTCGAATCAATCAATTCTACCTGAACATCTTGTTCACCTGCATCCAGTTGAACTGAATGTGTGAGGGATGTGTTGACATCAGTGAGTAAAGGAACATATGTTTCTGTAACTGAATCGTACTCTCGAACGGTCATGGTAAACTCATCATCATCATAATCAATGCTCGAACGAGCATCGAAGAGAATCATGTCCTTTGAAGAGTAGACGCTGTTATTTTGTGGTGATTCAAGACCAAGGACTGGAGCAGATGTGGACACAGACAGTGCTCGAGTCGTTGTGACTACAGGGTTGATACCATCACTGATCGAGAGCGTGATAATGTGTTCACCAGAACTCAATCGTTTCTCAAATGTCAACCAATCTTCACCTTCAGGGGTTAGAAGACCGTCCATATCGCTGGTCCATACTATTTGCAGGAATTCGGATCCTGCTGCAGGTTCAATTTCTGAACAATGCCAATCTCCCTCCGCAGGGAAAGTGGAACAAGCGGAATCCCAATCACCGCTTCCATTGGCACTAAATGGGATAAGAATGGAGGAATCGAGATTGTCAAAGATGTCAAGATCTTCAATAACAGCTTGTGGTGCAGAATTGTCGACTGTAATCAATTGAGAAACAACAGACATTTGGCCTCCATGATCCATACGATTGTCGGTGATTCGCAACTCTATCTGGTGAACACCTCGTGAGAGATGTCCGCTCCAAGAGATATTTTCGATACCTTGTCCAACCATCAGGGTTCCATCAACATTGGACCACCATTCAAATGAAATCTCATTTCCTTCAGGATCATATGATGAACTTCCATTAAAGAAAATGAGGTCCTCACTTGATGTCCCATTTCTCTCAAGACTGAAAGAGGCTTCTGGCATTTCGTTGAACAACTTCACTTCAGCAGAGTATGTGTCGTTGTTACCTACTTCGTCCCATGCAATTACAGTCAGGAAAAAGGAAGCTGGCGGATCGTCAGAAAAGTGATCGAATGTATACGTCATCTCTTGCGGACAATTATATTGGTTGCCCCAACCTGCACCTTGTCGGTTGTAACCGCTAAATTTAATCATACAAGCAAAGTCATCACCTTCTGGGTCGAATGTTCCTGTTGTATTAATCACGACAGTACCCGTTTGTGGCATGATCAATTCACTGTATTGAGTTAAACTCGGTTCAAATGATACGTTCAGTTCAGGTGCAAGATTAGTTAACTCAATGGTTCTACTTTCTGAAACACAATGTCCAGCATTATCACATACTTCCAGTGTAATGCTGTGAAGACCATCAGATAATCCACATGCCCATTGATCGTTTGTATTTGCAGTAAACGGCACCCCATTGCTTGGTCCGTTGAGGGAGCTCCATGTACCAGAACATGATGATTCAATATCTCCATCAAGATCACTCGTCCAAGTAAACGTCAGTTCATCTTCATCCAAATCCCATGTATCTGAGGCATTGAACTCAACAGCACCTTGTGATGGGAAAACAGACCCATCTTGCGGAGAAGTCCACATCAAGAACGGTTCTTGGTTATCCAAATCCAGACGGCAATACATGATTTGGTCTGAATCAAGAACGGCTGTTGTTGAATTACTCACGCTGTCATATCCACAATTGACTGTAACGTCATTGTGGGTGGAAGCGCCTGTGTTGCTCCAGCGCTGCCCAATGAAATCAGTAAGTTGTGTTGTGCCTATATCGTTGGTAAACTTCGAAACAGATGGCTCGAATTGACTGAATGAAACATTTGCAAAGGCCGATGGAACGCCATTGGAGAGGTTGTTAACAACCCAAATTGTCACATCCCATGCAACATCAATCGTCGCTCCTGATGGAATATTTGCGATTGTTAAATCTAGATTGCTCGGCTGATGGAGGTGCAGGGTCGATGAAGCATCAAGATCGAGAATATGACTTCCTGTTGAATCAAGGAAATTAGAGAAATTAACATCTGCATTTTCAAAGTAAATATTTCCAGTACAGTCTGAATCAATTGTGTTCCCATACCCTCCAAGATTGGGATGGTTCACCAACTTTAGACATTCAGTTCCCCGTAGAACTGTGTTGCTTAGTGTGGAAGGATATGCTCCGTTGTGATTTGCATCCCAGAAAATGCCAGAATGATTTCCACCGATGGTCAAATCATCAATTTGACCAGCAGCTTGTTCAACGTAAACGGCATATTCAGTTGTGGATTCATGATTCAAGGTCGCGTCTAAGAGATGGAATCTACCACCTTGAGCACCAATGGTCAGGCCACCGTTGTCAATGTGAACAGGATTGAACGACGAACCGATATCAGATACAGTCAGATTTTCAAGCCACAAATCGACTGAATCTTCTGCATAAACTCCGTGACCAGCTGATGAACGAATGACGCATGTTCGACAAGTCACATCACCAGAAGACGATTCAAGGTCATTCGATTTCTTGAAGGACAAACCTGCAGTTTGCAACGCTGTACTACCCTGTGAACCATCATTTTCAGAGGTGAAATTTGTAATTGTAACATAGCGGGAATCATAGACATAAGCCCCTGAATACCCGTTATCATTTGTGTCAAGTCCATCGACGACGACTGTCGCTGAATCAATGAAAATTCCATGCTCTGAGTTGTTGTGGAAGTGCCAATCGGTTCCTTGAACCGCTCCACCAGATGATGACCAAAGCGCAGGCCCTGGCGAACCACTAATCTCGAGATCTTCCAAATGGGCAGCAAAGTAAGAACTTGAAATGGCTAAACCTGCACTATGAGGGCCTTGTCCTGCCTCACCTGAATCTTTAATCGTTAGATTCCTAAATGTGGTACTTGAATCGACACGGAAGAGGCGTACACCCACGCTTGACGAATCGTCTACGAGAACATTCTCAAGCCATGCACCAGTTGCATTGACTTCGATTGCAGCACTGGCAATATTGGCTGTTTTTGCACCCGCTGATCCAGTTCCCAACACAGATAAATTTGTGAAATCAGCCGTTTCATAATTCGAGTAATTGTTGTGATTTTGCTTGTCAAGATAGACTCCGCGATACATACTATTGGTGATGATTACGTCTCTGAAGACACCTCGAGTATTTCCAGAATCATCGATATGGCGAACAATAATTCCAGTATCGCTCTTGTCGACTCGTACATCCTCAAACAATGGAACACTGTCTTCGACCCAAACACCTGTTGGCTCTCCAAGTGTTGCTCCAGAGATATTGTCCATCACAATGTTTCGGAAAATACCGCCCGAACCCCCCCAAAGATTCAATCCTCTTAGCAAATGATCTGTAAAGTAAGCTCGTTCAACAATCGGAGTTGATCCAGATCCAACCGACATTCCTATGCCATAGCGCCAATCGTTTTGAAATGGTAAAAGACGACCTGCCTGCTCAACGTGTAAGTCCCGAATAACCGGAGCAGATCCTCCAAACATGTCAATTCCGACTCGATCTGGATTGAAGATTGTAACATTGTTAAGAACAGGATCTGAATCATACAACGTTAAACCAAAAATGGAATCCTCAATATGAAGATGATTGATGATGCTGCCCCGACCGTTTGAGGATGCGTTGAATTGAATCCCTTCATGGTCGCTTGTGCTAGACGAACTTGAAGATAGGACGACAGGGCATGTTGAAGTTCCTTGTATCGTGATTCTTCCATCGACAATAATGCGGACTCCTGAAGACATTGTAACGTTTGTACAGGACGTAATCAGCAACTCATCTTGAACATCCACATAATAATTTGAAGTTAAATCAACTGTTCCTGACCATGTTGTGGTCGATCTTGCAGAAACATAATTCTCGGTTTCAGAATCTGTTTGTTCAAGTGGCTTACCATTTGCCATTGGTGAGAGCGACATGAAAAGTAAGAGGCACAGGAATGCCCCTGCAGTTAGTGGTTGCCTCCCTACCATGTTTTATTCATCCAAAGCAATGCCATTTGAAGCCATCCGTTCGTTGATTAAAGCAAAATATCTTACCCCAAGCGATAAAACCCGTATACTCAAGGGGCAAATCATGCCTGAGGCGTTTATCCTGTTCAAAACTGAGCCTTCACATGAACGTGAGGTTTACCTTTCACTCACATCCCACCAAGCGGTCAAAGAAGTCCATGCTCTGTATGGTGAATTTGATTTACTCGCTCGTATAAGTAGTGATTCAGCGCAGAATTTAACCACTCTTTTGATGAAGGAATTTAGAACAATCGAAGGAATTCGAGATACTCAGACGCTGATTGCGGTCGAATATTAGGGTGATAACATGGCGATTGGATTTGTATTGATTACAACAAAACCTGGTGAAGAAGAGAATGTTCGTAATGCGTTAGATTCGATTGAACATGTGACAGATCGATGGATGCTTTTCGGAGAATTCGATATTATTGCACGTGTTCAAGCAGATGATGAATTTGTACTTACCCGATGTATTGTTGAAGAAATCCGACCCCTTCAAGGAATCAAAGATACGAAAACCATGATCGGTGCTGAACTCTAATCACATTGATTGATGGAGTTGTTTTGAAAGGTATCTTGCCCTGTTTGGACATCCAGACAAACGAAATCGTAAAATTGCTTCACGGATTGATGAAACTTTTTGTTGGGGTTCTAATTGAGAACGCAACGCCCACCATCGAGCGACCAATCGATTGGCTGTTACTGAATCCATTGATTCAATCATCGAAATGTCCACGTTTGAATGGAGATGTTGAGCGCGGAATGGTTCTGTATCAACCAAAGCCTCACACAGGAGAAGCTGAAGGGATGCTTTGTACAACGGTTGCTTCAACTGTTCGGAAATCCGCTCAACTTCCTTCATCGTTAATGCGAAATTCATGGTGTTTGGTTGCGCTTCCATCAAAGAGGCTTTCGCAGATAGAAATTGAACGAGTGTATCGTGCTCTGTTGCAATTGAAATCAACTGATCTCGAAGAAAAGTGGCTTCAGTAAAATCGCTTTTGTGCAATGCAATTGAATGCTTCATCACAACGATGGAGGTGAGAACGATTTGACGGATGGATGATTCATTTGGAGGAATAATATTCTGAATCATCCGGTCCAATAGAGCCAATTGTTCTGATGTAGTCTCTTCAACGAGGTCATCGATCGCTCTTGACAATACTGATAATTGAAGGCGTAGTTTTTCATCAGGATCTTCAATGGTTTCGTACGATTGTTCAAAGGATTCTATCGAACCCTTTTTTCCTTCAAAGTGAGCGATTTGTAGGCGCAGATGTTCGATTCGAGGATCATTTTCTGCCTTTGAAATATATTCTTTTGCGATATCAAGTTCTGCGCGATTAAGGGCGTGTTGGGTTGCAAGTGCAATCAAGTCGACATCTGTAGGTTGTATGGATACTGCCTCATCGAGAAGGGTTGCAAATGATCCTGAGCGTTCGTGCATGAGAACAGTTGCTTGTTGTGAAAGTATTGATCCAATGTCTTCTTCCTCTCGCTGAATTCGGTGATGAAGTTCTGCAATTGCTGAAAACGAATCGTTCTGTTGAGACCAATGTTCAATCGATTCAAGATGAAGTTTGTCTAGTTCCTCATCAGTTAAACTTGAGCGACACACATTCCGAACAAGATGTTGCATTTCCATCGATAGATCATTCGGTATCCATCGAAGTAAAGCATGTTCATCGAGGAGTGATACATCATCAGGATTGATCATTCGCTCTGCAGGAACTGGGAAAGGGAGCATGAGGAACGGCGGGATTGCAATATGAACATCTTCAGAGACATCGCCAAGAACGACTTGTTCAACATATGCGCGAACACCATCACTTTCTTCTGGCAAGGGTGTTGAATCATCATACATTAGAATTGCAAGTGGGTGGCCACCTAATCGTTCAGCAATTTCGGTTCTCTTTTCGCCGTCCATCTCTTCTCCAAGTAATTTCATAGCCTGGTCTGTTTCAAGCGGCCCCAAGGAAACAACAGGACCTTCTATGGCAAATGGTTGAGGCTCCCTTCCAATGAGAATCGTTGGAATGTTTAATTCTTTAATCGAAGAAAAGAATTGGGAAAATGCCTCTTTGTGTCGTTCACTGACGGCTTGGATATCATCGATGATCACGACCGTTTCTTGGTTTTCGAGAAAAAGGGAAGCATAGGCAGAAGCATCGTACATCAGTGTGGTTTCAAAGCCAAAACGTTGCATTAACATCGAAACATCGGTGTAGGCATCAATTCCGGCCCACCGCACTTCCATTCCTTCTTTCACGACAGTTTCTGCAAGAGACCGAGCCAATGTTGACTTTCCAATTCCTGGTAATCCTCGTAGATGAATTTGTTTTCTTGCTTTGAGATGTTCCAACAATTGTTCTGATTCCTTTTCTCTTCCGACCAGAGTGGTGTATGTTGGCGCTTGCCCGAAAATCTTCTGGGATGAATCATGTCGAGATGCGACTGTTTCATCGCTTTTCTCAACAACATAATTCCGACCTTCTTCTGTGATATGGACAACCTTTCTTTTTCGTCGTCCCCCTCCAAGAACATGAGCTTGACGGGTGAAAAGAAGTTCCTTTTCTTCAAGAGCAGACATGGGCTGAAACAATGCAGAACGAACCACTCCTATGCCATCTGCAATGCCTTCTAGAGAAAGTGAACGTGGCACGTCCCATGCGGATTCAAGAGACGATGGATGGGACTCCAACCATCGTAAAATCCGTAACATTGAGGGCGATAACATGTTGATTCCTTGATGGACGAAGCAGGCCATGCATTTGGATTTGTCCGCTTCATGTGTGAGAGGAAGAAATACGTGTTCTTTTGACCTATGAGTGTGAGCAATTTCCATGCCGGTCGATGCTGCATCCATTGATTTGCCGGCCTCTCCTGGCGTATATCTATTCAAAACAAATGAGGGAAGAGTGCTCTATGTTGGCAAAGCCACTCGTTTGAATGAACGAATTCGCTCGTATTTTGCAAGTAATCCTGATCGACAGATGATTCCAGAACTTGTTTCTCGATCAGATGATGTTGAATGCATTGTTACGACGACTCCACAAGAAGCATTGATTCTTGAACGCCAACTCATTCGAGAACATAAACCACGTTTCAATTCAATGTTAAAGGATGACAAATCATACCCATATCTGGTTCTCACTGCAGAGGAGTATCCGCGTATTATGTACACTCGTCATCCTCCCAAGAAATCGCATCGTTGGGGCCCATTTCCTAATGCTGGAGCGGCAAAACAAGTCATGCAATTGCTGCGACGACATTTCGGAATACGTGATTGTAAAGAATTATTGCCGCAGGGATGCTTAGCAATGCACATTGGATTGTGTACAGGTCCTTGTATCGACGCTGAGGGATACAACGAGCAAGTATCTATGGTGAAGAAAATTCTCAATGGGGAAGCAACCGAATTGCTCGAAGAACTTGGCAAAAAGATGGATGATTGTTCAACCAGCATGATGTTTGAGAGAGCAGCATATTACAGAGACCAGATTCGATCCATACGAACAACGATTGGTCAACATGTTGTTTCCAGTAAATTGTATCGTGATTGTGATGCTATTGGTTTCGCTGAACAAGGCGATCTTGCTGCATTGATTGTTCTCCATGCTGATGAAGGCGTTGTCAAAGGTCAAGAAGTATGGCCATATGTTCATCGGGGAGATATCGGTGAAACTGTAAGTCATTTCGTTAGTGAACACTACCTAAACAGAAGACCTCCTCGACTCTTGCTTACACCCACCCCACTTCTCGATGGATTGCAAGAATGGTTGGATGAACGACGAGGCTCGGCTGTAGAAGTTCGAACTCCAGTTCGTGGCGATATGGTGACATTACGTACACTTGCAGATCAAAATGCTAAAATTCAAGTCACTCGATTATCGAATAAATCGAGTGGATCACTGGAACAAAGAGCTGCAGATGAGGCTGCTCTCTTGCTGAATGTTGAACAAATGAACCATGTCGTTTGCTTTGATATGGCTCAACTCCAAGGCGATGAGCGAGTCGGTGCAAGCGTTGTTATGCGGAATGGTCGGCCTGCGAAAAAAGAATATCGAACATACATTGTAAAGGGCGATGCACTCGATGATTTACGGATGATGAAAGAAGTTGTAGAACGATGGATGAAACGACAAGAGGAATGGCCAGACCTGTTGCTTCTTGATGGAGGACAGACTCATCTCGATATTATTCGAAAATTGCTCCAAGAACATGGCATTCAAGATCGGTTTCAATTAGCGGCATTAGCAAAACGTGAGGAAACACTCTTCAGAGACGCAAAAGAACCGATTGTCCTTGACCGAAGGGGAAGGGTATTCGTCCATGCTCGAGACGAAGCCCATCGTTTTGTCAACACATTTCACAGAAAAAGAAGGAAAAAATCACGTTTAGGAGACCCATTAGAAAACGTCCTTGGCCTAGGAGCAAAGAAATTGCAAACACTCATTCGTCATTTCGGAGGAAGGCAAGGCATCAGCAATGCGAGTATTGACGATCTTAAGACCGTTCCAGGGATTGGCCCATCACTTGCTGACAGAATCCACGAAGCTTTGCATCGTTAATTGAATTCGTCATTCTGCATCGCTTCGAAAGGATCGATCCCCTCTTCATAACCACCGACTTGTCGATCAACAAGGCCAGCCATCTGAGCGAAGTCGGATTCAGATAGACCCATCTTCTGGGCTTTGAGCAAAGAATTCTTTGATTCACGAGCAGCTCTCTTTTTCTTCTTCTTCTTTCTTCTACGCCGAATGAGAAGAACCAGCAGAATAAGCACGACAGCGGGGTATGCCCAGAATTGGCCTAAGAGATACATCCATGTAACTCCTAGACGTAATGTTACATCATCATCAAGATCGCCAGGGGGTATCGTGTACGTGATCACTTGACGACCTTCATCATCTGTCGAGAGTTGGATATTTCCTTGACTGGAGGTTGCCTCTATCGCTTTGATCCCTTTTGGAAGAGTAATACTGGTTGGGCCCGTTAATTCGAATAATCCGCTATCTTCAAAAATAGGTACTTGGGATTCACCCAACTCAGTTAGAGATTCTCGCACTGGGTTCAGATTCGATGTGGAAATTACAATCCCTTCCTGATCCTCAGGCGGGAATGAAACACCATCCGCAGATACGAAACTTGATGATAATAATGTTGAAATTCCTTCAACCATTGTCACCATCGGTTGAAGGAATGGAGTACGAATTGAATTCTCAGTAATAATCGAAAATGTGAGCAAGTCAAAATTTCCAGAAAACAAATCAGACCATGGACTCGAAATGGCCATTGTATAACGAACCGTTGGAATCTTAATACTCAGACTTATTCCAATCGTATCATTGACAACAGGCCCTGGTGACCCTAGACCCGTCAAACTCGTTTGGATTTCGAAATCGCCAATATCGACATGATCGATGCTAATATCTTCAACATTCATTAATTCCTCTGCTGCTATTTGAATTTCATTCGTTAATTTCTCGCCGACATCTGTTCCGAATTGCATCAATCCCTCATTTGTTAATTCTAATATGAGTAAACGTTCTGGAGGGCATTGACTTTTCGGAACACTGGTATCCAAACAGAAATCAAATGTTGTTGGGTTATCAACATCTCCTATGAGATCAATAAGCAAACGTAACAAATCGCTCGGAATAGCTTCCATTTGAACTGTTGTTGAACCAATATCTACCGCCCCTACTGGAACCGCAATTCGATGAATGACTGCATTTGCCTCCAAACCAAATTCAAACGAAACGGATTTTGTAAATTCGTTGATGTCAAACGTTCCAAAATCAATATCCACTTCAGTAGAGACACACGTAACGTCTGTCTTCTTACACATAACGTCTCCGCTTTCACCGATAATCGGATGGTTGTACTTGTATGGATTCAGCCCAGATATTGAGATTGGATTTGTGTTATCACCTTCTGATGTATATGTGAAAATAAAACGGTCATTGCCGTCAATTGTTTCAAGCCACCTTGGTAAAATGATCTCAAGAGTTATCGCAGCATTAGGGAAGTTTGCTGGAACAATGGTTTCTAGGAAAGAAGTATTAATCTCAGACTCAATGGATATTCCTGAATCCATTATTTTGCGCAAGTCTTCTTCTTCCAATCCATCTAGAATAGTAGAAATATTGATTCCATTCGATTCGATATCGTCTGGAAGTTTATCCGTTATGAAATCAATTAAAGTAAGACTGAATGTATTGCTTGTTGAATGGAGGTAAATGGGGTGATCATACCCCATTGCAGTAGGTCCTTTCACACAATATGTTAGTGTTTGAGGCGGAGTAACTGTTTCTGAACATCCCACAGAATGCGTGTAATTTAATCCGCCAGCTGACCCTTCAATTCCGCTAGCAACAGAATCACTTACCCAAGTCAAGGGATTCATTTGAATGTCTTGATCTCCAGGTACAATATTTGAGAATTCGGCCGCTATTGTATCAACTGGAAATTGTTCCGTAAAATCCTCTAATGGAGCAATGCCATTTTCATATGCAAGACGAATTCCATCGGAAGTAATCTGAGGGATTGTAGCAAGTTCGGACAACTCGACAAGAGAGATTCCCCAATCATCCATCGTCGCTTGGTCAAGATAATTTAACCCGGCTACAAAGTCAATTTGAACTGCTTGCTCATCAAAAAGATCTACAGTTAAATGAAGCGATAGAGATTCATCATTCGGATCAAGTTCGACCACTTGGGTGGTTGATGAATTTCGGTATGCCATGGTAAGGCTCACCGTTTGGTCAATCCGAGGATCGCCAACTCCTGCATCGAGATTATCAACAGTCCATTCGCCTGCAAAGTAAGCAGGTGGACCTGGTCGGGCGGAAACGGAACCATTGCTATCGACGCCGATGATCGTTGCGTAATCTGGTGGATTGATTGAAAATGTTGAGGCATGGCCTGGCTCAGCAAAAACCTCGAATTTTGTTGTAAGCTCAGAACCCATAATCAAGAGACCTTGATACGCTCGTTCCAAGTCTAAATCTGAATTATTGAGAAGATTGAAGGTGCTGGTTGACAGACTAATATCGGCTATTGTTGAGAAGCATAATGGAGGGTCAAACACATTGTTTTGACTTGCTCCTTCTCCCCCGTGAATCGAATCTATTGAAGCGTCAGTTGTGCAAGGAATTGTCGTGCTTCCTTCTGTATAGGATGTATCGTATTGTGTGTTAATGCCGTTTACAGTTCCAAATCCTGATGCAAGGAGGTCTTCAATTGTGCTCTGGACTTCTCCAAGCATTCGGTCGCCGACTGAACCAGAGCCATCGTCGTAAGCGAAGTAACTACGAATCATGTCGGCTGGAATTCCATCGTTAACATCTAAGCCATCGTTTGCAAGAAAGGGTTCAATTAGAGGGTCATCAAGGCCAACTTTACTTCTATCGAATTCTCGAATGGCCCAACTCAGCGAAAGTGTGATTCTGGAGGTATCCTCCAAATCGAAGTCATAAGTTCCTCGAATCCAATCTTGCTGATGTGGTGTTCCATCATCATTCGAGTCGTAATCATCACATTCACTCATGCCAGCGCCGTCACATGAAGTCATGCCATCGGCAGAGGCTAGAGGTGCGATGATTGGTATCACAAAAAACAGTGTCAAACAGAGACTGAAAAGACGTAATTTTCCAATATTCTCGGCTTCCATGATACCTCTACAATCCGAAGTCCTTCAAAGGACTTCCCCATAGGAGTGGCTAGTGGCGTGGTTATGGAGGAGCATATTGCAGTCATTGTTCCAATCCAGTTTGGAGAGGAGATGTATGAAATCCTCCGCCAAAGAAAGGCACTGAATAAGCAGTACATACCAGTACGAATCAATGAGGAACTTGCCCTTCCAGTGTTTTCAAAAGATATGTCCTTTCTTTCAAAAGAAATTCCTTACAGATTTGGAATGATGATGTTCGAACATTCACCACCATCGAATAACCCTCACCAACAACTAAAACAAACTATTCAGAAATTTTTCCCAGAACAAATGGAAGATATAATCGATTTGATTCCAACAAAATGGGAACGATTAGATGATCTTATTCTCTTTCCTAAAGAGGCGTTTACTCAACCGATTTGGGATGACAAAATTGAAGATAAAATTGACTTCTTTACACAAATTGCAGACGTATTACAGGCACGAAGGATTGGGCGACAACAACCGATTGCAAACGATACAATTCGCTCTTCTCAAATGGAATTATTGCTTGGAGAGTCTGGTTGGGTCGAAGTAAAAGATAACGGGCTATACTATGGATTTGATGCATGCAAAGTGATGTATTCCTCAGGGAATGTTACGGAACGTCATCGAATGGGGTCTCTCGATGCTAGAGAAGAAATCATTGTCGATGCCTTTGCAGGTATTGGTTACTATTCTCTTCCGCTACTTATCCACGGAAAAGCCGCCCATATACACGCTTGTGAACTAAACCCAGAGAGCATCAAGGCCTTGAAATGGGCTGCTAAAAAGAATGATGTTTCACATTCAATCACAATTCACAAAGGCGACAATCAAACAACATTGCCAAGTTTACGAGGAGTTGCCGATCGTGTTCTTTTGGGATTGCTTCCAAGTTCGGAAGCAGTATGGGAACTAGCGGTTTTAGCCCTTAAAGAACAAGGTGGAAGCTTGCACATCCACATGAATGTTGAAGAAGAGCACATCGAAAGATGGACGGAAACTACAATCCTCACCTGCTTGAATTATGCTCGAAAAGGTGGTCGCGATTGGCACTGTAGCCATCAGCATCTTGAGAAAGTCAAATGGTACGCACCACGAGTACGTCACGTTGTACTCGATGTTTCATTTTCATCGAGTAATTCTGCATCATAAACCTTAATCTCCGCTGATTCCACTTTTTGGCTTGAGACAAACATCATGACGCCTCCAATTCCTACGGCAATAGCGACAAAGATGAGAACGAGAAGTACTGTTGAAACGCTTCCATCTTCCTCTGCATCGATTCCTTGACCACTTAACTTCCCATCGGGATCTGCAACACCAATCATCTCGACCTTGTTGATTCGAACTTCATAGACTGGCCGCCCTGCTGATGAAAATGGATTGTCAAAATCTGTGCCTGTTGGATCATCAGATGTTGGTGTTTCAGCTATCGCTCGCACGTGGCTCATTCCTTGGCGAACAATACCGAAGGTCGCATAGCCTCCGTCATCTCTATTTTCGGGATCAAGACCGTGAGCCTCTGTTTCAGCGATGTACCATTGTGAATCGGCGGAGTCTTCGTCCGTACCTCGAGCCATTCCAATCGCCCCATCGACGTGGCTTAGGTTTTCATCATGCTCAAGCGGAATTGTCTCGCCAGTACCACCTGAACCACAATTCAGATTTGTGAAAGGATAAGCACCGACCGTTGTGCATTCAGGATCTCCTGATTGAGTGACGAAATCGTTGATAACTCGATGGAAAAATATGCCATCATACAATCCATCCTCGACATGTTCGATCATGTTTGCAACAGTAATCGGAGCCCATTGAGGAAACAATTCAATGATAATTTCTCCATTTACCTCGTCTTCAAAGTGATCGGGTGTATATGTGACATTTATGGAAAACACAGGATCGTTATAGTAAGAAAATTGCATTGGCGTTTCTTCGACAACTGGACCATCACTCCATGTAGTTGGATCTATTCCATTGCTTCTCCAATCAGCCTCATCTTGAGCAGAAGTGATGCCTGGCATCAATAGAACCAATGCAATCAGAACAAACGAAGTTCTGTGCAGAGCGCCCTGTCGCATGTGTTAGCCATTGTGTGCTAATTCATCAAACATGCGTTCATTGACGTTGATTATCGAGGCAGGACTTCAACAAATTTGCAAACTGCTGAAGCTGTTGGGAAAGATCATAATGATGATTCCCGACAAAGAATCCTTGTTCGTGAATCTTGTTTGCGGCATCGAGTGGCCCATGAATGCTATGATTCAAATGTTCAATCACAGGATTAAGAGTGAAATTTCCGGCCACGATTGGTCGAGTTTCAATACCGGCTTCGCGTAAGACATCGAGTACAGGGGCTCGGTCGCACCAGTCGGGCAAAACAATCGAGAATCCGAACCAAGAAGACTCTCCAACCTCTCTTTGAATCATTATTTCTGGCAATTCTTTCATGAGATTTTGGAAGGTGACTGCATTCTTTCTCCTTCCTGTGATAATATCATTCACTTTTCGAAGTTGAGCCTGGCCAATGGCCCCAGACATTTCCAATGGACGTAGGTTGTATCCTGGAAGTACGAAACGGAATGATTCCATAAACGGGTCATTTGATTTCTCAACAACACGGTTCTCTTGAGGTAGATTGCGCGTCCAGCCATGAGCACGAAGAGAAAGCATGACGTGATACAATTCTTCGTCATCTGTAACTGTAACTCCACCTTCCATAGTGGAAATGTGGTGGCTAAAGAAGCAACTGAATGTACCAGCAAGGCCAAAAGTTCCAGCTTGTTTTCCTTCAATCGTGGCTCCGAGGGACTCACAATTATCTTCGATAACATGGAGATTATTTTTTTCTGCAATCTCTAAGAGTCGATGATAATCCACAGAATTACCAAGAAGGTTCACTGCGAAAATGAGTTTTGTTTTCTCTGTAATTGCTGCCTCGACTGCATCTAAATCGATGTTTAATGTCGTTTCGTCAATATCGACGAAGCGCATTGTTAGACCATACTGATGAACTGGAAAATACGTAGTTGACCATGACACGGCTGGCACAATTACCTCATCACCTGGATTCAGATCAATTCCTTTGGCGTATATCATTCCCGCAACGGCGAGAAGATTCGCAGAGGAACCAGAGTTCGACATAATGGCGTATTTTGATCCAAAAAATGATGCAAATTCTTTTTCGAACGTTTCAACTTCCGGCCCCATACTGAACCGATCGCTCTCAATAACGCGCTGGATGGCGTTGTATTCTTCTTCATCCCAAGTACTCGTTGCTAATGGTAAACTCACTCTAATGTCCCCCGGAGATATTCATACGTGAACATCAATGCTTCTTCAAATGGAGTTTTTGGCGACCATCCGAATTCTCTTTGTTTTGAAAGTTCCAAAAATCGTCTTTTCCGACCTACTGGGCGGGTTAAATCGTGCTGTAGTTCACCATTATATCCGATGACTTTAGCCATATGCTGATGCATTTCATTGACGCTAACTTCGATTCCAGAACCAACATTCATGACCTCTGGCAATTCAGTAAATTTTGAAAGTGCGTAACTCAAGAATTCGGCCAAATCCGGTGCGTAAAGGAATTCTCTCTTTGATGTTCCATCTCCCCAAATTACAACAGGTGCGTTTCCATTTTCTTTCGCTTGATGCATTCGGTGAAGAATTGCTGGTAGCATATGTCCTGTTTCCAGCGAAAAATTGTCGAAAGGACCGAAGAGATTGCACGGATGAATCGTTTTGAATGATGTGTTATGTTGCTCATTTGCCATCACGCATGCCCTGTATACAACGTATTTCGATAAAGCATATCCTTCGATTGGGCCTTCAAAACTGCCACTACCAAGCGATTCCTCACACAATGGTTGAGGAGCATCGCTTGGGTAAACTGTGGCACTTCCGACATTGATCATGTTCTTGATTCCAAGTTCGATACAGCCACGTATCAAATTGAGCCCCATCATTACGTTCGTATCAAAAGAATGGTGTTTTGTCGTTGTATTAGAAGCAATACCTGAAACATAAGCAGCGCAGTGAATGACAGTATCGATTTTGATTGATTTCAGATACTCCATCGTTGCCAATGAATCGGTTAAATCCAGATCGTCTCGATGTGGAGAATAGACGACATGGCCTGTTTTCTCAAGGATTGGGACGAGATGGCGCCCCAACATTCCGGAGCCTCCTGTCACCAGAACATTGGCCATGCGTCGTGCTACTACCTCGACCTTAAATAGGAATGTCCATAGGGAAAATCAATCACTTTGGTGAAGAAGATAAGAGGTGATGAATTTTGAAAATCCTCATCTGCACAATCTCTCGTAACAATGCAAAGCGATTGAAGAATTGGAATCGCCAACTCAATACCTTGCTTGACAACCTCTTAGAGAATAATTCTGTCGAACTTTCAATTTATGAAAATGATTCGACAGATGGCACCGACAGAATTCTCAAAAAATTCGCTTTAGCATTGTCTCAGCGTTGCAAAACAACATTCACATCAACCAAACTTGGCACAGAACATTTGATTGGAAAAGAAGGGGCGAGAGTAAAAAATATCGCTGCAGCTCGAAACAATTGTCTTGAACAAGCATCAGATCTTAATGAGTTTGATAAGATTATTTTCATTGAAACTGATGTCATTTACAATCCGTCTGACGTCATGATAATGTTGCAAACTCCAGGAGATATTGTCTCCGGATATACGACCAATGCAATGGGGGGGTTTTACGACGCATGGGCAACCCGAAAAACATCGGAAGAAACGTGGTGGAACCATGGAATTCCTCATGAAGAAACCCCGGTATGGTCAACCTTCAATGGGGTTTGTGTTTACAATTCTAAGCCATTCTACGAAGGCGCAAGATTTGCTGGAATAAATCCGAGAACGACAGAAATCGATTGTGATACAACTGTCATTTGTGAGGTCTTTCGCATCATGAAATACAGTGACATCATCATGCTTCCAATCAACGTTCGACACCCTCCTAATACATTCAAAGAACGCCTTTATTATCTCAAACAACGCTTACTTGGAAGAGGTGTTTAATTTGAAAATTGCACTCTTCACCGTGAGTTTTAATCGACCAGATCTAATGCAACAACTTCTCGATGGACTCAAAGAAAACATCGATGATTTGGATAAAATTGATGTGTACCATTACATCGACGGTGGTCCAAAATCAGATCAGCCAACAATCCAAAAAATCATTGAGAATTCAGATGTTCCATGCACCTCAGTTATTCTTCGAGAAGAGAATTATGGGGTGGGAAGAAACCTCATTGGCGCAAGACGTGACCTATTCGATGTTCACGGATATGAGCGTGTTATTTTGATTGAAGACGACCTCATACCTGGACCGAACTTCATCAAAACAACATTATCACTAGCGGATTGGGCTAAATCATACAATGATGTTGGTATGGTCCAAGTTTGGAACCTTCCACATCGTGAAATAACTGAAAGCGATCTTGATGTCGTTGAACCTACACACGAACATTTCTATTCTTACTGTATCGATGCAGAGGTATGGAATGAAATCAAAGAGACGATTTACGCCTATGAAAGCCAGTATTTGCAAGGAGTATCCTATGCAAACAAGGATTGGAGAGCAATTCGTAAGAAGTTCATGAAACCTCGTTACTCCAAGATTCGATTGATGAGAGAATCCCCTACACTTCTCTCATCAGATTTTGAACATCCAGCTCCGTTTGGAAAGCGACTCAAGCGAACTGTTCCAACTGGACAAGATGCAATAACGGCTCTTGCTTTGTGGGAAAAGGGGTTTGTACGGATTGCGACTCTTGCTCCTAGAGCGGTCATGAAAGGGGTTGATGGTGTACACAGCACCGCGGAAGTGTTCGATAAACTAGGAATGAATAAACAAGCACAGTATGTATGGAATCAGGAAGTACCGCTCACGTTCAGATTATTGGACAAATGAAGTAGGCTCTGCTGGGCCAAGTCAAAGCATCGCCACCCTCTTCAAGGTCAACCTACAGCGCTATACATGGCAGGGGACACTCTCAAGGCGGAAGTCTTCAGCGTTCCTCCAGCACCAGAAATCCCTTCGGAAATAATTATCGAAGGAAAAGCAGATCCGGCGCGTAGTCAGACTCAACTCAACATCACTTTGGGAACAACAATTGCATTTTGTATAGCCTTCCTTATTTTTTCGATGGCATTTGGTGAAATGCTCACAACAGAATCAGAGAGCCAATCCTCTTACGAGTGGTGGGAGACACCCCTCGATCAACGCCATATGATGGATTTACCCATGGACACCATGCGCGCTCAATTACCTGAAAATGGGACGTATGAAATCCTTCCTTACACAGAACATTTCGTACCAGTTGAATTGCCAGCATCCGAACAGGATGCTGGATTCCCAGATGAAGCAAAAATGCATGTTGCTCTTTGGCTTCCTGACGTTCCTGAAGGCACCAAGGTTCCTGTGATCATGACAATTCATCCCTACTATGACTTCGGTGGAGAAGGAATGCCAGGTGTTGGTGCTGATTCAAATCCAAACACAATTCCTGATGGCGGTGTAGGCAAGTGGGTCTACGACACATTTGTCCCGCACGGCTATGCTTTAGCTCAGGCAAGCACATTTGGAACCGGCCAATCTACGCATTGTCAAGATGTCAAAGGACTTGGAGAACAAACTGGAATCCAAGCAGTTGTGGATTGGCTCGGAGTTCAAAACTGGTCAAATGGCAATGTTGGCTTGATGGGGAAATCCTATGCGGGTACAACAAACTGGGAGGCTGCTCAACAACCCTCTGAACACCTGAAGACAATCGTTCCAATTTCAGGTTCCATTGGTGTGCAAGAAATGTTCTATCGAAATGGTTCCTCCGAAGCTCGAGCAATGGGCTATGATGCAGCCTATCAAGCCGCTACGACAGATTTGACGACGGATGATTTGCGAGTGTGTTCTGATGATTTAGTAGGACCTCTCAATCCATGGACAACCTATGCATGGGCTGAATTTGGTGGAGGAGATTGGAACGATTACTGGGATGAAAGACGTCACTTACCCGATGTTTTGGAAAATTATCGCGGCAGTGTCTACCTTGTTTGGGGCTTACAAGATTGGAACGTTGACCCATATCATGCATTCCCAACCTACCAGTTGATGCGAGATGCTGGAATCAACGCAAGGGCAATTGCTGGACAATGGGCTCACAATTATCCGGATCAACCAGATCGCCACAGTGAACTTGGGACAGGATACGGTGGAGAGGCCTATCCAAACATGAGCCGAATGGATTGGGCTGTTGAATTGTTTGGATGGTTCCAATATTATCTGAAGGACATAGGTGATGAACCGGAGCCAATGGTACAAATTCAAACAAACGATGGACAATGGCACGTTGAAGAAACATGGCCTCCCGAAGATATGACCTGGCTCATGCAAGAAATTGGAACTGAATGGACAGGAGACGGAGTCGTCAATGGATTAGGCGGGTCGGTTACGCTTACAAGCCCACAATACGAGGAACCATTACACATCTCTGGACTCCCAACATTGCACGTTGACGTAACAACACAAGCCTGCAACGGTGGTCAAATTTTTGCCACAATGTATGATGACACAACCAATCTTCGACTCGGCCATGCAACTATGGATATTCGCTATCGAGATGGAGGATTTGAAGCAAAGCCAACAGCACCATTTTCAGGATATACCATGTTGATGGAATTCAATCCGATGGATGTGATCGTCCCTGCAGGACATTCTCTTCGAATAGAACTTACAGAAACTGGTGAGGATTATCTTCCAGGGCCCTGTGCCACAAATCCACTTGGAGGATTATCCATTGATGGTGGATTGATTGGCCTTCCATTAATCGACAGACCTGTCAATGATGATGCTTGGTTCCTCGCTCCTGCTTGGTGGGAACAACAACCAATTCCTGCATAATAAGAATCAATCTTCGTCGTCTTCTTCGTAAGGTTGCCAGTCCTCTTGGCCCTCATCTCGATACCACCAATAGCCATCGTCATCCTCAAACCATTCGGTCCCATTCTCGTCGATGGAGTAATTCTCATCATCTTCATCATCGTACTCTTCTTCTTCAACAGCGGTTGGGTCAACGAGTCCAGATTCACTGGAGATCATTGCCTTGACATTTTGCAATTCGTCTTCTTCATCAGTAAAGACACGATTCTCAGTTCGAATTTCTGCTTGATGATCTCCTGCTTCAATCGCTTCATCAGATTCAGCATAGAAATCATCGGTCATTCGAGCCTTGAATTCTTCAAATTCATCACGACCGAAACTGCCTGTAAATTCCTTACCAGATGAAGACATCAAATCATCAAGATTCTTTCTTTTGCCTAGATTAAGGTCGGGCGAATCTGGCGTATCGCCTGAATAAAATGAGTCTTCCTCAGCGAATTTAGGGAATGAGCGCCCTTTAGGATCGGCTTCTTCAATGGCTTCGATGACGAGATCATGCTCATCTTCGTCGATCTCTTCATCTTCGTAAGCAGTACCTACGACGTCGACCAGTTTGTTGAGCGCACGACCAAGTTTCTTGTCATCGCCATCGTGCTCTGTTGTGAGTTTCTCAACTTGCTTGAGAAGACGCTCATATGGAGTACCAGTAAGAGCACCGAGAAATCTTCCAAATCCCCCTCGTTTCTTCTTGGCCATGACACTTGCTTGTGCCGAGGGGCTTTCAAAGATTGTGCTTTGTTGCAGTTCATTGATGAATCACCGATGCTTCGGAGGTACGTGGTCGAGGCATGGTTAGTGGAGGCGATGCGTTCATACAACGCTGAATCCTATGCAATGAGGCATTCCTATGCTGCACAACTTCACCTAACAGGCCCTTTATTTCGAGATCTCGTTGTATGGGCGTTACAGGCATTGCCAGATGAGATTCTTGTTGGCTTGGATGTAAATCCAGATCGTAAACACATCGATGAAGTTCAGACCGCATTTGAAGGAGATGAACATGTTTCAAATCTCTTTGGAGGTCAAGGCTATGTCATCAAGGAAGCTCATGTCGTGAATCGAGGAGATTCATATTCAGTCCATCATTTACCAGAAGAATGGACAGATGATCTCTTTTCAGGACAGCGTGGTTCGAGAGCAGGACGTTTTACGCATTGGTTGCACACCCATCCAAATGCTCCTGCAATCCCGAGTGGGGCCGATACGGATGCTGCTCAAGAAACAACAGGTGTCGATATGATTCTTGGACTTCGATTTACGCCAGAAGGACCTCTGCCATGGTTTGATGGTGTGGATGGAACGATCAGAAGTTTAGGAAGTGAACATGCACCTAAGGCAAAATCATCTTGGTTTAGTCGCAGGGAATTGCCTGTCTTGGGTGTTGCTCCAACAGGCCATTCAATCCATGACATTCAATTGATTGCATTCCATAAAT
This sequence comes from Candidatus Poseidoniaceae archaeon, assembly GCA_049623485.1. Classification (GTDB taxonomy): domain Archaea; phylum Thermoplasmatota; class Poseidoniia; order Poseidoniales; family Poseidoniaceae; genus MGIIa-L2. Next base: position 30,350 of record JBMZTB010000015.1, read on the forward strand.
CAGGATTAGGCGTCAATGTAATTCTCATCGATGAGAGTGGATATCCCTATGGATGGGACGAGAATATTCAATCAGAGGCTAATGCTTCGTAAAACAATTCCAGTCGCTCAGGATTGACTCCCAGATCTCCATAACCTAATCTGGACTCAGAATGAAGTTCTATCCGTGAAGAATTGTCTTCCT
>JBMZTB010000016.1:0-30419 GCA_049623485.1 Candidatus Poseidoniaceae archaeon
CCTTCGACCCTGCGGAGGTTGAGACCCGTGTTCGAATCGCGGAGGGGCCGCCAACTCACGACTCTGCGCTTTCGCGAGCATCTTTTTCATCTGCAATTATTCGCTTCTGGAGAGGAGAGTGATGTGGAGCAACCATCTTTCTGAAATAACCATCTGAGGCATACGTCTCATCTTCAACCAGCACTCTAGGGGAGTCAGAAAGCAATTCGAGAATGCTGAAGACATCATCATAGTGGTACCCATACTCAAACTCTGTTGTATCTTGGACAACTTTCTTCCAAAGTCTTTGTCTTGGTTTTTTGAACCATATTGTGTAGCCATTTACGAGAGGATTTCCATCACCCATTTTCCATTTCCAACCGTTTGTTCCTTTGATTTCAACCGAACTTTCTTCTGGAAGATATGTGGCCTCCATAGACGCAAGAAGGTACTCTTTGAATGCTTTAGAGGCTGGGCTTGCAGATAGACCATACAGATTTAGCAAAGCATGTCGTAATGGACTATGCCTCTCTTGTTGAATGAACTTGTCGTCATTTAGTAGCATAAGGAAGTATGAATCGAGAACATCACATCCAGGAAGATTGGCTACATTTTGATGATCGGGTTGGATGCAGACTGAGGCCTCTTTACCATCGAGCTTGCCCTTGAACGTAGCAGTTGTTGAGTTGAGACCTGTACCGCCCGCATACGGGTTTCTCATTCGTTGAATAAGCCCCTCGAGAGGGATGGAATAGGTTGCCAATTTCCCAAGGATGATGATTTTATCAACTCCAAAAATAATCCTATCAGGATTATTTTCAATTGTTTTTAGAAGGTAATCGAACGAAGTCTGCATAGCAGTGAAGCTTTCATTGACCAGATTCTTGAATCCGTTCTTCTTCTCTTCTTGATACTCAACAGATGCTGATGGAGTCTCTTTTTGCTCTTCGTCGTCGATATCAAATAAACCGCTCATGAAAAATCTAACTTCAAGACTATATGAAGTTGTTAAGGCCATTCAACGATTTCCCAATTGTTCTTTTGAGCGAAGGATCTTAGAGGTGGCTCGGGATTTACAGCAATTGCATGCCCACATTTTTTCATGAACCATGAATCAGCTAACGTGTTTCCATAGCCATAACATTTTGATAAATCATGGCCATTTTCCTTAGCATCTAATTCAACTACGGGCACTTTCCCTTTTCGTCTTGGGACAGACCAACCTCGTTCGGAGCCAGAAAGAATTCCATTTCGCTCACTTGGCCCACAGCCATAGACTTCATCCATTCCCAATATCCGACCCATCGCTTCAGCCATAGGTGCTACAGTGGCAGTGACCAAGACAAGTCTGTGGCCTTGTTGACGATGCCAAGCAATCTTTTCCCATGCATGTTGTGAGACTTTTGGCTCAAGCAATATGGGAGCTATCTCATTGGAATACTTCTCCAATATCGACCATGAAGCGAGGGAAAGGTGGCCTCGGTTTCGTAAAGCGTCATAAGGAGATTTACCAGTCAAAAGTCCGAATACAGTTCCAAACGTCCATGCAACTGTAGCATGAGGTATGCGCCATGGACGCCTTTTTGCGAGCACTCCTGTCAACGTTTTTTCACTTGAGGCATTAAGCAATGTTCCATCGAGATCGAAGTATGCAGCAACCTGTTGCTCTTCGCTCATGTGCATAGCAGGAAGCGAAGACTCATGAGTTCGTCGGTGATTTATTGACGAGAGAGGATGGTTCATGCTGATGTGTCATCATATTCCTCAAGACTGCCGTAAACTCGTCTTCCTGCGCGATGATCTTGCCACCAAGTCAGGCGATCTGCGAGATGTCTTGGAATGAAAAATCCAACCTTCCTAGGAGTGAGGCCATGATTTCTCATGACTCTATCATGAGATAGATTTGCGACTATGGATTGGGCTGAACATCCAGGATTTGCTGTTACAAATCGCATTATTTCGCTTTTTAGTCGTTCAAATCGTGCTTTCTTCTGGGAACCTTTTCCCAACCGTCTAGGGGACATAATTACGACTTTCGTCGTTTACGGTTATGAAAGAAATGGGGGGAATCCCTACTCAAATGAAACCGGCTGGGTAGTTTTCCAGTTCGCCGTGGCAAGTTTCTTGGCTTTACCATCTGCAATGATGGGAGCAATCTTATTCAGACGGCCGTGCATGCCGTGAACTTGGAATTTGACGCGAAGTTCGGCTGTGAGGGATGCTTGGAGTGCTTGCATTTGTTCGTCATCAAGATCAACAGAAGCAAGAGTTTCTCCAGAGGTTTGTGAAAGAATTGAGAGCGTCTTATCCTTGCAGGACATCGCTGGTCTGAAGTCCATATCGTCTGGATGATGCATCCAAACAGATACGTCCAAAGACAATGTATCTCGTATGTTTACTCGACTGATTTCAACGGATTCAACCATGCCACTCAACCCTTCCAGTCAACAGTCCTTCAAACTCTTTTCGTCTTAACCTACTCGAATGCGATTTCTGTAATCACTGGCTCTTGTATTGTGACTTTTATTGTCAGTGACCAATCGTTCCCTGGATCAGGGTCTGGAAGAATTTCAATAGCTGAGTCTGGATTTGATTGGAGTGCTTGTACGATGAGGACCCATGGCGACTGCCCGAAGGCTGCCCCTGGTTCGCTGAGCAACATCTCAATCACCATTTCAATACTATCAGAATCATAAATCCCTTCGGCGCCGATTGGATTGAGTTTATCTTCAGAAAGCGTTGCTTTTGCATTCTCATTAGTCGTTATGTTTCCACCTTCAGTATCAGCTTTCTCTTGATAATTATCTTCTGGAACAGTCACTACAAGTGTAAAATTATCGTACGGCTGGACCACGTCATTTTCTAATTCGAGAATCGCTTCATATGAAATGATTCGGCCCGAAGAACCTGGCGTTATTTCTTGCCTCCATTCTTCACCTTCTGCAAGATAATCTGACCATGATTGTTCGATGACTTTCTGCTGCCACACAACGCTGAAACGGCGAGAGGATACGTTGAGTTCAAACACTTCTGTTAAGACGCCTTCTTGGCCGTCATCAATGGTTACCGAACCGAGATATATTCCGCTCTTATTGGTTGGAAGTAAGACTTGATTATCAGTCGAATCGACATCGTTTCGACCATCTCCATCGCCATCTGAATCAACTCCCCAATCAAGGTCCCAAGAAAAGAACAAATCATTGCCTTCTGGATCTACTGAAGCCGAAGCATCAAGGAGAATGGAATCCCCTGCTCTTGAATTCTCTGGATATTTCAAATCGATAACTGGGGCACCATTAACAACAACAACAGCGGATGTGTCATCGACCCCGCCTTGGTCATTTTCCACTGTCAAGGTTACCGTATAGACTCCAAACATCTCGTAAGTATGCGAAGTGAATCCTGTCACGGTATCTCGTTTTTCTCCATCTCCGAAATCCCATCGATACTCGGTAATAATGCCTTCAACCGCATCAGATTCTCGCGCATCAAAAGTCACCATTTCGCCTTCCTGTATGAGAAGAGGATATGCTTCCATCGTCGCTCTGGGTTCCGCCGCTGTATCGAGTAAACCTGTACAACCAGCAAGAGAAAATGAAACCATGAGAAGGACTAACCCTAGCCCCTTCATTCGCACATTCCGCCCTTGCATATTGCTTGTTCAACCTAATCCTATATCTAACCATGTTGTTTTGCCCGGCGAAGGAAGGAGGGTTTTGGACGTCTTGGATATGGCCGAAATCAATCAAAAGAAACCTCTTCAGGAAGGTCGCCGAGGATCTTTGCTGAATGGAGATGGTCACCTAATCCTTCAATCGAATCATGAGTTACAACATTTTTTTCAGAAAAATTTTCCATTTCTTCGTCTTCGAGTACGTCCTCTATGGACGCATTTGATTCATCATAATCTGGCGCAGGATGGATGTCTGAGAGAAGCACCTTTTCTTCTTCATCATCAAGAATCGATTCAATCGATTCAACTTTTTGTTCTACATCGATTGCATATTGTTTCTTTAAAACATCGAGTATTTCTTCTTCTGATTCCTCAAAACTTACGTTCGATACTTCATCTTCATTCTTCTTTTTGAAGAATCGGCGAAAGAATCCCATGCTCTGTATCACAGGCCCCTTCTTCATTGCCTTTTCTAATCTTGCTGGCCAAAGCGATAGTTCTTCAATCGTGGCGTTCAGCACGAACTATGGAACTCCTCAATGGCGAACGAGTTCTTGCTTTTGATTTGGAAACCACGGGAATTAGCACCTCTCGAGACCGAATCGTTCAGTTAGCGCTTATTGGTTCAGATTCAGACGGTTCAGAACTCTCCTATGATCGATTAGTGAATCCAAGACGGTCAATCCCCTATGAAGCACAACGTGTTCATGGGATTTCAGATTCTGACGTAAGAGGAGAACCTGATTTTTCTGTCATCGCTGATGAAGTAGCTGCACTCATACAAGGCAGTGTCCTTGTGGGCCATAACGTCCGGAAATTTGACATGCCAATGCTGCGAAATGAGTTCCTAAGAATAGGAGCGCTTCCACCTGAGCCAAAGGCTATTTTGGATACGCTCGAGATGGTACGCCGGCTCAAGTTGCCACGACCGCATCGATTGGGGTCGCAGTGTGCTCGCCATGGCATTTCTCTTGAAAATGCTCACACTGCTGCTGCTGATGCTGCTGCTTCACTCCTCTTGCTTTGGAAGCTGGGACTCGAACATCCTACTCATTTTCGAAAATCATTAGTTGAGGTTGAACAGTGGTGTGCAACTGGTTCTACGGCATCACCGCAATCCGATTTAGGACGGCAATTGGATGATCTCGAACTTGTTGATCCAAATGGAATGATCCGACGCGATGGAGAACACATGGTCCTCGCAGTTGGACGTCATCGTGGACGACATCTGAAAGAGTTGCTCGAACTTGATATTGGATATCTCCATTGGCTTATTTCTCCGAATGGGATCGAAGACCAATCTGCTTCAGATGAAATCAAAGCATATCTTGGTCTTGGCTCAACGTCCTGAATCCGAGATAGGCGCCCATGGTAGAACGTCGCACCATGAGCCGACTCTCCATACATCTCGATTCATCATTGCACTGCCGATGAATATTGGGCCTTCATGCCCATCATCAAGCAGCTTTTCAAGAACTTCTTTTCCTCTTCCATCGAATTGTATGCTTCGCTTATCTCCATTTGGTTCAACCTCGCCCTGATCGCCCTTAGGTACACACGATTCGACAATCGCAATTCCTTGTCCAGGCTTGTATTGATGAATCATAATCACTCCGTCTGCAAAATCTCCTTTGTGAAGACTTCCGCTTTCGTGCCTCCACTTCAACCAGTGTGGGCACCATGCTTTCCAATCACAGAAACCTCCGCAGGAAGATTGGCCTGGGGTTGGTTCGAGTGGCTGCTCTGTGATCTGAGTTGCTTTCCAAGCAGCCAATGCATCCTCGAGGACATTTTCACCTGTAGCGACCCATTTTGAAGTAGTGCTGGTGTACCATCCTTCTGCTCGAACAGGAGGGGGATTTGGATTATTTGAAAGAAGAATATCTCTATACATTCGAAGTTGTCGATTCACCTCTGGCTTGAGTGAACCGATTGGAGATTTACCTGTTTTTAGATCTGCAACGAGCCATCCTGCAAGTTTTCCTTCTTTGTCGATGTCTGCAAGGAGCAGGTCAAGTCGACCCATCAGGTGCCCATCTTTTGTCACTAGTTCCCCTTCAACTGCTATAACAAGAGATTGAATCTTTTTCCATAATGCAACGGTGATTCTTTCGAATGAGAGGCCTGCAATTCCAACGTGATCCAACAACATATTTACGGCCCCAGTTTGCTGTTTTCTTGCTTCTTTGTACTTGTCTTCTTTCCAATTTGGATGACGGGGTGTTTCGTGGAAAATTTGTTTTTCTTCTTCCCATCTTTTTCGAAGAATCTCTTCAGCTTTTTCAGGAAGCCAATTTGATTCTGAGAGTTCCCGTCCATCGAGATTGATTTGCAAGAGATCTTCGATAGAGGCGTGAACAGCAGTACCGAGCGATGCGGCCATGCCTGCTTTGCGAGGTAAACCTTGTCGGCTAAGCCAATACATACGTGGACACGTCTCGTAACGATTCCATGCCGAAGGTGAGAGTCTATGCTGTCGTTCTTCGACCATGCCTTGCGGTGAGCATTGAGGAACATCAAACCTACGCTTGAAGCCGAAAGTGTTGAATGCCTCCACCCCGAGGTTTGCACATGGAAGGAACAATGGTGAAGATCCGATCTGATGTGGTCACTGAAGAAGCATTGGTCATTACTTGTTTTCCAAGTGTAGGCATGGTTTCGAGCATCGTCGGACATTTCCTTATCGACAATTTGGAATTGGAATTTGTTGGTGGCGTGGTCGATCCACGGCTTCCTCCCTTAACACTCGTGACTGATGGCAAACCTATGCCGATTATTCGGGCCTATGCTGGAAAACCAGAGTGCAGCATCGATGGATGTGACAAAATCATTCTTCTCATGAGCGAGTTGGTCATTCCAAGCCCACTTGTTCACGACATTGTTTGGGCTTTGTACGATTGGTCAAAAGGCTCAAAGATTCGAATGGGAATTCTTGTAGATGCTTTCTCCAAGGAAGGTTTGTCAGGAAACAATGGAATCGAAGAACCAACCGTTGAATACGAAGATACACCAGAAACAGACCTTGTTGGAATTGGAGCGACTGATAACGTCGTCTCCATGCTTGGAGATTTAGGAGTTCCAATGTTATCAAACGGAGTCATTCGTGGCGTGAATGGTGTCTTGCTCAGTGAAGCACGACGACGTTCTATTGATGTCATGAGCATTATGGTCGAAGCCGACCCTCGGTTCCCTGATGCAAGAGCAGCAGCAACATTGGTGAAGAAACTCAACTCAATCCTTCCAACGATTCATCTTGATGATGAACCGTTACTCGAAGAAGCAAAGTTGCTGGAAGAGCAATTGAAATCGCTACTCAATGCAGCCACGCCTGCAGAGAGTCCTTCTCCTTCATCCATGCTTTACGGTTGAAGATCTTCGAAGTATTAGTGCTGTAATCACGATAAGCATGACAAGAATGCTCATCCAAGATGGAAGAAGCGGTGTTGTTGTCTTAATCCATGGGATGAATTCTGTTAGCGAATCTCCGCGGCTATATGTACCACCCAATGAAGCTGTTAGAAGCATACAACCCGTTGCTGAGGCGCCGAGCAAATTGTGAATATAGGATTCACCCTTTTCTGTAGGATGTTGATTTTTCCAACGCGTGAAGAGAACACCGATTGCAAGTCCGCCGCCAGCGGTTGAAAGCAACATCTTGTTTGCTAGCAAAGGCGATGTATGTGCTCCTGTTGGAGATGCCCCTAAACCAGAAAGAATTGCAAACGGAAGTGCAAGTAATCCAAACAAAAGAGCCGCATGAGCAGTTGTATCAGCCACATTGGAATACTGAGGCGATTCTGTTTCTCTCCAAGTAAAGAATGCATGTAGAACAAAACATACCCCTGCGAGGGCAAATGATCCGACAACCAACTCAGTCGTGATGACGTGAAATGTTCCATTTTCAATCATAGCCGCCCCTCCAAATAATCTGCACCATAATGATTCCATTGTTCAATACTCCACCCCTCAGGCAATCCTTCAGGAGGAATGGGTGGGCCCGTGTTTTCATGAGCGAGGACTTCTGTTGATGCTTCGTATTTTTTAAATTCAGAAGTATCTTTTCTCGGTATCTTGAGCAGAAGAACAATTCCAAAGAAAAGAACGACATGAGCAAGCGACTGAAGGTTCAGTGCCATTTCATTCGCCTCCCATCGAGGTTCTAAACTGGATAATGAGAACCACGGCGTAGTTTGAGGAGGGCCCTCTCCCTCGAGAATTGCTCGCCATTCGATTGTGTTTCCATCAATGGAAGCAGGTAAGGTCGCTTTCCAACAGTCTCCATCCAAAATGGTTGTCAGTTCTATTGCATCACCTGATGGTTCTCTCCACTCGATCTCGACACTCGAGGCATTCACTGTTTCAACGCATAAATCGGTTGCCTCGCCAATATCTCTTGACGTCGTTGGAGAATATTCGGGATTTAATCGTTGAAGATTCTCAGGGATTGGAATCACTTCAATGTCAAAGGCTTGAGATATTCCGAAGTATGGACTACCTGAACTATCACCATGTTGAACGGCTACGTAGAGCGTTTTCATACCAATTTCATCAGCCCTTAGAATCCATGTATGCGAATAGAAGGAAGTTGGAGCGTTGCCCATTGAAATCTCGATGTAGTTGTTGGCATCGCCCATACCATCAGAGAGTATTTCCCATCCATGTGAGGTGGGGACGTCTCCATTTGCATTTGTTGTTGATAGTAAGAAGATTCCAAGTGTATCGAGGTTGTGTTCGATTCCAATTCCAGAAATCTTAATTGTTATTTCTGCTGGTTGGCCGACCCAAACAGATTCGGATGTTTGAAGATCTAGGCCAAGATTCGAAGTCGCATTTTGATTTGCGTCGCCATGGCATGCGCCGCCACATTGCATGTCTTCCAATCCATTACCGACGCCTCCTGGATTTCCACTTACATGAAGCGGAATGAGAAACGCTAGGACAAGAAATACTGTCAAACGAGCTCTCAAATTAATCACCTCTCCGAAGGATTACTGCAACGAGGAAAAGAATGCCAATTATCGTGTAAAGTGATCCAAGACCGAATCCGAGAGTAGTTGAAGGCCCTTCATCGAAATCTGCAGTTTGTGTATCAATAGTAATTTGCGTCAAAGGCGATTGACAATCAGATTCTAATGTTCGATCTCCAATAGTCACAGTCAATTTGTAAGTTGTGAGGCCGAGAATACTCGGAGTGTCTGTAAAACTTGTTTCGTTTGTTTTAGTAAGAAAAACACCGTTTCGATATACGTTAAACCCTGCAGATTCTTGTGAATCCCATGACCATGCTAGATCAACGTCGCCATCATCGAGAGCCGATGTAAGACTTGGACATGGCAATGCTGGTAATGCTTGGACAACGGTCGTGACTTCATCTACAGCACCAGATTCATCGGTGACGACCAAGGTGATGGATACGCTTCCTGAAAGCGGCATGAGAAACGAGACCTCTGTTCCTGAGGTGGATGATTGCCCTGCTTGGAATGATGACCAAGACCACTGATATCCAACTATTCTGTTATCTGGGTCCGAAGATGATTCGCCCGTCAAATGAATGCGCTCACCAGCATATGCAGATTCAGTCAAGACTGTAATGAATGCAGTTGGTGGGGCATTGGAAATCGTGATTGAAGTTGAGGACAGCCCTGTAGCCTCGCCATCTGTAACAAGAACTTCTACGCTCCATACCTGTCCTGGACCAAGATACGACGAAGGAACAATTGTTGCATTATCTAGAGACCCTTCTCTAAATCCATTCCTATACCAAGTAATTGAGGTTGTTTCAATGGGGTCCATATCATCATCTGAGGATTCAATGAAAAGCGTGATATCTTGTTGTGAATTGATTGATTCGTTGATAGTAGCCGTTACTAATGGATCAGAATTCATGATATCAACATACAGTGTTTCGCTTTCTGAGCTCAAATCTGAACCATCGAAAGCATGGATTACTGCAGCCCATGTTTGCCCTTTCATGGTTTGAGAAGATGGGAGTGGATTTATTCCATTCAACTGAGGCTGAAGAACATCTTCAAGGTACCATTCGATGGTGAATGATAGAACATCAAGAGGATCTGCATCGGTCATTGTAGCATCAACTGATATGTTCATTTGGCTTGTTGCTTGAGTTGCGGCAATCGAAGAGGATTGAAGATGAGGCGCCGTGTTTTCGATTGTTGTAGCGGGGGAGGATTGCCATGAAGACCATGTGGTTCCGTCATTGACTCGAACTTCCACGCTCCATGAATCTCCTTTCATAGTGCTAACTGAGGGCAAGGTTGCTGAATCGATTCCAGCATCTATTCCATTCTTCATCCATCGATATTCCGTACTTACAATCGGGTCCATATCTGCGTCAGATGAAGTAACTGTGGCGACAAGATTGCTTTCCGTTGTGGGGTTGTTTGGCGTGATTTCGACGCTGTCGACAGAGGGCGGTGTATTGGTTGTCGTTGATCCGATTACAACAGCAGAGGATTTCATCCAAGAGGAAACATCTGTCCCATCAGATACTCGCATTTCCACCTCCCAAGAATCTCCATCTCGCGTCGCAACCGACGGCAAGGATGGCAAGCCATCCAATGAAGATTGAAGAGTACCATCAAGATACCATCTGTATTCGTAGGTTAGCAGATCCATTGTATCTGCATCTGACGATGTGTTGACTACAGGCAAATCATCAGATGTACTCGGATTTGAAATTCCTATTGAAACCGAAGAAAGGGTTGGAACAGAATTGGTTATCGTCACAACATTGCTTGTCACATCGGCTCCGAAGGCAATGCCATCAGACGGAGTAACAATCACGTACCACTCATCGCCTTTGGCGGTATGCTGTGAGGGGAGGGTTTTGCCAACATTGCCTTGGCTAATAGCCCCATTTACAAACCAAGCAAACGTAGTACCAGACTCTGCATCACCATCTACGTCATCAAAGATGTACGTTGCTACAAGAGGATCTGTAGTGCTTGCAGAGGCTGGACTAATCAAAAGACTGTTTAGGGATGGAGCGTTGTTAGCAGGTCCACTCCCTTCTGAGATCTGATAGGATGCAGTGTCCCATACGTCATTTGAGTTGGTTCCAGTTCCATCGGCTGCATTTGCTGCAACATCAATCGATACAACACCTGAACCTGTCGAAGGGGCAGTCCAATCAACGCTCCAACTTCTGTAGTTGCTGTTGATATGTGTTGCACTGTTAGCAGCTGTGTTGATCTGGACTCCTGTTCCAGGAGAAGAGAGTGTCCCCTTATCGACATCAAGTGCAAATCCGCCGTCTGTTGAGGAAGTTCCTCCGGTAACTGAAATCGATATTGTGTAGGTCGCTCCTGCGGAGTAGGTTGTTGGGTGTCCCGACATCGAAACGGTTGCAGATTGTGTGTTCGTTCCATGGCAATAACCCCCTCCACAACCAGTACCTTGGCCTGAAATTCCACCACTGTAAGCATTTGACATTGGCGTAACCATGGCTAAGCAAAGAACTGCAAAAAGACATAGTGAGCGCATTTTCATGGTTCAACCTCTCACTTATTGCGTAAAAGAGTTCGTTCTAAAGGACAGAAAATTTCTCAATAATCGAACAATGTTGGCTGCTCAGGAGAAGATTTCTCTGGGGTTTCATTTGAATCCCCTTCACTTTTGAGTTGTTGGTTAAAGCGGTCTTCGCTCCAAACAGGAACACCCAAACCTTCTGCCTTGGCAAGTTTTGAACCAGCATTTTCTCCCGCAACGAGTACTGAAAGATTGCCAGACACACTTCCAACAACCTTTCCTCCAGCTGCTTTAATTCGTGATTGAATGCTTTTTCTTGGCTCGGAAAGTGTTCCTGTAACACAAAAGGTCATGCCCACAAAGGGCCCCTGATCGATCTGTTTTTGCTCGGATTGTATTGTGAGATGAGAAAGAAGACCCGTGATTGCTTTGCTTCGTACCCGAATCCCATCTCTTAATTGAAGTGCAACAATATCTCCAACGCCTTCTAGAGCAGTCAACTCTTGCATTCTATCGGGTTTTTCGTGACTCTCCTCGACCCATTTCATCATCTCAATTGGTCGTTGAAAATGTACTGCGATAGCAAATGCCAGTTCCGGTCCAATGCCGGGTAATCCGAGTGCTTGAAGAAATTTTGAGAAGGTCATGGAACGTGTCTTATCAATCTCCTTGAGAACGTTTGTCGCAGATTTCTGCCCCATTCTCTCAAGAGACAGGAGTTTTGCTTCATCTAACTCATAGAGACCTGCTATGCCATCGATAAGCCCCTCTGCAAGGAGTTGATCGACTAACTTTTCACCAACACCATCCATCTCCAATGCACGACAATAGTAGAGGATACTCCTTCCCATTCTTGCATCACAATGAACATCAATGCATCGAATAAAGGCGCCTTCGATCTCTACCGTACCGTTGCACGCAGGACACGCATCAGGTGCATTAATCGCCTTTCTTTCTGGTAACAAACCGATAAACGACTCACCATCAGCATGAATTCGTCCTTCGAGATCTTTTTGTGATGCAGGGCCAAGACTTGCTTCAATTTTTGGGATTACATCTCCTCTTCTCACGATTCGAATTTTATCTCCGATGTGAATATCTAAACGCTCGACTTCACCGAGATTGTGGAGGGTTGTATTCTCAACTGTAACTCCTCCAACACGTTGAGGAGCTATACGTGCAACCGGCGTGATGGTCCCTGTGCGTCCAGTTTGCCAATCAACATGAAGCAAAACAGATGTTGCTTCTTCTGGAGGGAATTTCCACGCCAGAGCCCATCTCGGATGATGAGCCGTCATGCCAAGCAATTCCCGTTTTGAAAGGTCATCCACTTTGAAAACTAAGCCATCTATTTCAAATTCATAATCTGTTCTTTCCTTTGTCCATTTCTCTGTTTCTTTGCAAAGACCGGATGTTAACTCGTCTGCTTCACTCGATTCAGTGATAATCCAAGGTGCAGGCTTCACACCAGCAATCTCAGAGAGCCATGAGAGGATCTGGCTATCATTGTTGACTGATGGCGGGGATGTTGAATCGGGATGACGTAAGGATTCTTCTGGAAATTTTGCATCATATGCTAGAAACACCAAATCGCTTGCATTCGCTTTACCTTCCGCTTTCTTTTGCCGTAGCGCCCCTGCTGCTAGATTTCTTGGGTTGGGAGAGACTTCTGCATAGCGCTGTTCAAACGTAGACTTTCGCATCACTACTTCGCCTCGTATGTGAACATCCACTTCAACACCAAGAGTTTCTGGGACATTTTCTACTCGTCGTGCGTTTTTCGTGACGTCCTCGCCGCGATTACCGCTCCCTCTCGTTGCTGCACGAACAAGGCGTCCTTTTCTGTATTCAAGAGAGAGAGCAGAGCCATCGAGTTTCGGTTGAGAGATGAAACGTGTAGCCTCAAGAGATGATTCTCGAACAAAATGCCCTATGTCCTCATCTGTCGTCCCTTTGTTTAGAGAACGCATAGGAAACATATGGTCGACCTTGACCGTCCCTGGATCAATCTCTGCGCCGACGCGTTGCAACTGGGGATGAGTTGAGTCGAGTTGTTTCAATTCATCCCATAAGGCATCAAATTCTGAATCTGAGATCTCGGTTTTTGCTTGATTGTAGTAGAGGTTGGAATGATATGCAATTTGCTCAGCAAGCCAATCTATCCGCTGATTTTGGCCATTGTCCAACGAATCTGAATTGGCCATACCATTCCACCCCCTCGACCCCATTTAAGGTTCATGATGACGGGAATTTTAGTTCTACGAATTCTCCATCGACCATTGGGCATCTGGTCATTACAACCTCGCTCATAACACGAAGGTGGATCTCTGCAACAACGAACACTGTTGCTGAAAATAGATGGCCAGATTTTGTTAGGAAATCATCGTTTGAGAATGTTGCATGCAAGTGCGTAAATGGAGAACCGTTCTCATGTCTTGCGAGATTCCCTTGCAAGGTTACTAATTCTACAGGCTCTTCGAGTTCTTTGCGATGATAGACAAAATCTGAATCCATGTATCCGAAGATGCAATTGCGGGTTCTTCCAATACCGCTTGTGATTACTGCACCATTGAGGTCCAATGTATCTGCTAGTTTCTGAATTGATTTGTGTATTTCCTCACCTGGCTCGAGCACCAGCATGATGTCATCGCCACTTCGTGCCCATTCCATGCCTGACTCATATCGAGGAATCACTTAGGGATACCTCTCATTCCTCTTCCTCTGGAACAAGAATCGCTATGATTCGTTCAGCTGCTTTGTCAAGATCTTCTCGTGGACCACCAAGCGGCAGCGGACCGAATGGCCCCCATCCTTTTCTTAAGAGCATGATGCGTTTTTTTGGTTGCCGTTTTGCTAGAACAAGCCGCTTCCATTCATACCTTTGCCCATCAGCAAACAGATGTGTTGCAGTAACGGCATATCGCTTGGGTACAAGCAGCGAAATGATGTGTAAACCCAATAATACATCCCATAGGATGACGTAAAGAATTGGCGTATCTGAAAACGATGCAAAACCCCACGGCAACGCCATCATTGCTGCCATAGACCCAAGATTTGCCCATTGACGAAGGACTTCGTGTTGTTGTTCACTCTTCCAAGCAAATCCATTATTGGGCAAAACACCAAACGAAGGGATGTCCTGATGCTGTCGTGTTAACCACCATGCATCCCAAGCGACAATCGCACCAAGAATAACAACCATTGCTAATGCAACGGGCTCGGCACTTGGTAGCAATCATTTCACCTCAAAGCATGCGTTCGTCAATCTCGCCAAGACTCTTAGGCCCTTTTCCACGGGTTCGTACGAAGAAAATGATGAGGACGATGACGACAATTCCGCCAATCAAAAGCAAGCCTGTGCTTTGATCTTCACTCTTTGATGATGCTTTGCCTTCAAGTTCATCTGGAGTTCCATCACCATCATCATCTTGATCCTCGAAGAGCATTGTTGTCTTTCCTTCTGGACATTCAATACGATCTGGTTGGCCATCATTATCGGTGTCCATCCATGCACAAGCATCGGTTGGCCACACATCGTTGGTATCAACGCGACCGTCGTTGTCATCATCTGGATCATAAATATCAGGACCACATTGGAGCCCTTTTGTTGCATCAAACCAGGTATCTGAACTGCATGTTGAAATCCAATCTCCGTCCGTGTCCAGCAGCGTAACTTCAAAGTCGACCTCAACGGTTGAAATGAGATTTAATTCATCTGTTGCGATAACTTGTAAGACATACAATCCGGGCCCAATATTCGTAACATTGAACGTAACGCCTGTGTCACTGAGTACCCCTTCGGAAACAAGTTGACTTTGAGCATCAAAAACCTTCCAGGACATGGCAATATCTGCAAGTGGAGTGGTGTCATCAGAAACCATGTACACAACTTCAATTGGCATTGTTTCCATGAAACGCTGACCCGAGTAAGGAGAACTTACGGCCGAGACTGGAGCTGCATTTGGAGAGAGTGAAATAACGACCTGTTGGTTCATGTTATTTCCAAGTTCAAAGGTTGAACTGTTGACTAGACTCATTGTCGAATGTGTTTCCATTGTTGCAGTTGTAATAGACTGTGATTGGGTTTCTGTGTGTGTGGAATAACGGAGAATAACATCAACAAACTGACCGTTGTAAGTGCTTGGCTCTTCGAGTAATTCTGTGGCAATAACGTATGTTGCTTCAACCACGACACCATTGAGCATTGCACTTAGCGAGTGAGTGCTCCATTCGTTAAGAACCCCATCTTCTGAGAATGAATTCGTAGTTCCAATAGAACTGTCAATGATGTTGATGGTGCTTCCTGCAACTGAAATCGCTCCAACTAATTGAGAATCTGAAATTTGGGCATCATAATATTCAACTGAAAGTGCGTCAGAGGCGTCAATTGTAAGATTTTGAATGTAGGCTATGCCAGGTTCTTCGAAGTTGTGTGCGTGTAAGCGCAGGCCAACGGAATAGTTAGTGATTGAAAGATCTGACACCATTATCGAGGTTGCTTTACCATGTCGAATTGTTACTCCTGTCCCAACACTATTTCCTTGAGCAGTTATTTGTTCTAATTGACCTGATGTTTCGTCAATATCCATTGCAGGAGCTCCTGAGAATTCCAGATTTCTAAGAACGATATCGTCACAATTGAAAGCGATTAATCCAACTTCTGAACCCACAGATAATTGAGAATCTTGGAGAATAAAACCGCCATCAATCGATTCCAGCCGAACCGTAGAGTCGCCTACGAAGGAGGGTGTCTTTAGGCCACTTACTTGCCCAGTAACGCCTACGAGAGCAAGTCCATCTTCCATGCCTTCATTCAGTGTTACATTATTGAAATTGACATCTGACAGACGCACCCATGCAGCATCACCATTGCAATCAGTGAATTCGACGCTTTCCAAAACAATCTTTGCGTTCGGGCTTTGAGACTGAATGCACATCGTCCCTGCATCTCTGAGATGGGAGTTGGAAAGTGAAACTGTACCTTGAGCGCTTTGTGTGATTGAAATCAACGGGTCTGCTCCTGCAGAGCGAGCAAAATTGACGTTTTCCGCCACCATGTCCCCGTATCCCGATACTGTCAGTAATGGAGAGCCTTCAACGAGTTGGGTTCCTGAAAGTTGTATTCTTGAGCCAACGATTCCATCGAGAAGCAACCCTCCCCAGCGCGCTCCAAATCCTGTCGAGGCTATAGTTGCAGAACCTGCTTCAAAGACGCCTTGTACATCGATGATGGCCTGTGATGCAATTCGAAGTTCAACACCATCGTTTACGGTCATTTTTGTTGTTGAAGCGATGGTTAAATCCCCCTCAAGGCGATATGGGCTCCATGATTTCTCAAGAACCAGCCATGAACTAATTGTTCCTGTAGGGACAGTTGAAGCCATGAAGGTGTGACTTGTTGATCTCTTTGTATCCCATGCGAAGAACTCGGTAAACGACTGAATTTGCATAGTCACTGTTTTGGTCCCTCCTTGGACATCTCCTTGGGAATCAACTGTACGCGCTGTTGTTTGAGCCGTTGCTTCTCCTAAAGCATCGGTTGAAACCGTTTGGCCATCGACGATAATTGTCGCTCCTTCGACTGGAGTTCCCTTATCGAGAACGCTAATATCGAGAATTGAAAACAGCGAAAAGGAGCCCCCTGTACCTACGGTAATTTGTTGGTTGGCTTCACCTCCAGTCATTTCCACCTCACATAAGGCTCCAATAGAGAGTGAGGATGTAAATCGGATATTACTAATTGATTGAGCAGAGGAACATGACCATGAGACAGGTGATTGAATTTCCAAACCATTCCCTTCAGATGTGAAGGTAGATTGGACGTTTAATGACAATGATGTGGCGTTGAGAATTCCCCCATCGCCTGTTAAGGTGCCTGATGCACCAAGATCTACAGAGGATGATGATTCTACAATCAGCGTTGTATCGATAAGTTTGAGTTGGGAATTGGTCGCAAAATTCAGATTTCCGTTAAGCATGTGAGGGGTTCCGTCAGGTTTTGCTCCCAAAACAATAGTGGAGGAGGATGGGAGATTCCAATCCCCTTGAGGTACTGTGATGATTTGAACCGATTGACCTGCTTGATTTCCAATCAATTCAGCACGAACGCCTGCACCTTGATAGAGGACGTCGACCATCGATCCAGTTGAAAGAAGTGGGAGTGAAGCAACGCCATTTGTATCTCCAGTTGAAAGGAAATTGTGAGCATAGGCCTCTGCTTGGATTGGTTGATTATTGATGTCGGTGAAGGACACATATGTTTCGTAAAGATATCCGTACGCAGTTGTTGAGACTGTGCTTGTCGTTGGTCCTCCGTAGAGGAACGTTCCGTCACCGACTGCGTCAGAAGATCCTTGAGCAGTGTTTTGTGGAGCAAATGTGCGGGCATGTGCTGTTGAATCTTGCTCTAGAAGAAGAGGTGTATTGTGAAGATTTGCTGTCCATGTTGATGTTTGGAGGTGGGATTCATCCGCTAATCGGACACCATATTGTTGAGTTGATGTTGACAAATCCTCGAACGTGAATGTAGATTGAATTCCGTATATGCCTGTTGTTTTGCCATTGATGAAGTTAGCAGTTTCCGCAGAAAGAGTACTGTCTTCGAAAATTGCACCTGTAGAATAGCCATTTGTTGTTAGAATTGTTGATTGAATTGAAGTATACCATGCATCGATTCCAACGGAAGTAATATCAGAACTGCTGTAAGCCCTTTCCACATTGAATTCATTCCAATCATGTTGGCCCTCCAAGACGTTTATTGCAGGGCCATCACCTTGACTTAACTCTGCATTTGTGCCTGTTATCTCGGTATCAAGGCCGGATAATGTCATTACTTTCTGTTGTGAAGTAAAATTGGATTCTTTGACAATCAGTAAGCCGTCTCCCGAGCCTCGTAAAGCGATATTTGTAGATTCAATATTGCTGTTCATAATCTCAGTAACGCCTGGCCCATCGATATCAAAGCCAATATCTGTTTGGGAGAGGGTTATGTCATCGAAGTTGCAATCGAGAATACAGCGGATATCGATGGCTGTTCTATCAAGTGCCTGTTGGGTGAAATCAATATCGGAAAGATAGATGCTTTCAACTGCGCCCCAAAGAAGACGGTCTCCGAAAAGAAGAGCGTTTGAGACGGTGAGATCATCTGTACCTGAGCCATCGATAAGGAGGGTCACGGATTGGCCAAAGATGCTGTCTACAGTGGTTGACGCCCCTGAATCTGAGCCAATCCCTACACTGACATTGTCCAGCCCTAGGCCTGTAATTGTGGCATCTCCAGCGACGATATCGAGAGCAAAGCCGGTTTGATTGAATGTTATGTCCGATGCCACGAGATCATTTGAGGAGTGAATGCCAGTTGCAGCATTGGTGAATGTTCCTGTCGAAACTGTGAGTTGCCCATCGTTATTGATTGCCTGGATATCGATTGTATCCATTGTCACATTTTCAGCAATTACTGTTCCAGATGTATGGATATCGATTCCGATGTAACTGTTTGTGATCAGGATTTCTTCGTGGATTGTTACGTCCCCATGAACTGCTAAAGCGGACTCTGCTCCACGAATAGTGACGTTAGTGAGAACTGCATCGGCTGATGATGAAACAATGATTCCTGGCCAAAGACCTGCCCCGGTCGAACCTTGGCTTGTAGGTGTGATACCAGACATAAATTCAACATCGGTTGCGATGAGAGAGCCATCGATTTGAATCCAATATTCTCCAGTATCAATGACTGCCCCTGGCTCAATCGTTAGAGTTGAGGTTGCGGAAACGGTCACGTTGCCGTCCAGAACGCGATTGACGCCACTCCAGGTTGTATCAGAAGCAGTAATTGTCACGTCTGAGGATACGAATGGTGTGAAGCTGGTCACTAACAGAAGAGCAAACAATGCGATGGCTCGGGAGCGCATAGCATGTGCTATCGTTTGAACCATATCAATGCAAGGCTGATTGGTCACGTATTAAGCATAGATATCGACAAAGTGGGCCTGCCCAGATTTGAACTGGGGTCTGACGGCCCCCAGCCGCCAAGTATAGGCCAAGCTAACCCACAGGCCCTAGATATCTTCACTTGTGTTGAGCACTGAAAGGAACGATTTCTTCGATCAAATCAATGTGTCCAACGTACATACGTCGGCAACAGTAGCGTTCGAAACCTACGTGATCGAGTGCATCACTTACGTTTGCACCCTCTGCGAGTTTTTCATTGAACGCTTCCCACTTGTGAGCTATAACTGTACCACAGCTGAAACAACGGATTGGAATTATCATCTTTCATCACCTCATCGGTAGGACTTTTGCTTCTTGCGACGAGCACCGCGTCCGAGTTGGTGCTTCGGTTCCTTTCGACGAGGATCGTTCACGAGAAGGCTACGATCAAATCGTAGGTACTCATCACGCAGTTCTTCATCGATTCCTTCTGCTCCACCATTGTAGTGAACCAGGCCACGAGCAATCGCAGTACGGATTGCATCGGTTTGACCCATGATTCCACCACCGTTGGTGGTCAGATTGATATCTACTTTGGAAAGGCGATTCATTGCGTCTGCAATAATCAGTGGCTCCATTGCCTTACGACGTGCAAGGGACGGTTGGAGAATTTCAATCGGTTCGCTGTTTACACGAACTCGTCCTTTTCCTGCTTTGACAGATGCTCTTGCAACCGCAGTCTTTCTCTTTCCTGAACTTTCTACTGACTTCTTCTTACGTGCCATCATTGTTCACCTCCGGTCCATCGGTGCGATGGTGCACCCAGATTTGCGCTGATGTCGCCGAGGCGAACATAGCTTTCTGGCAAGGATTTGCGAATTTTGCTGTCATCACCTTCGACATGGCCTTCTGGCATGCCTGAAGCAAGGTGGTGTGGGCAACCGATTTCTACACGTAGATTTCGGAGTGCTCTGCGGCCACTGCTCTTTCTTTGGTAAGGCAACATTCCACGAACAGTACGCTTGAGAATCATGTCTGGCATACGAGGGTAAAATGGCCCTTTGCGAGCATGGTTCAATGCGTATTTGTCGTGATAGGTTTGGAATACTGCGCGTGAACTACCAGAAACAATTGCTTTTTCAGCGTTGATGATGACAACTTTGTCATCACGATCTGAGCGTGCAGCCTTCAGAAGCATATCTGCTACTGTGGAAGCGAGACGTCCTAGGACGAGTCCATCTGCGTCAAAGACGTAGGTTTGTGCTTCATCCAAGAATAATCACCCCGTTTCCGTTTGGGTTTTCGTTCATCAATTCACCGTAAGTGAGAATTCTCCCACCAGCGGCTTCAATCTTGGCTCGTGCACTTGTGCTGACACTGTAGGCGGCGATGGTGCGATTCCCTGTGACTTCACCAGATCCAAGCAATTTCCCAGGTACGAGGATGGTTGCATCCTCTGGGGCGTAACGAGTTACGCGGCTTAGGTTTGGTTGAGCCCAGTTTTTGCGGCTCTTTGAGAGGCGCTGAGCAACATCTCGCCATAGTGCAACACCGGTATCACGAGACTGGGCTTTCAGTTGGCCGATTAATTCGACCAAATCTGCGTTTGTCTTTCGTATTGGCTTGCTCATATGACTCCCTCGATGCTTTGAGGCATTCTCGCGACCTACCTGCTGGTTATGAAGCCACCGACGCGAGAGCAGGGGCTTAATCGAACAGAATTTCGCCTTTTGCATCCAAGAGTTCGACAGTTAAGCCAGCAGCACGGCCTTGAATGATGATTTCATCGTGAAGTGTGTCTGAGAAATCATCAAGAGCGCCGAGAGCTGTAATTCCAGCCACGTCGGTTAATTGATCGATAAGATGGTTGAGAACACAGGATACGCCGTATGCTTGTCCTGCACGGAATGCATGGTCAACCCCACCAACTTCTGGATCTTCCGCTTTCATTCGAAGCATGACCTGTTGTGAGTATGCTACTAAGGCTCCATACAAGGCCTCAATCACTTGTGCAGCTTCCAAATCTCCAAGGAGCATTTGTGTTTGAGCGAGCGCTGAACGTACCGCATCACCGTATGTTTTGTGCGCTTCGATTGTGTTCTGAGTTTCTTGCTGCATAGCTCGGTCGATGAGTATCTTCCAGTCTTCCATGATGACTTGAGAGTGCACCCCACCCTTGAAGGTTGGCTAAGCCAAGCCTTCTATGGATTCGTTCACGCTTCAAATCTTGAAATCGGTCGATTCGCCATCTACGATTCCTGCTTGACGGGTTGTTCCATCTGCAGCAATAAATTCTCCAGCCTTGGTTTGCTTATCGTACAAACCTGCGCCTTCATACCGCTTTACCAGCGAATCTTCACCTAGAGCAGTTGTGATTGAACTGGTGATTGCGCCAAGTGTGCTGATCGCTTGGTCACGCTGTAGAATGCCGATGCTATGGTCGGAATAACGAGCTTCTTCGAAGATAGTAAGGAAGCCATCCAACTGTTCTGGAGGAACCATGTTGAATGCTGCACGGACTGCTGCTTCGAATTCACGAGTTGTTTCGTAAACCTTCTTCATGAATCCATACTTACGGAAGTGCTTGACGAGGTTCTTGTAACAATCAAAGATGATCTTGATGTATTCGTTACTCGCTTCAAGTTGCATCATAGTATCTGTGAGGATACCTCGTAACGATTGAACTTGTCTTCGACTCATTGCTCGGCGATAATAGAGCGCACTCGCAACAAGGAGAGCCATCAATACAATACCGTAGGCCATCAGATTCTCTGGGGAGAAGAAACCTGCTTTCTCCTCTACAACAGCTTCTTTGTAATCAACTGCGAAAGTGATGTTGTTCTGAGATGCTTGGAAGTTTGTGCTTCCTGCGTATACAGCAATAACTTGCCATTCGCCAGTACATTCCTCGCCATCGCATATCCGTCCATCGAAATTCCACTCGAAACGAGCGATACCTTGTTCGTTTGTAATCGAATTGTTTGTTCCACCAGGCATAGTTACCCAAGCGCCGGTTTCATCTCGATATTGGCGAATAAATTGTATTTCTTCGTTTTCAATTGAGACGTCAATTCTGTCACGTAGAAGAGCTACTTCCCCAATAATTGGAGTGTTTTCAGGAACACCTGCTTCGCCGCCTCTGTACCACGTGGTTTCAACTTGCATGTCAACACGAGATCGTACCAAAACATCGAGTTCTGCGAATGAACCGTTGAGGACATTTTCGACGTCCTTATCACAACCTCCTGGGATGTTGAAGTCTGGTTCGAAGGCAACTCTGAGAGTTCTGAATCCTTCCTTCTTTCCGCCAGTTAATTCCACACCACGCAGTGTTGGGTTTTGGAGAGGATCCCCACTAAACCATTCTGCAGTTCCATCGACGTCGCTTGTACGAATTGTTGCGATAGGACGAATGTTTTCTTCTGGGTCAAGATAGATGTTCAGACACTTCCCGCCGACGGAACGCCCGTTGCTCTGGCTGAGAAGGGCATCCACGTGGAAGGATTCTTTCAGATACAGAACCGGGTAAGGGATTCCATCCACTGTGTAGGTATCGACACTGGACTTGAATGGCCCAACTTCGTTAATTGCAAGTGTTGAATTCGAGAAAACATCGAATTCGGTCTGAACCGTCTTGTTATCGTAGCGGAATGCGTCATTGTTGTCATAGGAAGAGTACGAAACTGTAACTTTCGTCTTACCAGCAGTTGCATCTGAAAGTGGACAAGCAATGGAGTAGAATCCATCACCATCGGTAACACCAGCGTTACAACTTACTGGACCGCTTTGTCCGTTTACCATCTCATAACTTACACGGATTTTTCGATCTGTTAGGTTGGTTCCAAGTTCATCCGTTAGCTGTCCTGTAACAACCATTGGCTTTGGAACGACCAAGCCGGTAACCGGATCGATTTCGCTTGTGTATACAATCTGATCATCCACCGACAGGATTGTTCTTCCAATGAGAGAGAATCCATTTGCATTGTAGGTCATGATTGTTCTGAAATGATTGTTTCCTGGAACATTTGCACATGGATCCCATTGTCCTTGTAGGCCCAGATAACTTGCATCTAAAGGAGCGCAGCCTTCGTTTGGCAGTGATTCTTCAAATCGAAGAATGACATTGACTGGGCCGAATCCATCTGGTAAGAAAGACTCTGGATCTTCTCGAAGGTTGCTTGGATTCAACGGGCTGATATCAGCCTTCAAACATCCAACGGTTTCCAAACGCTCTAGAACACCGTTCTGATTCAAATCGCGGTCAGCAAAGCCATCGCCATTTCCGTCATAATAACACAAATGGGCGTTATCTGGTTGAGTTTCAGGCAGTGAAATAACACCCGCAGATGGTGCGAGTGTTGCAATAACTTGACGGTGTTGAACGTTGTCAAAGTCAGTACCCTCGAAGATAACGTCAACCAGACCGCCATTTGGCGCTGTTGTACCGTCGAGATCTCGTCCACCTGAATCGTATTCGAATGTCTTGTTATCGTCCTTTACCTGAGCAGTAAAGTCCCAAAGATCACCGTTTTGCCGTATATTACCATCGGTAGAGATTACTGAAACGTAGGTTCTAGAAACAACCCAAACCTGTTGCACAGCATTGCTAGGTTTGAGCAATGGCGTTCCTTCGTAATCGAAGGTCAATGTGAATGATCCCAAGTCGTCGTCTGCAGTAATGTTGAATGGCATTTCAAAGAATCCGTTGGTATCGGTGTAACTCGTCTCTGTACGGCCATCGAAAGACCATGTGTAGTTGACTGGTGCTTCTCGAACTGGTTGCAATGAGTTGTCAACCAATCGAGCCTGAATCGATGTGTTTGTGTTACGATACAAACGTGGGATTGAAGTCAATTGGAAGTCTGTTGTTCCTACGACTGTTACGTTGATGTATGCACCAGTGGTTGCAAGCGTTGATGAATTACCTGTGAAGTAATATGCTGAATTTGTAAAGTCAACACGCATACCATAGGTTCCAGATGAGAATTGGCTTTCCCATGTGAAATTATAATCGTACACTGCTTCAGTACCGCCCTTCGATTGGCATTCTGTTTCATCACCCTGAAGGGTCATAAGGATGTCATTTCCAAGAGCGTCTCGGCACTTTGGTGTTTGAGTAAATTGTGTTTCTCCACCACTGCTGAAAATACCATTGCGGTCTCTGTCAAGTTGAACTGCGATTGGGTCGATTGTCCATGGGACTTCGGTTCTGTTAGAAACAGCACCTGCAAGTCCAAGAGAGGTCCCTGTGTCCATTTCTGGAACGATTTCACAACGTACAGGACTCTCTGGGTCGCTTGGATCTACTTGTCCACATGGAGGGAGATCGGCATCTCCGCCGTTAACAAGCGTAATGAACCAATGTGTGGCGTTTACATCGACGAAATCGATGATGTTGGTTGCCTCGCCAGTGAGGGAAGCATCGTTACCATCCCATAGCGTACTGTAGGGTTTGTAAGCCGAAGCATCATTGTAATCAATTCCAGCTGCTGTGAGCGCTGGACCGTGGTACATGTA
Organism: Candidatus Poseidoniaceae archaeon; assembly: GCA_049623485.1. GTDB lineage: Archaea > Thermoplasmatota > Poseidoniia > Poseidoniales > Poseidoniaceae > MGIIa-L2. Next base: position 24,587 of record JBMZTB010000016.1, read on the forward strand.
TCTCCAGTTACCGAAAGTTCCATCGCCATTGTTGATGGTTGCATCGAAGAAGGAAATCGGTTGAGTTCCTTCTAGAGTCATTGTACCTGCGATGTTCATCCTGTGCATAACGCGCATTGAACGAGGTTCGTCCTCATCACCATGCAAGAACGGGAATGGATATTCAGTAGCGAGGTTAGGTTCAACCCGTCCGATATAACTGTAATCGCCGGCGGGCAAACTCGTATTGACGCGTTCATACTGAGCAGACAAACCGCTCGAATCCTGGACGATGTCGTGAACCTTCGTGTTGTTGTTCCAAATGATTTCTTCGAGGCCACCAGGCGCTACACCTGCGCCGTTGTCCATTGTCGAATTGAATTGAACTTGCTTCCAAACTCCGCTAGCTCCTCCGAGTTGTTCGAATGATACGGAAGTCAATCCAAATGAATTTGCCCGGTAACCGAGTCCATCGAAGTTGGTAAAGTCGGTAGGCTCGGTGAGATTGCCAAACAGTCCGCCATAGAAAGAGAAAGTTACTGGAGCATATGGAATCGGGTTTGAGTAGATTCCACGCTGATAATCAGCAGTATAGTAGGAATAAAATTCTAACCACAACTGTTGTTCATCGCTTCTAAAGAATTCCCAGTTGTTGCTGCTTGGATCAATGGTCATATTCGCCTCAACACCGACTAAATAATCAGCTGATGTGGCGCCGTTGAATGCGAACATCTCGGTTACAACTGCATAGACCTTGTAGGTCGTACTATCGCCCACAACAATATCTTCTGGATAGAGGAATTGTCCGACTGAGAAGCGGCCATCTTGTCCAGTGAGAATGTTTGTTGTTTCGATCGCAGTGGTTCCATTTGCAGCCCACTCAATGTGGATTTGGACTGGAAGGTTACTTGCATTCTCCAACACTTGTGTGATTGGGTTAACCCATTGTACTACGCCACTGAATATCGCTGGACTCTGTGCATCCATCCAAAGATTGCCTGGCATGTCGAGCGTGATGTACGTTGGTGCCTTGTCATCTTCATCGAGTGTGCAGTCGTTATCTGAATCCCAGTCTGAGGAAAGTGCTCCTGCATAACACAGATCTGAAGAGAATCCTTCTTCCAAATGATCCCAATCAGCATCTGCTCTGGTGTCGTTGTCATCGTCTTGATCGATGACGTCTGGGCCAGTGAATGGATCGGATGGATTAGCAAGGGCTTCTCCACTTCCAAAGTCATCGTGATCCCATGGATTGGTTGAGTTTCGATCAAATCGTTCAGGCCATAACAGGACTTCGTCTACGTCGTGCATTCCATCTTGATCATCATCGACATCGATGTCATCTCTGTCACCGTCGTTATCGTGGTCAAATGCTTGAGTGATTGAAATTTGTAATTCAACGGCATTGGTAATACCATCGCCGTCCCAGTCATCGTCTGCCCAGTTAACGATTCCATCGTTATCGTGATCCCAAGTCGATTGTTCCTCTCCCCAGAAGCATCCAGCAAGAAGTTCTTGATCAGTATCGAGAATTCCGTTGTTGTCGTCGTCAACATCTTCGCCATCTGGCACACCATCGTTATCATTGTCAACGTCGTATACCTTGGGTTGGAGAAGTCCGAGAGTCATGTCACCTCGGTCCCAAACTGCTTGATAGAATCCGTCATCATCTGCGTCAGCATCGTTTCCGTCGTCGTCGTTATCTTCACAATTTGTACCTGAAAAGAAGTTGCCATTCTCTTGGCCGTCGTCATCATCAAGATCGTCGTTTGAATCGACTTCGAAGTAGTCCCACAGGCCATCATTGTCATCGTCAACATCAAACCAATCAAAGACGGAATCATAATCATCGTCAAGATCGATGGTATTGTTGTAGAAATCTCCATCGATGTCCCCATCTACATCATTTTGAAGTAAATCAGCCCCAAGTTCATCAGGGAAATCGGCCTCTTGACCGTTGTCAGAGTTCCATTGCCAAATACCTGTAGCAAGACCCATCCAGGTTACGAACGAGTCACGGTTGTTTTGCATTTGCAGATAGGTTATTGCAGAGTCAGTATTGCCGTCCCCTCCGAAGTCATAATGCCAGCAGCCACCTTGAGCACCTGGAGTGCAAGACCAGTTTCCAGAGGCTCCACCAGGTGTTGCGCCTTGGTCGACGACTGCATCTGGTCGTGTAGAATAGGGGAGGCCGAATTGAGCGTTTACTCCGTTAAGTGGCATCTGGTATGCGATAGCGTAAGAATATCCGCAGACGAATCCTTGTCCAAGATTTCCGACAGTGATTCCACATGAGGTCATGTTGAAAGTACCGCCCATCTTTACATCGTTGACATCCTGAATGCCATCATTTCCTTCGTCTTGGTCCCACCAATCAGGTAGGCCGTCTCCGTCTTGATCGATGTCAAGACCGTTTACCAAAGAATCTCCATCGCTGTCAATATCCCATTCGTTTCCACCGTTGTATGAAGACCAGCGTGCGAATAAGAACCAGTAGAATTCAGGAATTGTCCCTGGAGTGACCGGGTTTGTTGTACCGTCGTATCCATTGTAATCGAGCATCATCTCAGAGAACGGGTTGTGCAGGAATACTAGACTCCAATACAAATCAGCATTGGTTGAATAATCCTGGTTATCTGCTCCACCAGTGAGAGAGCCGCCATCGCCAACAGGGTAAGCAGGTTGTTGGAAGGCGTCATTTAGGTCAGGGTCTACAAGACCACAGTTCCCGTCATCTGGGTCATACAAATCCGATAGCCCGTCGTTGTCATCGTCCCAATCAATGTCGTTTTCAAGACCGTCTCCATCGATGTCAGAGTCGACAGCATTTGGACCATCGTCACGGTATAATGCACCGTTAATAGCGTGAAGATCTCCATCGTTATCGAGATCGCAATCCCAGTCGATATCGAGAATATCGATAATTCCATCATTGTCATCATCGATATCTTCCCAGTTTAGGACACCATCTCCATCCCAGTCATTGAATTGTGAGAAAGAAGCACGTCGTGTTTGGCAACGAGGATCTGGATTTGTTGGGTTCGGGTTTGCTGCAGTTGGGCAATTCCAAGTGAGAACGACGGAAGCTTTGTCGAGCGGGAAACTATCATTTTCGTTATCGATGTTATCGTCATCGGTATCGTACTCAAAGTTTGTAGCATCTCCGCTAACCAAGACGTTTCCTAGATTGTCTGGAGAGGTTGTCCCTCCCATATCTGGGTCGAGCCAATCGTAAACTGCGTTGTAGTTTTGGTCAAAGGGTCGAAGGCGATCGTCATCAAGATCCTGGTCGTAATCGAGTTCACAATCTACTCCTGCTTTACCGTCTGTATTGCCCCCAGGGGTTTCATATGGAGTTCTGTCTGTCCATGTATAATCACTAAGGCCATCGTTGTTGAAATCGACGTTTGTACAGACATCAGGAATACCGTCGTTGTCGTCATCAGGGTCAAACATATCGAGAATTCCGTCGTTATCATCATCAGTATCTGCAGAGTCGGGAGTTCCGTCATTATCGTTGTCTGGATCGATAAAGTTTGGAATTCCATCTCCATCAAGATCCCCATCGATAATATCTGTGAATGAAGGGACGCCAGCAGCCCCGTCTCCGGTTGTTCCGCCAGCCCAATCGAATTCGTCGTTTGCGTCAACTCTTGCAGCTTCCAGTGTAACGTAATTTACGCCACCAGAATAGTCTCTGTAATCAATAAAATCCCATACTACTGGGGCTACGAAAAGGTTGCCTGCTTGTGTGTGAGATGTCGTAATTGTTGCGTCATAGGGATTTGAATCTTCAACGTCTGCAACGCCATCGTCATCGTCGTCTTCATCGAAATAGTCTCTCACGCCATCATTATCAAAGTCGCAAGGCCATGTAAATTGATCAATTCGCCCATCGTTATCGTCGTCCTCGTCGAATCGGCCTGCTCCTGAACCGTCTGTATCTTCGTCGGTTACTCCGTCGTTGTCGTGGTCAAACGGGTGTTGATCTGCCAGATAGAAAGCGCCAACCGCCGTCGGCGGAGTGATCCAAGGGTGGAGAGTTGTTTCGACTACATATCGGTCTGTTGAAACGTTTCGAGGATCGAATCCTTGCGCTTCCAGTGCCTCATAATCAATTGGCCCTTCAAGAATACCATCATTGTCATCATCATAATCGTCGATATCGAGGATTCCATCGTTGTCGTGATCGAACGGGTCTGTACCAAAGCAACCATCGAATCGCTCAAGTAAATCATAAATTCCATCGTTGTCGTCATCAAGGTCGTACAAATCACTGATCCCGTCGTTGTCGTGATCATCGCGGTTTGATTCCTCGATAAGGAAATTGTTTGAAGCCATGATTGCTTCAATGGCTGCAATATCGTGGATTACCCCCGATGCAACGCCTGTATCAGCCCACATAATGTCACGAAGAGAGGGGTGGACATTGTCGGTATTGAACGTTGTAGCGCCATCATAATTGCCTTGGCCTGCTTGATTCATTGATTGCATAGCTGGACTGCTTTCCATAGGACTGTACTCCACATCAACGGTCGTCTCAGGTTCATCCCATTCTGTAGGAATCATCATTGCAATTGTTGTGCTCAAAACCATGAGCATGACTAAAATTACTGACGTGAGTATGTTCGATTCTGAATTCTTTTTATATCGGTTTTCCAGCATGTGAGCCCCTCTTAACAGGTTGCTGACTAGAGAACTGTATATCAAAACAATGGGTGGTTGAGAGTCGAAAGTATCACCCTGAATAAAAGGATATCAAAAAGAAAGGAGCCTCAGGGGAGCTGACTCCCCTGAGGCCCGGCCGTCCAATACAAGTTGTATTGGAGTTACAACATAAATCCGTTCAACGTATTCAAACTTCGAAGGAATCAATGATTCCGTCGTCGTCATCGTCGTCATCGAGGTGGTCCTCGAGGCCGTCGTTGTCGTGGTCAAATTGACCAGTGAGATCGTTGCCATCGTTGACTTCAAACCAGTCTGAAAGACCATCGTTGTCGTCATCGGTGTCACTGAGATCCCAGATTCCATCGTTGTCGTGATCGTAGCGGTAGTTACCGAAGTCACCGTCTGCTTCATCGACATCAAGAATGTTGTCGTTGTCGTCATCGTCGTCTACTCCATCATCCATGCCATCGTTGTCGTGGTCACGGGATAGATCGGTAACACCATCTTCGGCAACGTCGTTTCGGTTGTCGATTCCATCGTTGTCGATGTCGAGGTCAACAGCGTCGCTGATTCCATCGTTGTCGTGATCGTAAATGTTCGTGTTAGGATCATTGTCGTTCACTTCTTCATCGTCATCGATTCCATCGCCATCGTCGTCGCTGTCTTCAGCGTCGTCAATTCCGTCGTTGTCGTGATCTTGCGGGTTGTCGTCAAGCTCGTCAACCAATCCGTCGTTGTCGTCATCGTTGTCGAGGTCATCAGGGATGCCGTCTCCATCGTTGTCGTTTTCGCCGTTTTGGTCTTGGTTGTCAAGTTGCTGGCCTTGCTGTTGATCGGTTTGCTGGCCTTGTTGACCTTGCTGACCGTTCTGGGTTTGTCCTTGCTGCTGTTGGTTCTGACCGTTTTGGTTCTGACCGTTTTGGTCTTGACTATCTTGTTGACCTTGTTGGCCTCCTTGGTCTCCACCTTGTTGCTGCTGTCCTTGCCCATTGTCTTGCTGTTGACCTTGCTGTCCTTGCTGACCTTGCTGTCCTTGCTGACCTTGCTGTCCTTGCTGGCCTTGTTGACCTTGCTGACCTTGCTGTCCTTGCTGACCTTGCTGTCCTTGCTGACCTTGCTGACCTTGCTGACCTTGTTGTTGTCCCTGACCTTGTCCTTGACCTTGTCCTTGACCCTGTCCTTGACC
>JBMZTB010000017.1:0-28975 GCA_049623485.1 Candidatus Poseidoniaceae archaeon
CTGAGGTTTCCAACCTTATGTCGTGGGTTCGACTCCCGCTATCCGCACCTCCATTGACAAAGCCTATGAGTGAATTGCGAACAGCATCAACTATGCAGACGCTGAAAGCCTCCAAAGGCATCTTTCTTGTCGTACTAATGCTTCTTGCCTCTTTGTCAGGATGTTTTGGTGAAGAAGGTGAAGATGATCAACCAATTGTTTCGTCTATCTTTCAAATCGATTTCACATCTCCAGAAGACGTAACACTCAGAACTGGGGAGTGGCATGAATTCATTCTCGAAGGAAATGGTCGTTCTCTCTCTGTTCCAACTGGAGTTATGCTCTTCGTTAACGACACTCTCCTTCCGAATGGATATGTGACTGTAGCCGGTGACCAAATCAATGGAAAATTCCTTCTCACGCCTTATGTTGAGGAAGCTACGCTTACCATCGTTCATCCAGATGGAACTGGTGAAGCACTCGAGATGCCCATCACAAATGGAACGCCGATTGTAAACGGTGAAGAATGGCTTGACAAGATGGAATTTATCACAAGTGTTTGTACGGATTCGACCGAGTGCGGAGGATACATCAATCGATGGATGGGGACTCCAAATCCAGCATTCGAACGTGCGGCTTCTTTCTTCCAAGGTCATTTTGAAGGACTAGGGTACGAAACTCATATCCTGCGTGTCACCGACCACGGGAATCCAACCGAACCTGAAAGTTTGAACGTTATTGCATGGAAAGAGGGACGTGATGATTCTTGTGTTCAAGGTATGGGAGCACACATGGACATCGCACCACCAGGAGGTCCTCCTGGGGGCGGAACCTACGAAGGTGCATACGACAATACTGGAGGAACCGTCAGTATGATGTTGTTCGCCAAAGCCTTCGTCGATATTGAAGTACAATGCGATACATTCCTCGCACTGTGGTCATCTGAGGAAGAAGGCTTGCGTGGATCTAGTTCCTTTGCCAACAATGATTGTGATTATTGTTTACCTAATGACAAGGAACTTCGGTTTTACATCAACATGGACATGATGGGGATCTCCTATCCTGCAATCAAGCCAACTGGTGAACCGTATCCATATCATGCATGGTCCGGTCCAGATATCGATCCAGAAGTGCAAGATGTAGAGATAACTACAATCCTTGACCACGTTCATAGAGACATCCTAGGAGCACCGATGGACATGCGAATCGAAGGCACGTATGGTGCTGGTTGCGACCAGCATTGGCCTGAGCATGAAGATCTTGTGATGGATGTCCATGAAGATACATTCGGACGCTCAGACCACGTTACATTTAGAGACCTAGGTGCTCAAACAATTTTCCACCTTGGAGCATACGATTCTGATTACAGTGCATACCATTCACCAGATGATACTCTTGACAACATGATCGAGGTTGTAGGTGGCGAAGATGAACTCATGAAGAGTATGGAATTCGTCATGTGGGCTGCAATGCTTGAGTTTATGATTGCAGATCAAACACCAGAAGTACGTAACGTCAATGCTTGATTGCCAGAACGACGTTTTTTGAACTCGAGGTCGTTCCTCAACATATGGAGGATGGAATCAAAGAGGAATTCTCCCTCTACCAAAGAGTCCTGAAGTCTCCTTTCCTTCATCCAAGTGCTCTCATTCTTGGCGCAGTTATCGCATTATCTGAATCAATTTACTTGCTTCTCCTAGGAGAACCTATTCAGAATGCTATCTGGCCTCAGGCAATACGTACTCTTTCTTGGACCTTCTTTTTACGCAAGCATATTGTTACAATTGCGATTTTATCAGCCCTCGTCCTCTCATTGAGCATATGGGTTGCTATTCGAAAGCAAAAGGGCATACAGTTGCATCCATTGGTCATTGTTGGACTCCTTTTGTTGATTGGAGCCGTTCTAGCGTCTTGGATTATTTTCTTGCTCATGGATATTCGTTACATCCGTGGAGCCTTTTTGCTTCTACCAACAATCTACGGTGTTCTTCTCTTATCATCAGCAATAGCAGTACGAGGACCTCCACATCTTCCCAAGCGTGAACAAAGCAAAACAGAGAAAACGTATACAGTCTTGCACCTATGTACAATTTTCTTTGCAGCTTGGCTTGTTATGCCAGGCATACCTGCACTCATCGGAATAGCACCCTCACCCCCTGATGCACCTTCCATGGGCTATGGAGCTCAGCCAGGACCCTTCGATTCTGCGATTATTCAATACCCTTATCCAATTCCTGAAATCGTTTCTGATATACAAGGTCCTACTGAAGAGGATATTGAGTTCTCCGTTTACCTCCACCTGCCTCTGTTACCAAATGATCCTGGCATCGAAGGAGTACCACTCGCAATTTTGCTTCATGCTTTCAAGAATCCATCCATCGAATCCTACACTGATTGGATTGATCATTTGGTTGGAAAAGGCATGGCCGTCGCCTATATCCAATACCCAACAGACGTTCGACCAGAAGAAGCAGACACATTCACTCTCGTTGAAGAGAACGGTATGTCGAACTGGCCACATCATGTCCCGAGAATGCATGCTCTTCAATCTGCGATCGATTTGCTGCAAGAGCGAATCGAGGATACAACACGAGATGATTTTGTCAATCAAACATTAGGTGATTTGAAAATCCTTCCACAACATTTGTGGATAGGTGGACATAGCCTAGGCGGTGCATATTCATTGCAAGTCCTACAAATGGCTCTAGACAAGGAATGGGGGAATCAAACACTTGTTGTCGACACAGAAATGGCCGCTGCTAGACCTGTACAAGAAGACTGGTTGCCAAATTACACAAGTTTACCGGAAAATACACTCGTACATCTTGTGGTCAGTGAAGACGATATGACAGTCGGTCAATGCGATAGTGTACATCATATTGAACTGTTCAATTCAGTTGATGATAATCAAACATTACTGATTTACATTCCAAGCGATCGATATGGATTCCCTCGCCTTGTTGCAACTCATTATATCCCTGCGAACGAAGCACACGATACGCTTGCAGATTGGGCCATGTATCGAAGAATAGACGCACAAGCAGATTGGGTTGTGGCCCATAGCCGGAGCGATCTGAACACTGCTGATTTTGCATATGCGAATCTCATCGACACTCCGATGCTTACTGATATGGGGAAGTGGTCTGATGGAACACCCGTTTTGCCGCTCCAAGTCTATTCAAATCCATCTGAAAGTGGTCTTTTTGCTTCATGTTTCTGAACAATGGTTTAATCGTAGGAAGAGGAGTTTAAGTTCATGGAGGAGGTTGAGAACGACTCAAAGTCTCTTATCAAGTTGGTTTCAACATCAACAATAATCGCATCCATGTGTTGCTTGCCGAGCGTTGTAATGATCATGTTCGGGTTCGCAAGCGTAAGCAGTGCAGCTGCCTTATCTGACACATTGTACTGGGGGACTGGCAGTTACTGGTGGTTCAGACCAACAATGCTCGGATTAGCAAGTCTTTTCGTCATCATCGGCCTAGTCATGTACTTTAGAAATCGAGGAATTTGCACACTCGATGATTTGAAGAGACAGAGAAGAAAGGTCGTCAACACATCTCTTCTTGTGATCGTGATTGCGTATTTCATGTATTTGCTATTCAATTACGTGATACTGACAGAGATAGGAATCCTATTCGGACTTGAATGGGAATCAAGTCGCTTTTGGAATAAATAATTCACGTGTTATTACGAGTTGTTGAACATCCAACACCCCAAGATGCTCCAGAATTCATTGCATCTCTCGTTGCTTCAAGAAGAGCCTCTTCAGGAGACCTTATGGGAGTAAGATCAACTCCATAAGCAATCATAATTTTATGCGTCAGATTTGAGTAATTTTCCAATTGAATTATTGAATTTCCAATTGAGATTTTATTATCTAAGTTTCCAATTGGAATTTCGATATCTCTTGGATTAAAATGCATTCCCATTCGAAGGGCTTTCTGAATTGCTTCCTTCCCTGTCCAGGCCAACAATGGATCTAAGGTTCCATCATTCAATCGTACGAGTTCATCTCCCTTAGCCATCATATCGAATACGGCTGGTTTCGGAGGACGATTTAATGGCTCAGCATCGACTCCAACGGTCCAGCCTTCCTCGATGAGAGAAACACACGCAAGGCCATCACTATGCGAAATTGAGATGCTAGGCAATGGGTACTGAATCCACATACCATGAATGACTTTGAGGTAAGGAGCTCGTTCTTCTGTTCTTGAAATCATTAATGCAGAGAGGTCACCTAGACCCCATTCGAACAATGCTTGTTCTAACAACCATCGAGCACTAAGATGTTCATTCCTTCTCTTATCTGTTTTGAACGTACGAATCTCATCCCAATCAACCAGCGTCAATGTTGAAGCATCAACCTGCCCGATTTGGCATGTAGCAACAAGCAAACGTATGTTATGCTCAGTTTCGATGTAATCGAATTTTGCTTTCAACACATCACCCTCAGCGTTCGAGAGTGAATTTTTGATCATCAGGCACGGGCGCCATTGCCTTTAATCGAAGACCTTTCAAAGCAACAACAGGAGCATCATCATCCCCAATAATCAATACATCATGGACGGTGACTCCTGCATCTTCTACCTGAGTTCGAACAGAACGTAATCGCAACTTCTCGTCCTTTTCAGGAACACGCAGCATTGTCGACCATTCAATTCCAACTGGTAGACTGCTGAAGCCTTCTGACTCCATAGCAACAAGCCCTGCGTTCTGGAAACCTGCTTCAATCAGCATCGGTAAGGCTTCGAGAAGAACTTCTTCCCCATCGCGTTCAAGAGCAAATTGATCGGTTGCTGGGAGTTGATGACGCATCAATGCGATTCCATCGACACCTGGTTGTTCAGAGTCGCCTACGCCTCGTAAAACACCACCATGGGACTGGAATCGAGGACCATGGAAATATCTCAGATAGATGAATGAGGCATGATGTTCAAGTCGCCCTTGCGGTGGTATTCCGATTGATGGAAGTGATGTAATCTCCTCTTCCAAGAATCCGCTCAAATCCTCAGACTTTGATACAAGTCGAACTGTTGCTTGATGATGTTCACGTTCACCGAAGACGACTCCGTCTGAATTGGTCAAATCTGATACGAGGGTACACGATACCCAGGAGACATCTCCCTCTGAACGGACAACTTCGCTAAGAACTCGAACAGTCATTGAATTCTTCATCAGTTTCACAGGCAAACCGAACTTAACGTCTTCAAATCCAGCAAGGCAGGTATGTGGGCAGAGCAGAAGCGCATTTTCAGCGAACATCTCAAGAGCCATTACACCAGGATGATAGGGTATGCCATCAATGGCGTGATCGGATAAGAATGGATGAACTGCTACAGAAAGTGTACTTTGGGTCATCATCGAATGTTCTTCTTCGACAGAAAGAACCTTGTCGATAAACGGGAAGCGGGAAGGATCTGCTATGAGAGAAGCCATATCTGGCGAAAGCATCAATGGAGCCTCTCTGAATGAGTCGAATCGGTCCATAAGGCCAAGAGAACCACAAGCGATGACCTTGCGCTTTCCACCTCGCAGTGCCTCGTCAACAAAGATTTGAACTCCCGTTTCAACGGGTAGAGTTTCAATACCTGCTTCTTCAAACACTGCTTCAATTGACCCTCGAGTTGCCATTCCAACATCTCTCCATCCGGTCCATCCAATAGCAACGGCACGGCAATCTCCTTTTGCAGTAAGACGTGCCATCTCAGCATCAAGTATTGAGTTCGCAGCAGCATAGTCTGTCTGACCCCCATTTCCAAATCTTCCAGCAACCGATGTAAATGCGCTCGCGAATCTCAAGACCCCATTCGATGATGTTACTGCACCCATTAATGCAGCCCATCCATCAATTTTCACTCGAACAACGTTGTCAAAGGTGTCCCACGATTTGTCCCCAACAAGTTTGGAATCCTCGAGACCTGCGCCGTGTATAAGACCCGTAATCGGTTGAGGCAGAGATGCTCCAAGCGCTCGAAGGCCATCAGCATCCGTCACATCAATGGAATGATAGAATGCTCTGTTTCCAGTGACCTCTATTTCGGATAGGGTTTGGTAGACATCTCTACTTCGAGTGAATTTCTGCCAAGCACGATTCCATTCAACCATCGTAACTTTTCCAGATTCAGAAGCCTCTATGAGTCGTTGACGGAGAGACATTTTCTCCTCCGACAACTTTTCTTCTGACCAATCCAGCCATTCAGCAGTTTGCTCGATAAGAACAGAGCGGCCAAGCAGATGGAATGCTGCTCCAGCATTTGCACTCGCTTTGGCAACACCGATCATACACGCAGCTGTTACGCCAGAACCGCCGCCAGAAACGAGCCATACGTCATCCGATTGCAATGGTTCGATCTCGCCTACAACATCTTCCGCAAATGCAGCTAATATCCAACGGCGTCGATCGCGATCAAGGCCAACCTCAACGTCTCCCCCACAGTTGAACAGTTCATTTTCAATAAGTTCAGCCGCTTGTTCCGCATCGAAAATCAATTCAGGATGAACATCTAAAGCACGAGAACGTAGGTGTGGTTGTTCAAAGGAATAGGATTTTGTAACGCCTGAAGCTGCGCATTGGATCGAATTGAAACGCTCTCCCAGGGTTCCATGACGCCCATCCATTGCTGTCACGCTAGCGATTAATCCATTGGGAAGACTTGCAAACTTTGCATCTAATCCTTTGAGTAAACCAAACCAGCCATGGGCTGAGAGAGTTACTTGAGAGGATGGGGTTGCATCTTCAGACCATTTCGCAGATGCGAGTTTCATAGGTGCAAGATGAATCACACCAGCTAATTGAACATCTGATAGAGTGGAAGTAATCGCCTGGAGATGGTCGTTGTTTCCAGGATCTCCTCGATGTACTGTTCGTCCTTGTTCTGTTTGAATCGAAACATCTCGGATTCCTGCTTCAAATCCAACGCGTATGGTGGATAAACCACGAGTTTCTAATCGAGAACATAGAGCTTCTGCAATCCCCCATCCATCATCAGTGATTACGATTGTTCCTTCAAGCGAGAGACTATCTGCAATCGATTCTGCCTCTTCAACCTCTACTTGCCAACGTCGACAACCTGCATCTTCCGAAGTTGAAAGCGCAGGAACTGGTGTGGCAACAGATTCCTCTACAACGGGCGTTGCTGTTTGTGTTTCAGGCTGACCACCTTTCATCTTCACGATATAACCAACAAAATGATTCAGTGTTGGGTGATCAGAGAGGAGGAAATCCTCATCGACTGGAAGTGAGAAAATCTCACGTACATCAACCATAATCTCGGCTTGCTTGACCGTATCAATTCCGAGTTCACCTTCCAAGTCTTGATCCATTTCGATGAAATCTGCTGGATATCCCGTATGTTTCACAACGACTTCAATCAAAGAAGATTCAATATTCGCATCCTTGACCAGTGGTGCAGTTTGTGAAGTTGGTTCAATTGCTTCTGCAGCAACAGGTTGTGCTTCTGGCATGGATTGAGGACTTGGAGATGCTGCAGGGGCACCACCTGTCATCTTCACGATATACCCAATCATATGATTCAGTGTTGGGTGTTCGGAAAGGAGGAAGTCTTCGTCAACTGGTAATGCGAACAGAGTACGGATATCGACCATAATCTCGGCTTGTTTCACCGTATCGATACCAAGTTCACCTTCCAAATCTTGATCCAATTCGATGAAATCCGCAGGATAGCCAGTATGCTTTACCACAACATCAATCACCTGTTGGGTCATTTCCGCATCTAAAGTTGTTGCAACTGCTTTCGGAGGAATTGGTTCTTCCGCAGGTTCAGCAGTTGGTGCTGTTTCAACAACTGGTGTTGAAACCGTTTGTTCAGCAACAACCACCGGCGTTTCACCTCCTTGCATCTTCTGGATGTAACCAATCATGTGATTCAGGGTCGGGTGATCCGATAGGATAAACGATTCATCAACTGGGAGTGCGAAATGTTGTCGGATATCGACCATAATTTCTGCTTGTTTGACCGTATCAATTCCAAGTTCACCTTCGAGATCTTGATCAAGTTCGACGAAGTCAGCAGGATATCCTGTGTGCTTGACTACAACATCGATCACAGTTTGCACCATATCTCCACTCGCCATTGGAACAGGCGTGCTTGGTGTTGAGGGAGTCGGTTCTGGTGTTGGGTGGACCACAGGTTCGACCTTCACAGGTTCTTTTGGTTCTTCAGCAGGTGCTTCTACTTCAGAAGGAAGTCCTTCGAATGGTGCTGTCACCTCATACACATCACCTTGGATTCCACCATGTAGATTGTTATCGCCATCGACATATGCAACCAATTTATTATCGAGGACACGGAGTTGAATATCATCATTATTAGAAAGATTGCGGCACCATGCAAGCAAACGCTTCCCATCGATTCGCTCACCAACAATAGGCCAAGAACGTACCAATGAAAGGCCAATTTGTGAACCAAAGCCAGCTGCAAACCGCATTCCGTATTTCAAGCCAGAATAATCGCCTCCCTTTGAAAGATTGAGATTACCAAGTTCTTCATCCAGAACTTTATGATTCGCAATAGGAGGTATTCTCTTACTCATTAGTCCATAGAACATACTTGCATCTTCAATGCCTACACCCATAGGATGTCCAGTGAATCCTTTCGTGTTAGCAATGACCATTTCATCCGTACTATCGCCAAACGTCTTACGAAGCGCACGGACTTCACTTTGTGCACTGCCTCCACGAGCAGGTGTGTATGTTTCATGTGAATAGAAAACCAATTCTTTTGCCATTTGATGACGGTTTAAGCCCCATTTCTGTTCCATTTCCTCAACAAAACTGTCAACCGTTTCAGCAACGTGTTCAACATCAAGACGGGTTCCATGATATGCGGAATTCGCCGTCTTTGCACCAAGCAATTCAGCAATTGGTTGGACACCTCGTTGTTCTGCTTCGCTCTTTCGTTCGACAACGAATGCTGCCGCACCCATACCAAGAACCAGTCCATTTCGACGCTTGTCGAATGGCAATGCTGCATCTTCTACAACATTGCTTGTCGATGCTGCTCCAGAAGCTGCGAAACCACTTCCAATCCATTCCCATAGTTCATCACCGGTCACATCATCAGCAGAAAGAATCACAACTCGGTCAACACGATCGTTTGCAAGCCAGTCTTCTGCTATTTGGAAAGCACCGGTTGCGGAAGCACAAGCGAGGTTGATCGTTGTTGTTGGTCCACGAATACCAGTATATTGAGCGAATTGTGAATGACCCATAGTCAAGATTTGGAAAAGGTATCTTCGATCGAACTTCCCTTCACCATCATCGCCGTCTGACTTGGCATGCTTCATGGCCATCTGCATTCCAGAGAAACAAGACGCAAAGACGATTCCTGTTCGATCTCTGTGAACTGAAGGAACTTGCCAATTGCGAATCAATCGGAGACCGCCCTTGCCAATCTGCTCCTCTGGAGTAAGTGGAATACCTGCATCACGTAATGCAAGAAGGCCTGCTCCCATAGCTAGTTGAGTTGTGATATCCCAGGCAAGGACAAGTTTTGGATCGACGCCAAATTCTTCCGCTAAATCGAAGGCTGCTTTGACCCCTGCAAGTTGTGGAATGTCGCCAAATACCTTTGCTTGCTCCATATTGACTGAGCCATCTCGCCCCTTTATCAGGCGCGTAATATTCTTATCAAGAAGGCGTTGTTTGTACTCGTCTGAGACTTCTTGAATACAGGTTTCTCCACGCACTAAACGTTCGAAAACATCCTCGTCGAAGACCTTCTCTCCACCTGGAAGGCCAAGGGAAATACCGGAAACAACATACGGGTCTGATCGTCGTTGCATCAATGGATCATGCACCGCTACAGATTGCACTTGAGCACTCTTTTGAGAAGATGCGAGGTGAACTTGAGGAGCCCACCCGTGAGGTGTTTGGCGAACCCAGCGTTCTAAATCAGCTGCTGTCTCTGCACTTGAAACATCGACTTCAGAATCTGTTTTCGCTTCATTTTGTATTCCTGCAATAATGGTTTGAATAGAAGATTCTGAAAGGCCGAGTCCCGTCCTAAGATTGACCATTCCTTGGCAAAACATTGCTGGATAGCCGCAATGCGCTGAAATTCGATCGCCAATGTAATCGGCAACTGTTGTTTCTTTGACAACTTGAACTGTGGTTGAAGTGGGTGCGGATACTGTTGGCGCCGTACCACCCTTGGATGGAAGCGGACGTGCACGGATTCTGAGATCTTCTTGACTTGAGCGAATTGGAACTTCCATTGCTGAGTGAGCTTCAATGGGTCCTGCTCTAAAAGCATCTGAGAACACAGGTGAGTCAGCTTCTATCCGCTTTGGCGGACGTCCTGCTACAGCGAGAGCCCCTATTGCGGTTAGGAATGAAGCTATACCTCCTTGCTTGGGGTGGTTTGTCATCACAGCAAGATGCGGTTGATTCTCAAGAATTTGAGAGGCGAACATTGTCAATGCTCTCTTTGGTCCAACCTCAACAAAGATGCGAGCACCTGAGGCATACATCGTCTGAATCTGACTTGTCCATTCAACCGAGGAAGCCATTTGGGGAGCGAGTTTTGCCAAAATCCCTTCCTTTGCATCAGGCCCTTCAGTAGGATAAAATGTTCCATCAACGTTTGCAGTGATTGGAATTCGAGGCCAATTGATTTCAAGAGAGGAGAGGAATCGGCGTAGAGGCTCATTTGCTGGGGCAACAATACTTGAGTGGAAAGCATGGCTCGTTGCTAATGGGACACAATTGAATCCTTCTTCTTCAAAGATCTTCATGACATTTTGAACAGCATTTGTTGCACCTGCAATAACAGTCATCTTCGGAGAATTTTTGTTTGCTGCTATCACGTAACCATCAGAAGCGGAGAGTATACGGTCAACGTCTTCATATGGAGCCGTGACGCTTGCCATCAATCCTTTGTCATCTATTTCGACAGAACCCATTTCGGTTCCACGGGCAGCAGCAGCTCGTAATGCCCCATCCATGTTGAGAATACCCGATGCCATAAGAGCAGCGTATTCTCCTAAAGAGTGGCCTGCAACCATGTCCGGATGATGACCATATGCATTCAAAGCATGTTCAATGGCTAGATCTGCAGTCAACATTGCAGGCTGTGTGTATTCAGTTTGCTTGAGTTTATGCTCAGCCGCTATTCGTTCTTCCTTTTCCAGACCTTCTCTTAGAACGAAGGAGGAGAGTGTTTCTCCATCGAGAACCTCCACCATTGTTGAATCCGATGCTTCCCATACATCTTGTACAGGACCATATCGATTGAAAAGATCGGTTGTCATTCCAACATATTGGGAACCTTGACCAGGATACATGTGAGCAATTTTTGCATCACTTGAAAGACTTGCTTCGTCACTTACCAAAATGCCCTGTGCTTGCAAAAAGCCCCATTTGGCTTTGTCTGAAAGGGAACCCAATGCAAGTGTCTTTCTCTTTTCATACTCAGCCCAAGATGTAGCAACAAGTGCCATTCGACAAGGAGCATTTGCATTGAAATCAGAACTCGCCTCTTGCAATGCCATTGAAAGACGCAATCCACGAGGATCAGAATCAAACAATGTACCTTCAAACTGAACTGTTGCAAGAGAAGCAGATAGTTCATCGATAGAATCGCCTGAAAGAAGAAGCACGCCTCCTTCAATGGATTTCAATGCTTCATGCGTCATAGTGGGTTTGACACTGGCATCTAGGATTGAAGGTGCTGAAACTGAAGAAGAACGAGCATAGGAATGCCATCGCTCAGTCCAATCTTGGGCCATTTCTTGATGATAGGAAGGTTCGTATCCCTCAAGTGCGATGTGGAAATTTGTCCCTCCAAATCCGAATGCTGAGACTCCTGCCCTTCGAGGATGATCGCTTGGAGATGGCCATTCTCTTGCTTCTGTAGGTACAAAGAACGGGATGTTTGGCCAATCTACTGTTGGGTTTGGAGTTTCAAATCCAGCAGAGGGAGGAATTGTGCGGTGATGAAGTGCCATAACTGATTTGATGATTCCTGCAATTCCTGCTGCTGCTTTAAGATGACCAATTTGAGATTTTATTGAGCCTACTGCAACATTATCTCCTGATTCCGCATCCGTCCAAAGACGAGCCAGTGTCGATAGTTCAGTTGCGTCCCCAACCTTGGTTGAAGTGCCGTGAGCTTCAACCAATTCAACTGATGAAGCAGGGTATCCTGCTTGGTTGTAGGCACGAGCTATGGCTTGAATTTGTCCCCGTTGGCTCGGTGCAGTGATTCCTTTGCCTCGGCCATCCGATGAACCTCCAACGCCGCGAATAACTGCGTGAATGACATCATCATCAGAAATTGCATCCGATAGGCGCTTGAGCACCATCACTCCAGCTCCTTCTCCCATCACAAACCCATTTGCACGAGCATCGAACGGCGTAGAATGTGTAGGAGACAGAGCACCAATGGCACTGAATTTAGCATAAGTTGCGGGATCCATTGTTCGATCGGTTGCACCAGCAAGCATGACATCTGCTTGCCGTGTCTGTAATAATCGGCAGGCATCCATAACCGCAGCCATCGATGATGCACAGGCAGCATCCATTGCGTGATTTGGTCCTTGCAGGTCAAGTAAGTTAGCAACTCTTCCTGAAACAACGTTTGCGAGTTCACCCGGCATTGTATCTTCATCGACTCGAGGAGAGTGTTGGTTCACATCCTCGATAAACGAATCTTTTGAGGAAGCAGGCATACCATGCTGTTGAGCAAGTTCGGCTGTATGGTTTGACCACACACGGATGTTCGAGAGATTCCTGTTTTCACCACCGAGCGCATTGGCGAAAACAACACCTGCTCTTTCTCGAGGAAAGACCTTACCGTCTTCTCCATATCCTGCTTGCTCTATTGCTTTCGCTGAAACGGAGACTGCCCATAATTGACATGGGTCTATTTGCGGAAGCGTACCAGGGGGTTGCCTCCATCTCCTCCAATCGAATTCATATCCTTCTACGAATGCACCGATTTTAGAATAAGTAAATCCATGTTTGATGTCTCCTGGCTTTCCTTCAGTCCAAAAATGTTCTACAGGACCTGGCCAACGCCCGTCTCGGATTTCTCGAATACTTACGTGTGAATCGATAATGTTCTGCCAGAATGCATCAAGATCAGGGGCATCTGGCATCATCGCCGCAACACCAATTACTGCAATCGGTTCAAACGGACCTTGGTCCAGCCCTTCACATGGTTTTCCGTCATCGGTTGTGATGGTCATCTTGTTCACCTCATACATCCATAATGCTCTGGGGCACCATGGTGATCGAATAGCCTGCATCGACATGAATACATTGTCCAGTAACCCCTGCAGAAAGAGGGCTTGCAAGCCAAAGAGTTGTGCCTGCTACGTCGGATTGGTTCACATTTCTTCTCAAAGGAGCGTTTGCTTGAACGTGATCAAGAATTTTATCAAATCCTGGTATACCAGATGCGGCGATGGTTCGTATTGGTCCTGAAGAGATGCTGTTTACACGATGCCCATGCGGCCCAAGATGGCAAGCAAGTTCTCTTGTCCAGCATTCAAGAGCTGCCTTAGCCATGGACATGATTCCGTAGGAGGGAACAAAACGAGTAGATGCTGCATAGGTGAGAGTAATGGTCGAGGAACCTTCACTGAGATGAGGCATAGCGAATTTCAAACATCGTTGCAAAGAGTTGGCAGAGATTGTCATTGCTGTATTGATATCTGCGTCTTCAACGAAGAGAATTGGCCGATCAAAGCAACTGCGAGGGGCAAATCCAATTGCATGGACGAGAATATCGATTTTTCTACCTGGATGTTCTTTTGAAAAGGCCTCGAAGAATTCACCGGTTGTTTCATCTTGAGCAACGTCAAGAGGATAGAATCCTTTGATTGCAGGCAGTTTGTCTTTGAGTTGGAAAACCCGAGACATGAATCGCTTTTGGAATCCCAAAAACAGGTCCACTCCAGCCTCTGCAAGTTGCTGACAAATCGCCCAAGCAATCGAATCTTCACTCGCAACTCCAAACACTACGGCTGTTTTTCCCTTTAGACCTAGCATCCGCATCTCACCAATCGCAGGTGTTACCCAGCACACCACGTCTTTGAGTATTCCCCTTCTTTTGGACCAAATATTGGCCTTACTCGACCTTGAAGAAAAAGGCGACGGCGTTACAAATCGTCAAACATAGCATCGAGGTCATCGGAAACAAAATCCTCATCCTCTTCAAAATCGAAATCAAGATCGAATTCATCATCGATTTCTATTGCTTCTTCTTCTGGCTCTTCAGTAACGGCAACATTACGAGATGCGTTTCGTTTAGAGATGCGAGAGATGATAATGAGAAGGAAGATGACGAAGAGAACTCCACCGCCAATCGCTCCATACATTGCCAAATCGTCAGTGTTCTCAATAGAGAGGGCACCAAGAGACGAGGATTCACTTTCGGCTTCAACAATGAGGTCAAAACTCACTGAGTCGGAAACGGAACCATCATTGGTGCTCGTTGCTACAATATTGATTTCGATACGAATTTCGTCAGGAGCATCACTCGGAGCTCGAACGATCAACTCGAACAGAGATGAGATGCCATCTGCTTGTACATTTTCTGCAAAGAACGTGCCTGCAGTAAAGATAAATCCTTCCATTTCAAGTTGATTTGAATTCGAAACTTCCACTTCGATACGATCCTCGGCATTTCCATCGTTTTCAACTTGGAATGTAATCGAAATCTCATCACTTGTTTTCATGTTTCGATTCGATGTATCAGGCACATCGAGAGTAATCATCCCGAACTTTGCTATTGTAAAATCACCTGTATGATTCGCATTGTTTGATAGGGGCGTTCCTTCAACCGGAATTGGGCCCCAAGCGGTTACAGTCGCTGAAATTGTAAATTCATATTCAATGGAAGCATCGAGACGAGATTCACCAGCAAACGTGACTGTGAAATCAGCTTCTTGACCAGCGTCTAATGTGAACGAGTCTTCAGAAAGGCTAATGTCGACGAATATACCATCCCATTCTTCTGAAATTTGAATGTCTTCGGCAAGAATCGTTCCATCGTTTGTGACTGTGCATAATAATTCCACATCCGAGTACTCATTCGGCTCGACATTCATGACGGGGTCGCTTCCACAATCCAAAGCAATTGAACCAATTCCACCTTGTGCTGTTGCAAAGGGCATCAATAATGGTATTAAAAGAACCAGAACAACTGATGTTCTGAGGTGCCCGTGTCCTTCTGCCATAGAACTACGAATCGTAACCCTATGATGAATGTGATGGCGATATGGGAGGAAAATGAATCATTCTTCATTGACTCCATAAATTGCGTTTGGAACATCAACATGACAACGCCATAAAGCCTCTTCATCCATTCCTGCTTCGAGAAGTTGTTGCGTTCTCTTCGGTACAGTTTTCGGGCCAAGGACTGCACCTGGTCTTCGAGGATCATCCATATAGTCGGTCTCGAGCATGAACCCCGTTTTGTTTTGTTCATAGGTTTCCATCAATGGCTGAAGAGCACCTTTTCCAACAAGAACACTTGAGGTCAATCCGCGAGTCATTGTTTCATCGATTTGTGGCGGTGAATAATGACGTACAAGCTTGTTTTTTGAGAGGTTGGCTCTCTGAGCCATTTCCGATAAATCTCGATATGTGGAGTCTAATTCTCCTTCGACATGAAGTTGTAGAGCAATGTTTTCCTTTGCCGCCATAGCCATTGTTTCTTCGAGCAGCATGTTCGAAAGATCCCAAACTTCGTCGGATACTGGCCAATGAGGTCGGCCAACTTCCCCAATAGCGTGGGCCTTCCCTTCGTGAAGAAACTCGAGAGCTGCATCGATACTATCGCGATAATTTTCGCAAGCACGTTCAGCACCATTCTCTTCGTCTTCATCCATCCATCGGATGAACTGATGAGCGAACGCAGCAGGATGAGGTCCGAGAACAACCCGCACATTCAACTCGTGATGTTTACGAACTTCATCAGCCATCGCAATCGTATCTGCATAGGTGCTTCGGTGCTCGTCAATGTGAGTCGGTGGTGACGAGAAATCAGGACAGTGAACGAGGACAAGATGTGTTCCCCCTTGATTTTTGAAATCCTTTGCAGCATCGAGATATCGCCCATTACGATTCAAGTGGAAATGGTTGTCCAAAATTGGCCCGTTCCATTTGGGATTCGGGGATGTCATCATCAATCCTCATGCGGTTGAAAATCCAAGTTCAGAGAACTTGGTTCGCCAGTAAACTGCAGCCATAGCCACCATCTTTGGATGGCGCCCTTCTGTAACGATGCACTTCCCATTCGACCACACGTAAAGCACAAGGTCATGTCGTTCATCGTGAATGATACCGCAATCAAGACGTTGATCGTAATGCCCTTCTCCTGCTCCAAGATTGCCCACAATGGATTGAACATTTACAGCAGTATTGAAGTTAAACGATGCTATGATTGGACCCAGTTCTGTTTTCAATCCTGTGTCATCAAGGCCAAGTCTGAGAAGGAGTTCTTTTGCTGCTGAACGTGCCGCTTCAACACGATGGGTGCCGTGAACTGTGATACGGCCTTGAGAGTCAATAACAAGTGTTGCTCGTGGACGACGTAGTGATTTGATGACCATGCCACCGGCTCTTTGTCCATCCAATTGTTCTACAACAGCCTCTCCGTCGACAGGTTTGGGACAGACGAATCGAACCAATTGATTCTCAACTGTTACATCAATGTTTGAGTTCATTCCTCTCCCTCTGATGTATCCGATGGGCCAGATGATGAAATAATCTCCTCCGCCTCTGGCAGTAATTGTAACGAGTCAAGAATGCTCGTTCTCCACGTTTGAATCATTGGAACGAGGACTATTGCCTCGTTTCCATGAACCTCTCGTTCCTTCGCAAGTGCCCCTCGTAATCTTTTAGCAAATCTGAGATCTCTTGACTTCGAAAGTTCAGAATTAATTCGAGATTCGGTCATGTCCCACCATGCAGCAGTAAGAACGCTGGCTGTCGCCATATCTCTCGATACATTCTTTGGTGGTTGTTCTGCATCAAATATTCGACGTTTCACCGCTTTTTTCCATTTTTTGCCAATACGAACCATAGAGAGGAGTTTTCTCCAATGCGTGGATACCTTCGCTTCATTTGTGCGTTGTAATTCCCAATCCTCATCATCAAGAGTCGGTTCAATACAATAAACGGGACGATTATGACGGAGGGCTAATCGATGCAAGCGACGAGGTTCTGGATCTGGAAATCGGCCTGTTTGAATCTCATCGAGTTGAATAAGATCCTGAATGAGGACAGAGTCAATTCCGCCTCCTAGAACTGCAGATGCTAGGTTGATTCCTTGTGATTCGACTTCCGAGGCTTCCTCAAGTTCCCAAACATCTTCGATTTCAGGACCTTCCAGAAGAGCGATTGCATGCCATTCAATTCGAGGACGCAGTTGACGTGGGTGAACTGTTGTTGGAAGAACTCCATGCAGAACGATTGTACCGCCATCAGGGTCTTCCCAAACGACGTCCTCCCATTCCAACTCTACGGACAAGGGTTCACGCCCTTTACTGGTTGTTAACCCAGTCTTTGAGTGAGGCAATGTCCCAACCTTGGTCGAAGTATCCTTGGATCTCTTCTTGAGACCATTGTGGGAATTCACGCATTGCTTCAGCCATCTGTGGCGTCACATCAGCAGGAGGACTTTGAGGACCTGAATATTGTCCAGGGAGTTCAGCATATGCTTTCCCTTCATCTTCGTCTTCGTACATGTATGCATCAACACCATCTCCGCTGTTACGGCGCATGAGGACAAGGCCAACCACTCCCATAACAAGAATTAAGCCAATTAGAATGACAATGATAAGCAATAATCCGCCTGAGTCATCGCTTTCACTAGCAATCTTTACGTTGAAACTATCGCCGCTTGATGACCCATTGTAAAGCAAATCGCCCGTTACGTCATCGTAAATGAGATAATACATTCCAGTAGTTGGATTTGCGAAGGCTTCGAGAGTGACTTCAATGTCAAGTTCACCGTCGATTGAAATGGCTTCAGAAGTGATTGTCGATTCGGTAATCGGGATTCCTCCATCAACGACGGATTGAACACGGAGTGTTACTTGTCCTTCTTTTGATCCAGTGTTCACGACTTCGATCGTCAACGTCATGGATTGGTCTACTTCCGGCGAACGTGGTGTCAAATCAACTTCCTTAACAGCGAAACTTGCCTCTTCATAGATGAATGAATAAAGGGAATTGTATCGTGCTTCAGAGGAGTAAATTGGCGCAACAGAACCATCAGATGTTGGCCCTCCACCAAGAACTGCAGAACCTGCTGAATCTGCTCCCTCAATCCAGAAAACCACTTCGATATTTCCAATCTGTTCTTGAGTTGGCAATTCATTTTCATCAACAGCTGGCCAAAGGTCAACACAGTCTGCACTAGCTGCGTAACCACCTGCAACAGGTGAGAGTGACAATGGTGCAGTCAAAGGATCGGTTCCATGGATGGTGCCAAAGTAAGGCCATGTGATGTCGTTTGTTGGATCGATATAGAACTTCCATGCAACATCGACATCGCCTTCAAACAAGGCTTCTTTTTCAGAGATTTGCAGTTCGATATCAACACATCTAAAGTTTGACGTTGAGATTGTTTCATCGAGTACTGAATTTGCTGCGTCTCGGACTGTCCACGTGTTTGATGTTACCATAGGTGCGTTTGCATCAACCTTGAGGACAAATTCTGCACATCCATACGAGGTCGAAAAGGAACAGATCGCCTCTGTGTTATCGACTGCTCCATCAGGGAGATTGACCAATCTGAACATGTAGGTGTATTCGTTTGTCGAGGTTGGTGCAGTAATGTTGATGTCAAATGCTCCTCCGCTAAATGCGTGGTATGTTGGTTGGCCATCCTGCTTCGAACCATCTGCACCACCTGCACCATATGCGAAGTATTGAACGCCATTGGCAGTACTTGGTTGAGCAGCCAATCGAGTAACTTCGAGGGTCAGCTCCATTTCAGGTAGAATGAATACACTGTCCGACCATCCATCAATGTAGGTATATTGTCCTGCGAACGAAACAGTATCTCCAGGGAAGACATATCCTTGACGAACATCCTTTGTTATTGAACCAGTGATGTCGGTAAAGTACGGTGTAATCATCAGATTGTTCGCTTCGTCTGTTCGAATATCGAGGCGAATTCCATCAGAATAATACCATTGAGTGATTTGAGTTGTTGAACCGACAATCTTCCTCTTATACGCACCATCAAGATCTTCAATGTGAATTTCTGGAGAGGCAAGAGCAGATAATCCAACAATACCCCAGTTAATCTTAATCGGGAGATCGAGATAGAATTCATCAGTAAACGGATTGATGAGTGCCTCTCCATCCATTCTCAAGAGTTGTGGACCATCTGAATCAGCACCTTCCTCCACGATTGTAATGTGAGGGCTATCGGTCCAAGCAGTTTCGTTTCGAGGGAAGTAATAGAGGGTCAAATCATCTCTGTCATTTGTCAAATCGACACGAATATAACTGATATCCCTCCAACCATTTCGATCTTCAGCATTGACAATCAGATGGTACTCATTACCAGCGTACATTGTTTGATTCCAATCCCCTTCATAGGACGGATGGTTGGAATTGAGAAGTGGCCGGCCCGCAGAATTTTCGATGGCAAAGGAAAGAATCTCGGGAGACTTTGATGGCATTGAAGCATAGGTTACTTCATCGTTGAAGATACCTGCTTCTCCACCATCAATTGCATTTCCTGCAAGGTCATATCCTTCGAGGAACATGCTGACTCGTCCAACAGGATCTTGCTCTTGGTTTGCAAGATCATTGTAGTTTCCTGTGTAATTTGCAGTAGGATAAGCACCATCACCAGTCAAAGCAACAGTGGCATATTCTGATAGATCTGCAATACCGTCTGCGTTCTGATCATGTTGGTATTCGACCCAGTAATGCAAATCGATGGTTGCTGGCAAATCCTGTAGATCTGTTACTCCAACCTTGATGTATTGATTATTGGAAGGAATGACCCATGTGTCATCGACAAGTGATCTCCAGTTGGATTCATAATTAGGATCCACTTGTCCATTCAGGACCTTGACTGAAACTAGCTCAGGGGCGAATTGATCGATTGAGAGATTGAATGGAATGGCACAATCCTCATCTGGCCTGTATTCAGAGGCAGGGCAAACCGTGTCGCCACCCTCATATCCTGTAATTCTGAAACGGTAAACGTGGTCGCCTGCTGTTGTAGGACCAAGGTCAACTGTCCAATCGAAATCTCCACTGATGGTTCCTGATTGATTTGCAATTTCAGTCCATTCAAAGACAGGAGTTTCTCCAGTGCTGTTGATGCTTCTTTCTTCGACGACGGTGAAGTAAGAAAGAGGATCCGGTGAAACTGAAAGCGCCTCTAAACGAACGCTTCCGGTTAGTCTCAAATTTCGATTGGTGTATCCATCATCCAAATTTTGAGCAACACCCTCATCGTTAAGGATTGAAAAGGCAGTAATACCAACATCATTCTCAACGGCATTTCCACCAGGAGGTGCAAGTACGATTGCAGATGGCAGTCCATTGACCCCATTCGTTGCTTTTTGTCCAGCGTAAATCTTCACTTCTTCGGTGTCTTCCCAGACATTGTTGACTGTAAATCTCCAAGTAATTTCTTTGCCTTCAGTAATGTCTGTTGCGCTTGAGGATTGAAGCGTGATGTAGCCGTTTGAGTTTTCTACTTCTCCGAATCCATTGAGATCTGAATAGGAAAGTTCAACATTTCCCGTAACGGATTCAAAGATTAAATTCGCTTCTTGGAATTGTGCTCCAGTGAGCGAAGAAACGGTATGAGTGGAGATAATTTCGTAGATTTCTCCGTTCGGATATAGGCCAATTGGATTTCCAACAAGCGTTGCAGTTGTCGCATATCCAGGAGATGTAATCACAGAGAGGCTCGAAAGGGATAGGCCGCCTCCACTAGTTGAATGAACGACAATTGGTACTGTTGCGCTTCCTGAAGTAGAGGTTGATAGGGCAACACCTTGAGAAAGTTCAGAGGCAAAGTTGTTGCCGGTTGAAAGGTAATGCGTTAAGTCGTATACAACATCGAGCCCGATTAGATCGATTGTTCCACCACTGGATGCATTGAGGCTTTCAATACTGAACCTAAATTTCTTCCAACCATTTCCATTCGCATCAATATGTGCAGTAGGAGTAAGGCTGCTTTGCATCAAGGTATTTAACGCGCTTGAGAGGTTCATCTCTATGGGGTACATCTCTGCAGAACCATCTGTTTGATTCCCTATGCTTCCCAATGTTACTTCTTCAAGACCGGACATAAGCGACCAATCGAAGCCTTCATTTTGATCGGTTGTGGAAATAATTTGGTTGTTTTCAAAGGAAACTTCTGCAGCGAGGATGGTTGCTCCAAGTGGAAGCATGAATTCCCCTCCATCAACAGATCCACTCAATCCAAGAGAGAGTGTTCGGCTTTCTGAGCCGTAGTGGATGTCATTAGCATCCTTCGAACTAATGAACAAGGTTTGACGTCCAAACATATCGAAAGCAGGCTCATCGAAAGCATACTCCATATCTCCGTCACCTGCAACGTCAATTCGAAGGTTTTCGGCATAGTGGGCAAACTCAAGATCGAACCAAATACCTGCCACATCACATGGGTTTTGGTAACTTAAGACAGCTGAGAAACCAAATGCTGAGGAAGGCATTCCAGCAGTTTCTCCGAGCGTATACTTGACGTTATTTTGCATGATTACATTGTAATCATTCATTGAAACTGAAATTTCGGGACTCTCTGTACAATCATCCTGTATGTGGGGTGTTATCGAAGCAATTGGGTGTGAAAAGTGAGAACGAAGTTTGTCAGCAGTAAAGGCAGTGTCAATCACCTCAGGATTGTACATCATCAAGTCACCAAGTCCTTGTGAAGACCAAATTCCATTTTGTGGTGGGTTCGGTGAGATGATTGTTTGATTGAATCCTGTTCCGACTCTGGTACCGATCGAGAAACCGTGAAGAATAGGAGTTGATAGTTGGTCTGGACCAGAATTGAAATTGAATCTTAAATCCACAGTTGGGTAGGTTGAGGAGTTGATGTCCCACAACTCGAGAACAGTACCGATTAGACCAGACATAGGATTGTTGTTTTCATCGATAACAATCTGCCCTGTAACTGGGTCGATAACATCGACAGAAAGAACGGCAGTCGAAGTTGTTTCAGCTTCAATTGTTAGCAATCCGTAACCATTTGGATGACTATCTCCCCCACCAACATTTGGCAGGAGGTTGCGAACACCCATCCATCCAGATTGTGGAAGAACGCTTCCAAATCGGAAGTTGTCGATGTACCATCCTGGCATTGTGTTGTTGTCGAGTGAATAGCCACTCGAAAGAGGAATGTTGTTGTGTTCCAATACAAATCGGAGTTGGACATATGAACCAACAAAGTCGGTTAAGTCAAGTTTCATGTTGCCCCAGCCGTCTGCATTAAATCCAGAGATTGACGTTCCACCCAAAGCATATTCATCGTATTGTACGCCATTACAGGCTCCGTTAATCTTCTGATTCGCTGCACCGTTTCCTCTTTGGAAATATCCAGAACCGAATGAGACACCACTTGAGTTTTGGATATCAAAGTCAATGTGCTCGAATTGATGTTGGACCTGATCAAAGATAGGTGTTGGGGCTGAACGAATCTCAACGTATGCACAATCTGCGTACCTGTAGTTAGGGTTGGTACCAGATGTTGAATGGGTTGCAAGTTGGTGCCACGAATCGAAGTACGCTGATGGGTCTTTAATCGCTGCAGAGGTCATGTCAAGTGTCGGAGAAAGAAGGGTTTGTTGGTATGCTGAACCACCGTTGTCATCTGTGTAATCAACATCAAAGAGGCCAGTTCCCCAACAGTCGCTCCCAGATGCACAGTTGGCAGGAATGACTGTGCCTCCGAATAATGAACCATGGGACCAAGGAGCACCAGAACTTGGTGGTGGAGAGGTAGTATCCATGAAGCCTGCTTGATCGCTTTCAAAGTCTGTCAAAAGCCCTTCTGCCTTGAGTGAAACGGGTGTTGAAGTGGCTCCATCTTCAAATTGGAAATCGGTGGGTTTGGAAAAGGCAGTTTTTTGTCCGTTGAAATTAGGATTCCAGACACGAGGCATGGTTTCAATGTCGATCCGAGTATGTGCCCCGTGTATTGCAGGGGATGTGGACACTGCAACGCTTGCCGAGGTGATGGACTCACCGACTGGCAAATCGACCGAACCATCCACTTCGTTCACGAATGTCGAAGCGTCGTCAAGAACGATCTCAACTTCATCTGTACCAGAACTAAAATCTGATACGCTTGCCGCAGTTGCAAGGGGAGTCAATATCATCAAAGTCACAAGGAAAAATGCAATTTTTGTTCGTCCATCAGTAGAAGCCATGGTTTCACCTATGTATTGCGTAACGACTCTGCTCTAAAACCTCGTCGCTTAACTGACTACACCGCCTTGGAATCATAGATACCCTCGATAAATAGTAAATTTTCCACTTTTCGACTCCATGTCTTCATATTGGAGAGGAGAGTGGGCATTCTCATGAAGCCATTCTCAACCGAACCGGTGATGTTGATTGAAGAAGTATTTCCTCAAGACACAAACTCATACAATACGCTCTTCGGAGGGCGCTTACTTTCCGTTATGGACAAAGCCGCAGGCATCGCATGCTCAAAATTTGCACACAGAGAATTCGTTACAATCTCAATTGATACATTGACCTTCAAAGCTCCAGCAAGACAAGGTGACTTAATCGAGGTTACTGGACGGGTTGTTTTCACCAGCACACACACTGCGGGAGTCAAAGTGACTGCATGTGCTATGACGAAATCGGATTGGGAAACTCGTGTGATATGTGAAGGATATTTCTTCATGGTTGCCATCGATTCAATGATGCGCCCAATTCCAATTCCCCAGTTGGTTCCTGAATCAGAGGAAGACATGAACGAGTGGAAGAAAGCCGAAGAAATTCGAGAAAACATGCTCTCAAAGCGTAAATCTGAATGAGAGCATTGATGAAAGAATGGCCTGTGGATTGACACATGCCAGTTCTTAATATCGCCATGGTTGGAAGCGACGACCTTGCACGAAGTATTGCGAAACCAACCGACCAGAGGGATGTTCACACTTACGTGAACAAGGACATGGTGGATGGTGAAGCCCAAATTCTGTCACTGATTCGTCCTGCAAAATATCCTGAACGTTTGCGACCTTTACTCAATGCACTTTCCGCAGCAAGAGCCGGTTTGATTGAAGTCACTGCTATCGATGCAACCTTGGGCGAAGCACTGGTTGCTTTTGCAAGTGCAAACATCAAACAAGGAATTGCTGTTATTCGTCCACCTCAGGGCGAATGGGTTGATGAAGACATGGTCAAAACACTGTTCAAACAAGCGGGATTATCTGATTGGACATTTGAGAAAGATGACGGCCCTGGATTGAGATCTGCTCTGTATTCGATTATGGATTCAATGGCAGAAGAACTCCAGATGGTTGAACAACAACCTCTCGTTGTGCCAATCGATCAACACTTCAATGTCAAGGGAATCGGACTTGTTGCAATTGGCTATGTCCAATCTGGAAGCGTTTCAGTTCATGATGAAATTACTATGCTGCCATCAGGCGGTACTGGTTCGGTAAAATCATTGCAAGTGATGGACGATGATGTTCCCAAAGCCGGAGCAGGTGACAGAGTTGGAATCGCACTTCGTAACGCAAAAGAGGAATCTCTCAGCGGAACCTGCCTTATCGTCCTGCCAGAACTTGAGGATAAGCGAAAGGACATACACAGACCTCTTGCTCTCGAATCTCATTCATTATCCAAAATAAGCCTCAACATTTCTCCTTTCCAAAAGCGAAAGTTAACCGTTGGAGATGTTCTTCATGCTTCGATTGACTTGCAATTTGTCGTTGGACGTGTTGAGTCAATAGACGGAAGTGTTGGCACCGTTCGTTGGGAAACACCTCTCCTACAACGTATCGAAAATCCTCCCTCTGTTTTAATCGCTCAACTCGATTCAAAACCAAGAATCATGGGCGATGCAAATCTAACAAAACAAGAATGATTCGGCTTCAAATTTCCCATCCTCGAACGCCCTTCTAAATCTCGAACTTTGGGGATGCATTGATAATGGGCTGGTTCTACTGCGTGATGGGATGCAGACCAACAGGCGCAACGAACGCCTTGCGGAGAGCGGAGAGAGAGTAACTCTTCACGGTCTACGCTTGGTAGGAGAAGGAGGCAAGGCGAGAGCAAGTCTAACTGATTCTCGAGTCTCCTTTGAATTCAAGAACGGCAATTGCCTTGAGTTTAGATACGATTCAATTGCACGAATGCACCACCACAACACGACGCTTGTTCCTGCATGGATCGCGTTTGTAGGCCTTTGCGCATTGTATGCCTCATGGCGCATCATCACTCCTGCTGATCTCCGAGTATTCTCATTCCTTGCTGGCGTAATTCTCATCTCTAGTTGGGGGCTTACGAAGCGCCCAACCCTCACCTTAGACATGAATTTAGGCGACTGTCATGTCATATACGGGAATGATTCAAAGTTGCTTGAGTTTTCAATGCTTATCCAAAGGATAAATGAAGGAATGACACTCGAAGAAGCGAAGATTGGTACAGAAATGATGAATCAGGATACGGATTATCCACGCGAAGCTGCCCATGAAGCGTACAGGGAATTGCCAACACCCCCTGTGGATTTGGTTCCTTCTGCAAGCATTACTGCGTTTCTTCGAAGTGAAACTCCATCGAATGAAGGGTTTGAAATTGATGAAGAAACCATTCCTAGATGGGCTAATGATGTCATAAATCAGGCACCACCAAGCGAACATGGGCTCATTGCACGTGGACGTGAGCACGTTTCTACTCGTAGGGGATATCAAACTCAAGAGATTCAGTCCCAACACAATCCAATAGGCGAAATCGATGCAATATTTACTGGAGAAACTCCGCTTCCCCCTGAAGGAGAGGTTCATCGTGGCAGTTCATCTCAACGATTGCAGCAAGCAAGGGAGTTAGCACTCGCTCGCCAACCGAGGACAACCGCAACACTTCCGCAAGCGCGTCAGTCAAGTTTCGTCAGTCCTGAGGGAGCACATATCCCCCATAGTTCTGGCATGTTCACTTCACCTGATCACCATTTGGAGAACTTTGGAGTTGAGGAAGTAGAAGAGGCACCTTCACTTTTTGAACAAGCATTTGCCCCTGTAGAACAACCAAAAACACAACCTCAACCCGCTCTTAAGTCAGGAATCATTCGTAAAAACCGTGGAAATAACTCATTAAAACGTATTCAAGTACGTTCGAACCAAAATGAAAACAAAATCGTGAAATCAAAGAAATCGAGAACTTCGATTGTCTCTCGTGGAATTTCAAACACAATGCGAAAGGTCAGAAATAAAATTACGGATTTGAGTGGAGATGGCGTTGACGACGAACTCATTGAGCACATGCATGGGCACATTCGAGAAGAAGATTCTCAAGAGGTCCCTCAATCGTTTAGTTCTCTTACTGAATCACAAGAAGTTATGCCAATTCAACAATCTGGTCGTCATGGATTACGACGATTCGATTGAGATTCCTGATATCTTGCAAAACAAATTGTATCGCTGCTGATATGCGTCTTGAGTAATTTCTTCGAGAACTGAGGTTCCAAATTCTTCGAGCGTGAAACTTGCAGTTACTGTGGCATGAGATAAAGCAATCCGAAGTTCTTCAACAGTCATTTCTCCTTGACCAGAGGATAGACAGGCTGCAAGTGCACCTGCGAATGTGTCTCCACAACCCGTTGGATCAATTACTTCAGAACAAGGATATGACGGCATTGCAATTGTTTCTTCACCGTGAAGAGCAATCACTCCATGCTCACCTCGCTTGACGATTAGAGTCGGAATAGAAGCCATTTTTTGAACTGCTTTAGCTGCAGCAACAACATTATCCATTCCAGCAAGCATACTTGCTTCCCCATCATTGATGACAACAATGTCAACCCTTTTCATTGCCTCAAGCAGAGTATCGTGTGCGATATCGATCCACAAATTCATTGAATCAAGAATTGAAAATCGAAGCGGTTTGGATTGATCCAATACTGAAAGTTGGATGGCAGGATGTAAATTTGCACAGAACGTTACGGTTGGATTTCTGCCATGCTCAGGGACTTTTGGCTCAAAGTGCTCAAACACGTTCAGGTGTGTTTCATGCGTTATTGCTTGAGCCATTGAACCTTCATAGGATCCAACCCAGCGAAAGGTTTCACCTTCAACTGTTTCAATTCCTTTCGTATCAAGATGAGCATGCTCTAAAATCGCTCGATCTTGTTCTCGGAAATCTGAACCGACAACTCCTACGAGGCCAACAGAATCAAGACCCAATCGATTACGATGAAATGCGCATGACAATCCTGCATATGTTGCAGAACCCCCGAGCGCATTTTCTACAGCACCAAGAGGAGATGCTATGCTATCGTAAGCTATACTTCCAACGATTAAAACATCCATTCAATCAACCTCAACCTAAGAGTTCCTGATGCATGTCAATGTATTGGATGGTGATATCGCCGTTGATAAAATCTGTTTCATCCATAATTCTGCGGTGAAGTGGAATAAGATGCTCTACGCCTGTGATTACTGTTTCATCGAGAGCCGTTCTCATCCTACGGATGGCATCTTCTCGGTCTCTTCCCCAAACGAGTAACTTTGCTAGAAGAGAATCGAATGACCCTGGCATCTCGTAACCAGGATGTGCATGCGTATCCACTCGGACACCGAATCCTGATGGGAAATGACATTCCCACAACCGCCCAGGGCTTGGTATGAATTCCCGAGGATCTTCGGCATTCAATCGACATTGGATTGAATGACCATTCCAAGTGATGTCCTCTTGAGCAAGAGGGAGTGATTCACCTTGTGCTACTCGAATTCCAAGTTCGACAAGGTTATGGCCTGTGATTAATTCTGTAACTGTATGTTCGACTTGAACACGTGGATTGACTTCTAAGAAGTAAAAGTCTCCATTTGCATCACGTAGAAATTCAAAGGTTGCAAGGCCTTTGTACCCTACTGATTCAGCACCCTTGCAAACAAGAGCACCTATTTCTTCTCGCTTTTCAGAAGTGAGCCAAGGACCTTCCTCGACCAGCTTTTGATGACGGCGTTGAATAGAGCAGAATCGTTCTCCAAAATGTATAGCATTTTTCCCATCTGCAAGCACTTGGAATTCAACGTGTTGCGCCCCTTGTATGTATTTTTCAACGAACACACGTGAATCACCAAAAGCAGATTTTGCTCTGGATTGACAGAGTTTCAAAGCACTTTCGAATTCCCCTGCCGCTTCAACAATTTGCATGCCTATACCGCCTCCTCCAGCAGCTGCCTTGATGATCACTGGATAACCAATCTCATCTGCGAGTGCTGATGCGACAGAAGCCTCCGAAATAGGTTCAGAAGACCCTTTTGCGGTTGGCAAACCTGCTGCTTCCATTGCTGCACGTGCTTCGATTTTATCTCCCAGTAAACTAATTACATCTGCACTTGGCCCAATGAAGGTAATTCCTTCTTCCTGTAGGCGCTTAACAAAACCAGCATTTTCAGCGAGAAATCCATAACCTGGATGGACTGCATCACAGCCCATATCTTTCGCTGCTTGCACGACGGCTTCGATATCGAGATAAGCATCAAGCGGATTGATGACGTCTCTGAAGTGAGCATCATCCGAAAGTCGTACTGGTAAGGACAAACGGTCTTCCTTACCATAGATTATTGCGGCTTCAATGCCCATATCACGAAGTGTTCGCATGATTCGAAGAGCAATTTCTCCACGGTTGGCAATCAAGACTTTTGAGAACCCCATGTACTGATGTTATCCAAGACACCCTATGAGCAAAGCGGTCGAATAAGTAGCACAACATAATTAGTTATTAAGTAATAAACTTCTTATACGGGCACCTTTATTCGCTCAATATGTCAC
>JBMZTB010000018.1:0-28975 GCA_049623485.1 Candidatus Poseidoniaceae archaeon
CTTTGGTCCAGGCGGTCCACCACCCCTCTTTGGTCCAGAGGGTCCTCCACGAGATGGTCCAGGCGGTCCTCCTCGTGATGGTTTTTCTTGAATTTCTTCTTCGTCCTCTTCAAAAATAGCGCCGCAATGTGGGCATTTTGGATCGGATTCTTTGACAAGGCCGTCACACACTTCACAGGCAAACATTTCTTCTTCATCTTCTGAATCTGCACCTGCTCCAATGGCGCTAACTTTCCCATCTTTCATACAGGAAAGAACGATTTGTACATCCATGTCAAAGCCTTTCAAAGCCACTTCTGTTTGAATAGCATGTTCAAATGCAGATTCGAGATCTTCAGGAGTATCGAGTACTCTTCCGTCATCAACATACGTCAGATTGACGACGAGAGTACCATCGACTGTTTTAGCTTCAGGTGTTTCTACAGCAACGCCACGCTTGCGAGCAACTCTTCGAGAAGCCACTTCACACATTCTCCTTAGCAAGGCCTCGTTAGGAGAATCAGACGGAGTCTGCCCCATTGTTCCAGCAATAACTTCTGCAGCAGGGGTGATTCCTTGAGCATCTTTTAGATGAGAAGGGAGATCAGCTCCTAAATTTGCAAGGACATTGGTTGCACTTGTTTGATTCATATTCAGCCACTGGTTTCTTCGTTCACTCTTGACCGCTCGTTCAGTTTCTGCCAAGCGATTAACCATTGCATCTGTAGGAGATGCTGCAGGATTGTTTGATACAGTTGTTCCACCGAGTTGAGTTTCTACATTTGAAGTAGGAAGTGCCCCGCTACCTAATGTTGGACCCTTTGGGAGTGTTGGAATATCACTTCGTTGTTGATTTTGAGGTACTGGGACAGGTTGATTTTGGCCAAAAGGTTGTCCCTGAGGGAATTGATTGCTCATTTGGTTTGGGAATTGAGATGCTTGCTGGGGAGGAATTTGACTGCCAGGGGGTAGATTCGATTGTTGATGAATTCCTGAGGCTATTTGTTGGAGGACGTCAGCTGGAATCCCTTGTGGCATTCCTTGTTGTTGTGTCTCCCTTTGCTGGCGAACAGCCTCTCCTGAAACCACACCGAATCCACGGCCGCCAGTAACTTCACCACCACCGAGACTTGTGGACCCAATGGCTGAGAAACTGCCTGCTCGAGACATTTCTTGCCGAGACCCGCATTCTGGACAGAAGATACTGTCATCAGGAATCATTGCTCCACAAGAACCGCAGTCCATCTCCTCACCTATGCAGACGTACCGCCCCTTCAATCTAAAGTCTTCTGTATTATTATCACGAATAATTGTAAGTGATAACACGAATCTTCATCCGCAAGAGGAGATTGGGTCAAACTGGAGGGGCATCAATGGCGGTACTTATCAATGCTAAAATCGATAAACTTCTTGAGACAACATCTCGTTCGTTTTATCCGACTTTGAAATATCTGCCAAAAAAGATCCGTGGACAGATCAGTTTGTTGTATATTTTGGCTCGACTTGCAGATACTATCGCAGATTCTAAGCACGGTGAGGCAGATGTATTAATCGATTTATTGAGTGAGTACAACGATGTCGCCCAAGGTCGCTCTACAACATTACCAGACTTCTCCGAACTTGCAGAAATCCAAACAAATCCTCATGAAGCAGAACTTCTTTTGAACGCAGAAGATGTAATTAAAGGGTTGGAAGAATATTCTGAAGAAGATTGCCAACGCATTCTTGAATGCTTAGAAGTCATTGTGGGAGGTCAGCTACTTGATCTACAACGCTTTGGAAGTGAAAAGGAAGGAGGCGGCATTTCATCGCTGAATTCAAATGAAGAATTAGATGATTACACGTTTAGAGTCGCAGGATGTGTGGGGACATTTTGGAGCAAAATGTCGCTCGCTCACCTCATGACCCTATCGCCTGAAAAAGAGAAAATATTTCTCGAAAAAGGCATCCAATTTGGCAAAGCTCTTCAGATGATAAACATCCTTCGAGACATCCCAGAAGATCTTCGACTTGGTCGATGTTACATTCCAACTGAAGCACTTGCAGAGCATGGATTGGTTCCAGAAGATTTGTCAACGGATTCCAATCTTGAGGCTTTCCGACCTTTGTATGATTCTTATTTGGACTTAACAAATACCCATCTTGAAGCAGCTACTGAATACATACGAATGCTTCCAGACAAGCAATTTCGTCTCAAGGCCTCGTGTATGCTTCCTGTGCTTATTGGTCAACGAACAGTAACTCTTTTGAGGACTGGAAATATTCTCGATTCGAATGAACGAATAAAAGTTACAAGAGATGAAATTAAATCATACGCAAGGAAATTATTACGGGCACTCATCATTCCAGGTGGAGTGCGCCGTTTGTTGGAAAAGAACAAGGATAATTGAACATAATTAAACAGCATGTAGTTTTGTAAGTATGTGTTTACATCGATTTCCAAACTTCTGGAAAGTCGAACTTTCGAGAGGAGGCCTCTTAAGGAAGTAACGCTAGGGAGAACTGGTTAGGATGCTGGAACGCCGCAAACCTCTCGACCTTCTCTTTCCTTTGAAGGGGGGCGCAGAGAGTCCTGTCTCGGCAAAGAAGAATCCAACTCCTCTCGACCGACTCAGAGCAGGTGTCATGCTTGCTAGAGATGCTGTTAAGGCAGTTAGTATGACCGCCATGGAGGCTCTTCGAGAAGGAGCAGTCATGATTGGAATTATTGGAGAGGAAAATGAACTCGTCGATCCTTTCGTTGATTTAGATGCTCCAATCTGGTCGGATAAACCACCAGCTGAACTTCATCGTCTTGCTTACAGATACTGTGAAGAATTGACGAAGAGAGAGGCTGGAAACTTTTACCATTCCTTCAAGTATCTCCCAGATGACCAACGACAAGCAATGTGCGCTGTCTATGCGTTCTGTCGAAGAGCAGATGATATTGCAGATGGTGATTGGGCAGACCGTTTTCCAGGAGCAGAAGGGGAACTCAGTCAAGAAGCGATTGAATATCGAGAACAACTTGAATCTCTTCAGCAAAGGACCACGATTCTTGATAATGAGGTTTATCTCAACAAAATCAATCAACTCTTTTTCTTCAGAAAGAAACTTTCAACTTGTTACTCTGGTGTGTACAGCACCGATCCGGTATTCCTCGCACTCAAGGACACGGTAGAACGTTACACAATTCCTCGAAGTGTCTTTGATGATTTGATTTCTGGTATGGAAGATGACCTTTACAGCAATCGCTATAGAACATTTGACGAACTCTATGTTTACTGTTACAGAGTTGCTTCTGTGGTCGGGTTAATGTGCATTGAAATTTACGGATATGATGATCCTCGAGCAAGAAAATTTGCAGAATCGTGGGGCATTTTCATGCAATTGACAAATGTGTTGCGTGATGTGGGAGAGGACATCGAACGGGATCGTGTTTATCTTCCTCTTGACGAACTTGAACACAATGGCATAAGCGAACAAGACCTCCAAGGAGGAAAGGTTGTGCTGAACTCCTCATGGGAGCCATACTGCCATCACTATGCTAAGCGTGCGAGAACCTATTTGGAAGAAGCACGTCAATTACTCCCTCTTCTTCCAAGAAGAACACGATACTCTCCTGCTGCAATGATCGCTTTTTATGACAAGATTTTGAAGCAGATTGAGAAGCAACAGGGTGACGTATTTACCCGCAGAGTGAGTCTCTCTAAACTTCAGAAACTCTCCCTAGCAGCAGCAGTCTATTTGAGACACAGATTCCTACCAAGATTCCTAGATCCAGTTTGGTCTGGTTTTGCACGAATTGGATTGCTTCCAAACGTTTGATATCTCTGAGAAATAATTCTCAGACAGTTCGTGTGAACGCTTGTATTCCCGTGATGTAACGACCTAGAATCAGATTGTGAATATCATGAGTTCCTTCATATGTCTTTACAGACTCTAGATTTGCCATATGTCTCATGACTGGATATTCGTCGAGAATTCCGTTAGCTCCGTGTATATCTCTCGAGACGCGAGCGATTTCAAGTGCGATATCGACGTTGTTCATTTTCGCAAGGGATATCTGTTCATTGAACCAAGTTCCTTCATCCTTCTTTCGTCCGAGGTGATAGGCCAAGAGTTGCCCTTTGGTAATCTCTCGGAGCATCCATGCAAGTTTATTTTGCACCAATTGATATGAGGCGATAGGATGATCAAACTGAATTCTGCTCAATGCATAGGTCTTAGCACTGTGGAAACAAGACATAGCAGCGCCTAATGCGCCCCACGAAATTCCAAAGCGAGCATTGTTTAGACAAGAAAACGGTCCTCTCAAACCCTTCACGTCAGGCAAGATTCGGTCTTTTGGAATTTTACAATCTTGGAAGACGAGTTCAGATGTAACCGAAGCCTTCAGCGAATGTTTTCCTTTCATTTCTGGGGCAGAAAAACCTTCATCGTTCTTTTCTACGATAAATCCACGAATAACGCCGTCGAGTTTCGCCCAGACAACTGCTAGGTCTGCAATGCTTCCATTTGTAATCCACATCTTCGCACCGTTGAGAAGATAGTGGTCTCCCATATCTTCTGCCTTTGTGACCATATCACCTGGGTTTGAGCCATAGTCTGGTTCAGTAAGTCCAAAGCAGCCGATGTATTCACCAGTGGCCATTTTTGGAAGATACTTATTCTTCTGCTCTTCACTTCCGAAATCCCAGATAGGGTACATTGCGAGTGAGCCTTGTACAGAGGCAAAGGATCGAAGTCCAGAATCTCCTCTTTCTAATTCTTGACAGATAAGTCCGTATGCGACATAGGAAAGCCCTGGGCAACCATATCCTTTCAATGGAGCTCCTAGAACACCCATTTCACCAAGTGCGACTCTCCATTCATCAAGAAAAATCCCTTCTGCACATGCATGCTCGATCTTTGGAATGACTTCTTCATCAACCCAGTCACGAACCATGTCGCGAATCATTATTTCTTCTTCAGTAAGTAAGGATTCAATGTCGTAAAAGTCGACTCCTTCGTATGGTTCCATAGTGTTCCCTATGCAGACGTGGATGAAAGCAATTGATGAACTTTAGCACGACATCTATGCGGATAGGAATGGCTAGTTTTTCTTATCAAAGCCACGTAGTTGTCTGTATTTTCGTTGTAAAAAGGGAGAATTCATGTAAATCAACCCAATTATGACTCCTGGGACAGAGATCGCCACGGCAGTAAAAACAATGGTTTCCATAATTCCTAGGCTTGGCATTGTTTCGTCAGGAGTTATTTGGACAATTTTCCCTGTGTTTGTAATCATCCACCCATTGTTCTGTCCCTTTTCCCAAACCAGGGCAATGCTGTCTCCTGCAACACTCGGATTGAACTCTGTCAACTCTTCAGATGAAGTGTGAAGGACTATTCCATCGATTTTTGGTTCATAACGAACGGATTCCATAGGAGCCATGTGAACGATTGTTGTACCATCAAAACCACGGCTGAGTTTGATGAAATCGCTATCACCTTCCTGAAGAACACGTACATCAGTTTCGCCATTTCCGTCAAGATCACCAGTTGATTTTGATGCGTCTTCGATATCGAGGCGTATGGAAAGATATTCTCTTCCGCTTGCAAAACCGGTGCATGTGTAAACAGTAGACTTCGGGCAATCAATTGCGATCCAAGCACGATTTGATGTCCCACTAATCCAGGTTAATTCACTCGTTCTGTCAATGACTCCAATTCCATCTTCAAGTGTAGCTACGACACAAATATTTTGTTCAATATGGCATGCTATATCCATGATAGAGGAATTCAAACTCCCTTCTATTTCAGTGAGGATTTCAGCATCCTTGACATAGATGTTTCCGTTTTTAGCTCCGAAAAATGCCAAATCCCCACCTGCCCTCCATTCAACGGTTGTGAGTTCTACTCCACCTAAAATTGTGGCTCCATTTAAGGATTCAATTGTTTGGTCAGCGTGGACATATCGCAGCGCAGCCCCTAATTCACCTGCAATGAGGGCTGTTTCCCCGTTTGGGTGCCATGCAACATCATTGAAAGATGCACTACGGCCACTGTCTATGGAAATATCCTTGCTACGATCCCCTGGTTCATTCCCAGATAATCCGTGAATAAATCCTTCTGAACCTACAACAAGAACAGTGTTTCCATCAGGAGAAACATCTCCTGCATTTAGTGCAAGGTCCTGTGAACTGAGGGAAGTCAATTCTGTATATTCGACATTTGATGCAGAAGCAAGTGGTAGTAGGAGAAGGCCGAATAAAACCATGGCGATTATCTTGCGCATAGTTGGCGCAGCGATTAACACAAAAAAACCCCCCGCATGAGGTGGCTTCTCTTTCGCGAGACTTATGAGGCACCTGTCGATGGCCTAACATGGAGCGATTCGCAGTTAAGCGTGGTTTAGAAAAGTCGATTGGTGGAAATGCTGGCCTTGCAAAGTTAGCAGCACAACATTTTGAAAATGTACAGGCAAATGCTGAAGGGGAATTTGAAGCATCGTTCGGCCTGCTCTCCTCAATCAAAGGCTCCTACACAGACCAAGGGAAACTCATGGTCGATGTGGTACAACTCAAGGGTTCGGATCTGGAAGGCTTTTTGTCTCAAGAAGGCGGCCGAGAATCTGCACTAGAAAGCCGAAAGAGATGGTCATCTTTCCTCGACGAAGCAACTGGTTACACTGCTAAACAAAGAGGAGACAAAGCAAAAGAAGATGCAAAGAAATTCTCAAAGGCCAAGTCTGGAATCAAAATGATTCGTAAATCAATCGAGATGAGTTCAACAGTTACTCAAGAAACAATCGACCTTGCTGAATCAATGATCGCAGAAATTGAAAGCATGATTGAAGCTGGTACTCCTCCTTCAGAAGGCAAAGTGAAGAAACTCACTGACCTTGTATGAGGTGAGAGCATGGACGTTGATACGGTCTTATCTCCTTTTGAGGAAAGATATGAGCGTATTAAGGAATTAAGCCAAGAACAACGTAGACGTCTTTGTTTAATGGTCTCAGATGTTGAAGAATGTGTTGGAATCAATCACCTTGTCGATTGCCTTGCTGATGAAACATCTATGTCTGGAGATGGTGTTATTCGATGCTATGTTGGTTTTGAACCAAGCGGAAAGGCGCATATTGGCTGGAAAGTTCTCTCTCTCCAACTCAAGCGAATGCTTGAAGCAAAAGCAAACGTTCTGATTTTTCTCGCAGA
The DNA here is from genome assembly GCA_049623485.1 of Candidatus Poseidoniaceae archaeon. GTDB lineage: Archaea > Thermoplasmatota > Poseidoniia > Poseidoniales > Poseidoniaceae > MGIIa-L2. Next base: position 7,158 of record JBMZTB010000018.1, read on the forward strand.
TTGGCACGCATGGGTCAATGACAAGTTTGGAGGGAGGATGGATGATATTCAAAAGACAGCCGTGTATATGGAAGAGACCTTCCGCGCACTTCTCGACTATCCAGAAGAAGGAGAAGGACCAGGACAACTTCGATTTGTTTGGGCCAGTGCTCTAATGGATTCAGGCGACTATTGGGCAAGAGTACTTCGATGTTCCAAAGGGGCAACATTACCAATGGTCAGAAAGACATTCACAATCATGGGACGTGATGAAGCTTCATCAGATCATGATTTGTCAAAGTTCTATTATCCTGCTATGCAGGCTGCAGATATCTTTGAACTTGGAATTGACGTTGCTTTAGGTGGAATGGATCAGCGAAAAGCACACATGTTCATGAGAGATATGGCCTCAAAGTGGAACTGGAAAAAGGCAACATGCCTTCATACACCTATTCTCTCATCACTCAAAGCGACAGGTGTTCGAATGGATTCTTTTGATCACAAAATGAGTAAATCCGATCCGAACGGAGCCCTATTGCTGCATGATAGTCTTGAACTGGTTCAAAAGAAGATGAAGAAAGCATATTTGGATCCTGCTGATGACCACTCGCCTGTTTACGAACTTGCGGAACATGTTGTTTTACCTGAATTTGGATCGATTACTGTCACTCCCAACCCAAAGTTCGGAGAGCCCAGTACTTGGGATGATCTTGAACAGTTTAAACAGGCAGTAAAAGACGGTACACTTCATCCTTTCGATGCTAAAATGGGAGTTGCAGTTGGTGTTGCAAGCGGATTGAATTCAATCGCTCAGCACTTTGAACAACATCCTGACTCGTATGAAGAAATGCTAAGCATTACATCGTAAATGACTTCATAAATTCTCAACGCTGAATGCGTGAATTTGAAGGATACGTCGCGTATCCTTCATGAAATTTCTATCAGGGACTGGGTCTATCTGAACAATACCATTAATCCGAACAGTATCTCCAAGGTCAAATTTATCGACATACTCGTCGTCTATAATCACCCATATTGGTTGGGCTGATGAATCATCGATATCAGAAACAGACAGATACTGAATATCCTTGTAAAACGACCCTTCTGCTGTAAGTTTCATTGAGTCTCTCAAGCGTTCATAGTAACTGTACGGGATTTTTCCATCAAAATCCACCATGGCCTTGTTGAAGCATTCTGTGCAAGGCCCTTCTGGTCGTTTTCTTTCCCGCGCAATTCTTTGCTTGACAGTCTCTCTGTGATCGCATCTGGCGCAGATGTACAATGCTTCTTGCAAATAGCCCAACCGTGGACCAACATCCTTGATACGAACAACACAACTCACTATTGTCCCTCTGTTCCGCATTCGAAGTGCAGAGATGCTCTTTGTTCGCTCTGTTGGAAGGGAGACTGGTCGCAGAATACATCGTATGTCGCTTACCTCATGTTCTGCAACCATCGTACGAAGAACTTCATTCGCTAGTTCAATAGTTGGCACAGGCATTTCGTTGAAATAAAGACTAAGCAAGTCGTTCTGGTCGATATCTCTGTAATCGACTTCGAATGGGAAAATCGGTTGCTCTAGGCAATCAGTTCCTCGTAGTGATGCAAAATCAACACTATGTTTCGATTCAAAGAGTTCTCTCCAAGCATTGAGAGTGTCTGCCTGGATTGGAGAAGGTCCAGGAAATATTCGTTCATCCGACATGGAAGTTTATGTCCAAGCAGACGGTTACTAAAGATTTCGATGGGATCGATTTTACAATGAAAATCACAAATGGCACAAAGCCAATCTTCATGAATCGAGCCTCATTGGCAGGAATGATACAGATGCCTACAATCGTTGTCTTAGTCAAGCAAGTTCCTGATACGAATGCAAAAATTGTCGTTCAAGGAGACCGAGTCGACCTTTCCTCCGTCAAGATGGTCATGAGTCCATATGATGAGTTCGCAATTGAAACTGCAATACGACACAAAGAGGCTACTGATGGTACGGTGACTGCGGTAACTGTAGGAGGCCCTGGAGCAGAAAAGATCCTCAAAGATGCCAAGGCTATTGGTGTGGATAACATCGTGCGTGTCTGGGATGATTCGTGGGTAGAACTTGACTCAAATGCTCTTCAAACCGTCCTTTCTGAAACGATTCAATCATTGGGTGCAACAGTCGTCTATTGTGGGAAATCTGCGGCAGATACAGGAGCGGGTTCAACTGGCCCTGGACTTGCCGAAAGACTTGGTTGGGGAAATGCTTCAAACGTTATTGGGGCGGAATATTCAGAATCAGTTCTTGTTTCCATGCCAGTTGAAACTGGCGTTGCGAAGATTAACGTTGCTTTACCAGCAGTTATTTCATGCGACAAAGGGGATTTCAAGGTCCGTAAACCAAATGTCAAGGGAATTATGATGGCAAAGAAAGCCAAAGTGGAACTCATGAGCGCATCTGCTCCATCATCGTCGATCAGTGTCGCTTCTCATTCCATGCCTCCTGCTAAACCTGCAGGAAAAACATTCGAAGGTGGAGCCAGTGCTTCGCAAGTTGCACAACTCCTACGTGATGAAGCAAACGTACTATGAGGTGAAAAATATGACAAATATGATTGTAATAGCAGAATTATCGAAAGGAACGATTCATCCTTCTACCGCAGAATTGGTAACAGCAGCCCATGCATATGGTGGGGAACCAACACTTGTTGTGCCGTGTACAGATGCGTCAATTGCCAATTCCGTTCAATCTCTGTCCGGAGTTTCAAAGATCATCGCCGTAAAGTCAGACGTCTTTGGTGGAAGTGACAGCAGTGGATGGGCAAGCGCTTTAGACAGCGCAATACCCTCTGGAACTGTTCTTTGTCTTGCTACAACAAGGAGCAAAGATGTTGCTGCACGTCTTGCTGCACGACGAAATATTTCAGTTGTCCAGGATGTCACTGGCATCGACGGAACAAACCTTACTTCTCCAATTTATTCAGGTAAAGCAAATCAAACTGTTTCGGTTTCAGGAGAAGCAGTCATTACAGTACGCGCCAATGTCTTCGATTCAGCAGGAAACGATGGTTCTTGCGACGTATCAGTTGTTGATGCCTCTGGTGACGTCAAAACAGCTGTTCAAGAAATCCTGCAAAGAGCAAACACTCGTCTCGATGTTTCAGAAGCAAATATCGTAATCTCTGGAGGAAGAGGTATGGGTTCACCTGCAAATTTTGCGCATCTAGAAGCAGTAGCAGACACGATTGGGGCCGCCGTTGGAGCCTCAAGAGCTGCTGTTGACACGTGGGATGAAATCCCTCACTCGATGCAAGTTGGCCAAACTGGCAAGACTGTAAATCCTAATCTTTACATCGCAGTCGGTATTTCTGGTGCAATTCAACACCTAGCTGGTATGCGTTCTTCAAAGTACATTGTTGCAATCAACAAAGATGCTGATGCAGCCATCTTCCAGCATGCTGATTATGGGATTGTTGCCACATGGGAAGAGGCATTGCCTGTATTCCAAGAAGCCCTTTCAGGGTTGCTTGGTTAAGCGTATTTTCCGAATGTGAAGGTACCACTTTCTCCAGCAGAATCTCCTACGAATGGATTCGTGGTCTTCTCATGACCAATTGTAGTTAATGGCCCATGTCCTGGATGGACAATAGTCTCGGGTGCCAATGGCCATAGTTTTGTTCGAATACTGTTCGAAAGCACATTGAAATCGCCTCCAGTATTTTCCAAATCAGTTCTTCCAACAGATCCAGCAAACAGTGTATCTCCAACAAACAAGTGATCCGCTTCTCCATCGATTAGCAATCGAAGGCAGCATCCCCCCAGTGTGTGTCCTGGCGTGTGAAGAATTTCAAATTCCAGCGATCCAAGTTTCAATATTTGATCATCTTGAATGTCATTGTCAGCTTTAGCAGGTTCTGGAAGTTGAATTCCATATCTTACAGCAGCCGATTTTGCAAGTGTTTGTAGAAATGTATCATCGGGATGGAGATACCAATCAACATTGTAATGTTCTTTCAGTGTAGGTATATGCCCACTATGGTCAAAATGTGCATGTGTATTGAGAAGAGCCACTACTTTGCGTTGAATTTGTTTGGTTTCTTCTAAGCTGTGAGTGGACCAATTAGGGCCTCTCCCTTCACAATTCTCAATCCAATTGATCAGACGTTGAGGTTCATCACCACCATCGATGATGACTGTATCGCCAGTTCGTACATCAGTTGTAACCGAACATCGCATCTGCAGTGGCCCGACTAGGAAATTCTCAATCAGTGGAGATTGGACGCCCATATCCATGCCAGTACCTTCACCTTCATGAGTCTGAGGATAAGACTGTGATTTGGACATAGTCTGTTGTTAAGACACCATCAGAAGCTTCTACACGAAGCTCAAATTGATGGGTCCCAATTGGAAGTTTAACCTTCACTTTCTGAGAGGTTGCAATTTCTTTTCCTGTCGAATCAAGCCAAGTCCAGAGTACTATGTTGTTTTGAGGATCGTTTGTTTTCGTGGCATCAAGAGTCAGTATGAAAGATGTTTCTCCATGTTCAAGCACATAGGTTTGGTCATCACCTGCATGAGCGGACGGAGGTATGAACACTTCACTTGATTCATGAAGCATACTCAACAAATCTTCTGTTTCATCTTCATCGATATCGTCTATTGATTGGCTAATTTCATTCAATGCATCCGATAAGGCATCAAAAGCAAATTCTTCAATTCGATCAGAATCTGTAAGCATTTCTCGTTCCCCTTCCGACAATAAGGATTCAAAGTCATCTACGTTTCTATAGACGACTTCTGGATTTGTCTCGGCAATAATAATTTCTTTTTCAAACCAGCCTTGTAGAAAGGAATCATCAACTTCAATAGGGTTTTGATGGATGTTGCAAATCCCTATTGGCTCGGCTTCAGTCCAATCGTTTTGATCTTCCCCGAAAAAGAGCATCTTAGATTTGTTCATGTCGACTAGTATCTGCTCGACCAATCCTTTGTGTTCAATTGTCCAATCGAGTTTATTTGAAACCAAATTAATGCCATATACATTGAACCAAGTTCCAACGAGTAAGTGGTTTTCAGTTAATTCTAGGCAACGTATTGGATACGGAAAATCCATTACTTTAGTTAACTCAAATCCGTCTGAAACAGAGATGATTGAACCATTATCCAAGCCAAGAAATTGTTGTTCATCATAGGTTGAAAAGGTTCGAACACGGCCTGAAATCTCTGATCTTGATACTCGTTGATTGTCTCGGAAGAATTCTATCTCCAAAGCTTCCTCTTCGCCAGGAACCAAGGCGTGGCCCTCTCTTGCTACAAACCAAGTGGAATTTCTTCCCTTGCCATAATGCACGATATCCTCACCAATATCGCCTCGCTGTTCCCGTGTAAATACCTCTTCAAAAGAGGAGCTGACCTTCTTAACTTCGCTTTGTTCTGTTAGCAGCAAAAAGCCATCAGAAAGAGGTTGAAATGAAATGATTTGTTGATAGTGGACTGGATGCTCTTTGCCATCAAATGTTAGGAGCCTTAGTGTTCCAATGCCATCGAGTACTGCAATTTGTTTCTGAATGTGGGCTTTGGCCCCTCCTGCCTCAAGAGCGAATGTCCACTGCAACTCTCCATTTTGGTTGTACATATGGACGCCATCGACTTCATCGACTACGAGGAATTTCTCATTATGCCAAATGAGACTGATAATTGGAGAGTTCAATCGAAGTGATTTTTCTAAATTCTGCTCATTTTGAGTAAGTGAATAGAGAAAGATGGTTCCATTGCAATCGCCAATAAGTACCTTGTCTCCAGAATCATTTACTGAGACGGCATTAACTTTTTCTTCAAGATGAATCGAATCAATTGAAGGAAGCGTTTGGACCATGGCCTAACCAATCCATTGTTGGTTATAGCCTGATGCTTTTGTTGTTCAAATCTGATGATTGTGCATGTCAATGCTACGCTCATCATCCATTGTTTCTTGAATTTTTGATGCATCATTTCTCGCTGCTCTTAATTTATCGAGGTACACTGAATCGATATCACCTGTAATGTATTCTCCATTGAAGCATGAACTATCAAAACCATCGAGTTCAGAACCTTTTCGCATTGTGACTTCGATAAGATCTTCAAGAGTCTGATAAAACAAACGATCTGACCCAATTGTTTGGTTTATCTCTTCAATCGATTTCCCATTAGCAATGAATTCATCAACTGCAGGCATATCGATTCCGTACACATTGGGATGGCGTACAGGAGGTGCAGCAGAGGCAAAGTACACCTTTGCAGCTCCAACTTCTCTTGCCATTTCGATGATCTGAGCACTGGTTGTTCCTCGTACGATTGAATCATCAACAAGGAGAATATTTTTTCCATTGAATTCTCTTGGAATAGCGTTTAGTTTTCTTCGAACAGATTTCATTCTCATTTCTTGTCCCGGCATGATGAACGTGCGCCCAACATATCGATTCTTAACGAACCCTTCTCGGTAAGGGACATCGAGTATATTCGCCATTTGCAATGCGGAGATTCGGCCTGAGTCAGGTACTGGAATCACCGCGTCGATATCATGATCTGGCCATTGTTCAAGTAACCGTTCTGCTAAGCGCTGACCCTGATTCAATCGAGCCTGATAGACTGAGATTCCATCGATGGTGGAATCTGGCCGTGCAAAATAAACGTGCTCAAAGATACAGGGCGTGAATGGACGAGGCTCTGCACATTGTTTCACAAAAATATGTCCTGATGATGAAATGAAGATTGCTTCTCCAGGCTTGACATCAGATACAATCTCAAATCCAAGTGCTGTAATTGCAACAGATTCACTTGCAACAACCCATTCAGTTCCGCCTTCATATTCTCTCTTTCCATAAACGAGTGGACGAATTCCATGAGGGTCTCTAAAGGCAAATAGGCCGTAGCCATTGACAATACCAACGCACGCATATCCCCCTCGAACTGACTTGTTGACGTCGCTTATTGCATCGAAGAAGGAATCCACGTTTAGAAAAGGCTCTCCATTAATACTCATCTGATCGCTCTGAAGGTCCAATTGCACGGCAAGATGATTCAACAAAACTTCGGAATCACTTGTAGTATTCACGTGTCTGCGATGTTCGGAGATGAGGCTATTTTGTATCTCTTCACTGTTGGTTAAGTTTCCATTATGTGCTAAGGCTAGACCGTATGGAGAGTTTACATAAAATGGTTGAGCCTCGGCAGTGGAAGAAGAACCAGCAGTCGGATAACGTACGTGCCCTATCCCTATGTGGCCAAGCAATTTTTGCATGTGTCGCTTGTAGAATACATCTGAGACCAGACCGTTTCCTTTCCGCAGGTTGAATTTTTCATTGTGCTCAGTCATAATGCCAGCAGCGTCTTGACCCCTATGTTGAAGCACAGTCAAGCCATCATAGAGTGCTTGATTCACGTGTGAACCATGCCGGCCAACAATTCCGATGATGCCGCACATGTCATTCCCTGTGTCGAGACAGTCGCGGCGCCTTTGTATTCATTGCGCTTGATTCTCAAGCCTTAGGACGATGAGATTTCTTGTTCCAGCTGTAGACTCGCATACGAGCAGTAGCCCCGTATCCGCATGAGGCACAGACACTTTTCTGCTTGTGATATGCATTTCTTCCACAGCGTCTGCAGCGGATATGTGTTGTCTTTTGTCGACGACCCATTGATGGTGTACCCTTTGACATATACTCACCTCGATGTCAACGCCACCTGCCTTCTCCTTATCAAGGCAACGCTAAGAGAATAACCCGATAATTGCTCAATCTTTGTTTTGAATTCTAGAAGTGACGTTTACAAATGTTACAAAGATCATGATTGCTACGGAAACGAATACTGCTAAACCAGTGATGATGAAATGAACGACGTTTGTTAGAATTTGAGCCCTGCTACCACTGTTGTCTTCAAGCAATAATCCTCCTTGGGTTGTAAGGAGGACAGATGCTAGAATTCCTAAAATTGCTGCATAGGACATGCTGATCCATGGTGCTTTTGGTTCGTTTCTACTCTTGGAGTATCTGAACATATTCACTATGAAAAAGAGGGATGTCAATGTATAGGTTGTTAAAAACGCGTTTGCGAAACGAGCAAATCCTTTCGATGTATCCTCATCTGAAGTGCCGTTTACCATTGCTAAAACTAAACTAGGTAGAATGAGAATCAAGCCACTGATGAGTAAGACTCGTTGTTTTGAAGTTTCACTCATTTTCCTCGCCTCCCAGATTTTTTCGAATAACCTTGGCTGCAAAATCAAGTTCGTTGTGTGAAGGAGGTGGTAAATTTTCTAGTCCAGGACGTTTTCTTTCGTATTGCCAAATCGCCAGTGTGAATACGATTACTGAAAGTCCGAGGCCAGCGAATATACCGAATAAGTCACTAGTTGCTAGCCAAAGCGATGTGCTGAATTGAGATGTTGTCGTGTGTGCATTTTCGATAAACAATCCAAGGAGTAAAAATCCAAATGAAAAGATAGCTAAGGTGAACAGGTTTCGAGATGCATCGTTTCGATCATCTCCCATGTGCTTGATAATGTACGATCCACAAAGAAGAAGACTGCTCATGCTCAACAGAAACGTAGGTCTGAAAATGAGCCAATATTTGTTGGTCTCACCTTCCCAACTGAGGGAAGGCAGCCAATTTGTTTCATGCCAATTCATCCACTCTAAAAGAGCAAGTCCCGAAATGAAAAGCAGAAGCCCGATGGGCCGATATTTTCGACTAAACCGTCGAACAGGTATGTCTCCTGAGAACGTGGCTACGAATAATCCTATGAAAATAAGCAATAGTGCGGGAAGGATTGCGACAATCAAAGCAGATGAGGCAGCTGATGGTGATTCTGGTACCGTTAAGAACGAGGCAAGATAGAGACTCCCTCCGAGAATTAGGAAGCCTTTTCCAAGGTTCTGCAAAGTGTTCTGGCGGCGGAATTGCAAAGCGATGCCAAAAGAAGCAATAGCAAGAGGTAACCAAAGAAGCAATGCCGCCTTGATTTCGTCTTGCATGACCGTAGTTCATGGTATTCCACTTATGAATATCCCTACAAATTCCCTTCGTGTTGGGCTTATTGCATTGGAATTCTCTTACGACAGCAATAAATACCCGTCGATTGTCGCACAGACGTTCAGGTGATGACATGGTTAAGATGCCTCGTCAAATTAAGCGATATAGTCCGTCTGCTGGTAAGCACACTCTTCACACTGTGGAGCGTGTCAAAAAGAAGCGAGCCTCTGAGCTTCGCTGGGGTCAACGCCGGTTCCGTAAGGTTATGCGTGGATACCGTGGTTTCCCTCGTCCTAAACCAGATGGCCGTGAAAAACCTACAAAGCGTGTAAACATTCTTTATCGTTGCACTGAAACTGGTAAAGCACACTATGCACCATGCAAGCGTGCAAAGAAATTCGAATTAATCGATCGATGAGGTGAAAAAAATGTCTGGCGAATTCATCAAAGTATCCTGCAAAGACTGTGGAAACGAATCTATTTTGTTTTCACGTGCAACAACTGTAATCTCCTGTGGTGTCTGTGGCGCCACTCTAACAAATCCTTCAGGTGGTAAAGCTAACCTGATTGGCTGCACCGTCTTAGAGACAATGGAATGAGGAGGCTGAGCCTCCATGTCAACAGACCTCGTTTACCCCGAAGAGGGAGAACTTGTCGTTGTATCTGTAAAGAGCGTCAAACAAAACGGTGCTGATGTAACCCTTGATGAATACAAGGGTGTTGATGGATTCATCTTTATTGGTGAAATCGCAAGTGGTTGGATCAAAAACATTCGTCGGTTTGTAAGAGAAGGTCAACGCCTCATCTGCAAGGTCATGCCAAGCCGTATGGACGGGAGTTCTCTCAAACTGTCTCTAAAATCAGTTTCAGAAGAGAGACGTCGCGATCGCCTCCAACAATGGAAAAACGAACAAAGAGCACTTCAATTGTTCAAGGTTCTTGGTGAAACCTTGAAATGGACTGAAGAATTTTCTTCCCAACTTCTTGAGGAATTAACCGAATCTTATGAAACACTATACGGGGCATTCGAAGAAGCAGCGCTGAGCGAAGGTTCGTTAACAGATGCAGGATTTGAAGGAGAATGGATTGCTCCATTCATTGAAATTGCTGTAGAGAACATTATTCCACCATTTGTTGAAATTCGTGGTACATTGACTCTAACAGTTGAGACCCATGATGGCGTTCTGACTATTCGAGAAGCACTCTTAGCCGCTGAACAACTCTCCTCTGAAGAACAAGAGATTGAAGTCAATTGTTTCTATGATGGTTCTCCAGAATACCGTATTGAATTGAAGGCTCCAGATTTCAAGACTGCTGAAGACACATGGGCAGATGCAATTAAAGCTACTATTTCAGTAATTGAAGATGCAGGCGGAACAGCCCTAGCTTACAGAGAGTGAAATTATGGCACGTCAACTTCTTCAACAATGCACTGAATGTCAAGCATGGTGCCTTGAAACAACCTGCCCACAGTGCGGCGGCAATGCTCAAGCGGCAGCTCCTCTGAAGTGGTCCCCCGAAGATCATCGTGCAAAGATTCGCCGAACATTAAACAACGTTGAGGCACCTGAATGGAGTGCTTCAATCCCAACTCTTCCATCCGTAGAAGAATTACGTGCTGGTCACAGCAACATGGAAGAAGAATGAGATTCTTTTCACAACTTCCTTGTGAAACATTATACTCCGTAACTGTAGGCTCTGTGATTCATGCCACTACTTATCGATACTACAGGGGAGCATGGCCTTCCAACCGCTGATCTTCTTTTGTTTGCTCTTCCTGGTGTAGGAGATGTAGGAAAGAATGCGATTGAAATGCTTAATGAATCGAGTCAAGCCGACAGAGTTGCACGATTTATTCATCCAGGACTAGCACCATTGGCAAGATTAGATGAAGACGGCCTACTTGCACCGCCTCATCTCTATGCTTCATTATTTACAACGCCTTCTGGTCAACGCGTGATGACCATAACTGGGCCGGGGCAGCCAAGTGATCCTTCACATCAATACGATTTCACTCAAGAACTTCTTGAGGCACTCTCGAAATCAAACATACCAGAAATGCTCGTTCTTGCAGGACTTTCATCTCCTCCTGAAAAGAAAGAGGCATTTGTGGTCGCCTCATCCTCTGCTCATCGCGTGAACATGGAAGAAAAAGGAGTTGATGTTCGTCGCGACCAACCATCAGGAGGTGCAATTGGAATGTCAGCATTGATGGCTTCAATGGGTTCTATTTTCGGCATCCATTCGGCTTGTGCTATGGCTACAACAGTTGGTGCAAGCGGTGATGTACATGCTTCTCTACGCCTTCTCGAAACAATAAGTGATGGATGGTCTCTCAATCTTGTTTTACCCGAGGACGTAACTTCTGGTGTGATACAGAAATTACTCGAAATTGCTCCTAAAAATTCAATTGATCATATTGGGGAATTGACCGAAGAACCTGATGCTTTCTACATCTGATGGCGCCGAGAGAGGGATTTGAACCCCCGCGTCCATGGGACAGTGGATTTCGAATCCACCGCAATACCGGGCTATGCGATCTCGGCCTGTTTCTTGCCTGTGCGCCACCGTCATAAGCATGATGCTTCTCAGTTATCATCATGGAGATTACATTCCACGGGCGAGATCATAATTGCACAATTGAAGTAGAAGGAAACAGTACAGTTCGACAAGCTCTGATAGAAGCAAGTATCCTCCCTTCCACAGTGATTGTAAGTTATGAAGATAAAATCCTGCCACACAGCACTTTACTTAACTCAGATGTTCGGCTTTTGGTCACTACAGTCTCTTCTGGTGGTTAATCTTCAGACACAATATGGAGTCTAGATGCCCGATAGATTTCTCCCGTCGTCAACGCAGCCCATCCATTCATACCAACATTGGTGATGATCACGGTATCGCCTAACTCAAGCATGTCATATTGAGGTCCCCAATCTGCTTGCCAACCTTCAACTTTAATCGCCCCAGTGTTGTCCAAAATCATCAAACCTTTTCGGCACCATTCTCCTCTAGCAGATGTCCCTCTTTTTTCTGTTCTATAGACAACTGTTCCCATAATATTCCAGCGTGCTCGAGGCTTGAGGAGACTCATTGTAACTTCTTCATTTTGATCGATTTTGACTATTTTTGAGAATGGATCAACCTTCAATACGATTGCACCTTTGTAATTGAGTTGAAAGAAGGCATTCTCAACCCGTACTAAATCTCCTTTTTCCAATCCCTCAGGAACAGTTGGTGTCCCATCTGAATGAGTCATGGCCTTGACTTGGACATCAGCAAAGGCATTATTTGCTTGACTGATTGTTATTCGAGGCGCTCTATCAGATTGGGAATGAATGAGGGTATGGATATGACCAGTAATGTCTTGTCTATCTTCAAGTTCATTGATTGGGTCACCTTCAATTTCAGAGTATGAACCAGGCAACTGATAGGTCCCTCCATGTGGGTGCTCATCATGTCCTGTGCCGTTAGGACATATTCGCGACCAATCACAACGTTCACAACGTGTTTGTTTAGAGGGTTGATTTGAGGGTATGCCTCCTGGCTCAAAGGAGCGCATTGGTGCTGGTTTAGGAGGGCATTGTTCAATATCAGGAGTCACCTCTCTCAATTGAGTCCAGAGTCCCTTCAATTCGGTCCCCATCGTTTCCATTTCATCGAGGGTTGGTTTTTTGACCATCTTTTGACTATTTGCTGCAAGGTACCAAATTTCTAATCCTTCGACTTCTTGCTGCTTTTCATGTGTATGCCACCACAAAAAAGCATACATGCGTAGCTGTTCGACATAATCTCCAGAACGGTCATTATTTCCAAGGGATGCCTTGATGTCGATAATACGTACCTTTCCATCCCAAGCATACACTAAATCATATTCTCCTTGGAACCAATGTTCTGGATGAACTGAATTCATCATGAAGGGCTTTGCATCTGGGTCAACAAACCAAGGACGTGAGATCTCCCAGGCCTCAAGCCACGTTACTGTTCCATCCTGAGACAGTGGGTGTTGGTCAAGTTCAAAACCACGGCCATCTGGAGCTGGCCATTTCGGACGATCTCCATTTCTCCATGATTCAAGCACTGGTTCAGTGATGGTTGTGAGGCATTTTTCAACCTCATCGATGTGCATCTGGATGCCATTTTTTGCCATCATATGACAACGTTCTACATCGACATCTTCCCATTGACCAGTTTTTCTATCATGCTTTTCCCACTCTTTTTTCATATCTTCAAGGGATACCGTGAGATGAGTTTCCACTCGTTTAGTCGCCCAATTAAGCAAATCGTTTTTGCTTTGAGGCCAGTATTTTTCTGGAAGTAGAAGCAATTGTTCCGCAGGCCAAGGACCATCATGTTCTCGATTTGGACGACCTTCTTCATCGAGGGGAGTTGGAGCATACACATCTGAAGGCGCAGATGCCATCACTAAGCAAGGAGATTCTTTGAGAGTTTGACAAATTGCTTCTTCAACTGCCCTGCCGACAAATAAAATTGGGATTTGGGGCATAACCAATCGGCGGACTTTTTCATAAAACCATAGGCGAGGGCAGGCTTTCCAAGCATTTACTTGACTTGCAGATAGCCTGTTGTAATTCCCTACAGAATCCAATTCAGAGTTTGGTAAATGAACAGGCATACGGAGTGGTAAAATCCACCCCTCAAATACTCTTGGTCGTGAACGCAGGAGTTTGATGTTCAATTCTTGTTTTACGAACATCGATTCTAAGCTGGATTAAACCAGCTCTCCATCCTAATTCTGCACCGATAAGTCGAATTCGATCTCCAGGGCGCATGGAGCGCAGTCGTTCACTTATTGCAGAACCAAATGCTACTACTTCGACAATATGTTCGCCATCCCACAGATGGAAACTGAGCATTGACCACGGTTTCCCATCCAGACGCACACCGTTTTGCTGACGTATTGCTACAACAACACCTTCGACATTTGCTCGTGTTCGAAGCAGACCGATACGGGTTCCTTTTGGCTCATCTTCATTGCGTGCACGAATATTCGAATGTTGATCAACATACAATCGAGGTTGATCTCTCCACACACCAGGTAGTGCATTTTCGATGATGACATTGGTCTGTTGAGAGTCATGGAGGTGCAAAAAGGCTCCAGGTTCTGCCTCCTCGATAGCGATTGTTGCCTCACCTGCTTGAAGCATGGCTCCTAGTACGGGTTCATTGAAATGGTTCGGCAAAGGGCCCCATTGAGCAATTAGGTTTCCAGAGACGCTGACTCGAGATGGTATTTCACCTAAAGGAACGCATGGAGGTGAGATTGAGTTTCCTTCAATCATCTTGGTTCTTAATGTTTCATCCATTGGCCCAGCACTTTCCATATTCGATTGAGTCAATGAACACCAACCACAACCTGCGGATGCACCATCACATGCATGGGTTGTGTCAGGGCTTTCTGATTCTGCAACAGCGGGGAGAATTGAAGCACCTTCGCCCATCGTTCTCATGATGTTATTGATGGAGAAAAATTCTTCATCCATCGAAGTGAGTTCTTCTTTACTCGGCGCATTATAATGAATTCTTTCCTTGGAGGAGAGGTACCAACCCTCCATATTTTTGACAGACATTTGGTCATGAGTTCGCTCCCATAGCCAAGCATAGAACCTGAGTTGGTGCTGGAGACTTTCAGAGAATTTACCCCCAGAGTGGCCTGATTTTATATCAACCAAACGTATGTTTCCATCCCATCGAAGGACAAGATCTAGCTCTCCTGCAGCCCACCCCTCTGGGTGAAACATTCTTTGTGGTTGATGCACTCTCGGATCTTTGAACCAAGGCCTTGCAATTTCCCATGCTTCATTCCATTGAACTGGACTTTCAGCCTCCATCCAGACGAAGGGATGTTGTTCACTCCAATCTCGAGCATTCAGAGATCGTACTTTCTCTGGAACAGGGAAGTGTGGTTCAGCCCCAATTTTTGGAGTCGGAATGTCATACGGCTCAACTCCTGTCCGAAATTGTTCAAGATATGGCCCTCCATTTTCATCATAGCAACGTTGTATTTCTTCAAAGAAGAGTTCCAATCCATTGTAGAGTTTATTCTTGAAGTCTTGAACTTCCACCGTTGACCAATCTGAATCAGTCCGTTTCCAGAGTGAGTTTTCCCATGTTTCAAGTCCAATATCCCATGCACGTTGTGCTTGCTCGTCAGCCAATTCATGGGCCCATTCTCTCAATTCTTCAATTGATTCCATGGGACCAGGACGATTCATCATGATGTTGCAAAGAGCATCCTCAATGACAATTCCAAGAACTTGCCCAATTGTTTTCGGAGATGAGATCCCAACTTTTCTGGTCAGATACCATTGGCGAGTGCAACGAAGATATGTTGTAAGTCCCGAAGCGGATAGTCGAGAACGACTTCTTCCCAGTGGTCCGCCTTTAGGAGGAGTACCGACTGGCATATTCACCGCTCGTAGTTGTTCCCTTTAGACTCTCTTCATTTCTATGTCTATTTGACATTGAATGAGTAATAGTCTCCAATTTCTCTTTGTTCACGATCTTTTCGACTCTCAGATTTATTGATTCGTGGACGTTTAGAATCATGGTCTCTTCGGAATGTAACATCGACATCGTTGAGGAATCGGTTCATTCCATCTCGTAATGAATAAGGTCCCATCGCTTTGCCATGCACACCCCCTTCGCCTTCAAATACCAATAACGAATCACTGACGATGTCAATGAAATAGACATCGTGGTCGATGACAAATGCAGATTTTTCATTGGCTTCCATTGTCCGACGAATCGCTTTTGCAGCTTCCATCCGTGCATTTGCATCTAAGTGGGCGGATGGCTCATCAAGAAGATACAAATCGGCTTCTCTTCCTAAACAAACTGCGATTGATACTGCTTGACGTTCACCGCCTGAAAGCTTCTTTACACGTTTTGGCAAAAGAGAATCGACCCCTAATGCTCGAATCACGTTAACGTTGAATTCACCGCTCCTCCATCGCATTCCAAGTTCGCTATCAAGCCACATTTGAACAGTGCAGTCCATATCGACATCAATGTGTTGAGGCTTGTACGAGATGGTTGCATCGGCTGTAACCCAACCGCTATCGTATTCATGTTCACCTGCCAAAATTTTGATCATGGTCGATTTTCCAGTTCCATTTGGTCCGACTACACCAACAACTTCTGAGCGATGCACAGATCCTTCTCCCGTGGATAATTCGAATGAACCAAGTTTTTTGCCTAGATCTCCCCATTGAACCACAACACTGCCAGTTTCAACAGTCCGTTCATGGTGCTTCAGGAAACGAATTGGTTTGTCTCGAATTCGAACATTTTCCTCGACTAAAAAGCCGTCAAGATAAGCGTTGATTGCTGTGCGTGTTGATCGAGCAGGAGTAAAAATTCCAAATGCTCCTTTCTTTCCATACACGATATGCACGAGGTCAGCAAGAACGTCAAGAACTGCTAGATCGTGTTCAATGACAATGACACGTTTTGTTTCCGATAGTTTCTGAATAATTCGCACGATTCGCATTCGTTCATGAATATCGAGATACGAGGAGGGTTCATCGAAGAAATAGACGTCAACATCTCGCAGAATCGTTGCGCAAATTGCCATTCTTTGTAATTCTCCACCAGAGAGTTGCTGGACAGTCCGGCCAAGAAGGTGATCAATGCCCAATGCAACAGTCATTTCATCGAACATATCCCGTTCATCGACCCGACGTAGCAATGCTTCAACAGTTCCCTGAACTCGCTTAGGCAAGCGGTCAACATTTTGCGGCTTGAGGGCTACTTTGATGCCTCCATCACGAACTGCCATGAAGAAATCTCGAAGTTCACCTTTTGGCAATGATTCAACAACTTCTTCCCACTCAGGTTCTTTATTCAACCAATCCCCTAGATTTGGAATCATTCTCCCGGATAGGGCATTGAATGCAGTCGATTTACCCATTCCGTTTGGCCCAAGTATTCCGACGACTGATTCTTTTGTCGGAGTCGGTAAACGGAACAATCTGAATCCATTGAGACTGTATCGATGAATCATATCTGTTTCAAGTTCACTTGGTAATTGTTCGATAATCAGTGCATCATGGGGGCACTTGTTGATACAGATTCCGCACCCAATGCAGAGCGATTCTGAGATGTGTGGTTTTCCAGTTTTCTCATCCATCACGATGCATTCTTGTCCATTTCGAACCGGAGGGCAGTAATGAAAACATTCGTCATTGCATTTCTTTGGCTGACAATTGTCTTCCTTCAAAACAGCGACTCGCATCTTCTCACCCTACCTTTGCTATGAGCACATCATCAATCATACTTCGCATTCAAACCACCCTTGAAGGGCAGTTCCTGCGTGTGTCTCAAACAAGACCCTTGAGGTGTTCAGCGCCACGAACAACACGAGTGGTTGTTGGTGTTGGGAACTTCATTCCTGCCTTGCGCAAAGCATCCTTAGCGGTCAGGTAATGTTCTGGATTAACGTGAAGTGAAACCACACGTTGTCCGCGGCGAACACGTGCAGCAGTTCCGACATTCTTACCGAACGCACATCGCATACCTTGAGAAACACGGTCTGCACCAGCACCAGTTGCTTGCTTGTTCTCACGAAGAACATGGTGAGGGTATGTGTGGATCCGAAGAGCGTATCCTTGAGCGCCAGCTTGGTTACGGATGGTTGAGTTTGAGATAACACGGGCTGCTTCCAGCGCTGTGTGTCTAATCTGACAATCGTTGTCTGCTCTCAATTCGAGAACAACAGGGAATCCTCCTGTCTCCGCAGCACGGCGGTTTCCAGAGTGGAATGAGAGAATACGGTTGTTTGGAACACCACCAATAAACTTGCGTCGTGTGTAAGCAGGTCCTTTGAGTCGGCGGTACATTGATGCGGGTTTACGTGCCATAACATCTACTCCTAGCATCCATGCGACTGATGTTTCCTTTATCATCCCTCCGATGTATTCCCAAGGACACATTTTAACAAAAATCTAGTTGTTTTTTAGAGCAAGGAACATAATGGTTCATCGTTAGGAGGTGTCATGGCGAGTGGCTGGAGGAAGTTACTCGAGGAAGAATCTGAGCATCAATGGCTCGCCCTCGGGTTGTTTTTGGTATTCGTAATCATCGGAGGCTTCTTGATAGGGGGTACTCGGAATCTGGAAGGGATGGTACTTGGTGTTGATTCAGATGAAAACTTTGCTTTCGATGATGGCCATCACATCATTGAGATTGATTATCACGCTAATTCAGAATGGGACGGTGCGCACTCTGCAATTGTTATGAATAGTTCTGGGATGAAGATGTATCAGCAATTATCGAGTCAAAATGTGAATGATATTGTCCCGTTTGATGATGAACTCATCAGAGACGTTACCTTCTTTGACTCAGATGAAGAAGGCATTTTGACGTATTCAGCGGCTCAAAACACAATTACAACTGTTGTCAATGGCATGCCTTCGGATCAAATTTTGGAGGATGGAACGGGATCTTCGTTTAGCATTCATGGTGTTGCTAAAGATACGTCGGATACAATACTCAACAATCGAGTTTTGATTACATCAGAAGACGGTGGATCTGGAGTTAGGGGGCTTGGAATGTCAGGTGTTACAATTTCATCTTCACCAGATTCTTCAGTGATTTGGGATGATGTGGTATATCTCGAAGACAATGTATACATTGCGACAGGGATTTTCACCTATCATGACGACAATCCCGCCCAGCCGGGCTCTAAGATTGTATTCGCTCACATTACATGGGAGGGTGGCTCAGTTGCTCCCCAAGTGGTTATTTCCCCACTCATGGGCAATGGGAGTGAAGTTCATTCATTGACCTCGATGAAGAATGGTCTTGCAGCTGCTGCATCAAATCTAGAAGTATACATCATCTCAAAGGATTCAATTGAGATTAAGTCTATTTCGACAACAGCAATGGTATACGAGCCATGTGAGAATCGTCTCTGGTTCTTCGGTAAACTCGGAAGTGATTCTCTTCTTCGATTGGATGTTGAAACCGGTGAAGAGTCCACTAAGAATTTACAGTACTCTCTTCCGCTTCAACCGACATTTGTTCTCATAGACGGTGATTCTTTGTATATACATGGCTACGACAAGAAAGGTGAACCTGATCGCCTTTCATTGGATTTGACTCTTGAAGGTTCGATGTCATCCGGTCGTGGTTTCCTTAACTTCTTGTTCATATTTGCAGGCGTTTTGATGCTTGGTACACAATCGTATACCATCATCGATCGAACTTTGTTGAAAAAGAAACGTTAGGATAACGTTCGCGGCGAACCTTAATGATGCCTCGGCATTACCCTCTAAATCGGTTAGAGTCCGAAGAGGTGAGTTGTTGGCGAAAAGGAGCATGATGGACCAATTCCATGAACTCAAAGAAGAGAATCCTGGAACGGTTCTTTTCTTCAGAATGGGCGATTTCTATGAATTGTTCCATGATGATGCAGAAATTGGTTCCGAAGTCTTGGGACTTGCTCTCACATCGAGGGATAAAAATGCAGAAAATCCAATTCCTATGGCAGGATTTCCATGGCATCAACTCGAGGACAATCTACGAACAATGTTACGGGCTGGTCATAAGGTTACAGTTGCCGAGCAAGAGCAGGAACTCCGAGAGGGCGCAAAATTGCTTGAGCGGGTTGTAACAAGAGTATACACCCCTGGATCTTTGTATGAAGAATCCCTCATTGGTTCTGACTCATCTGCTCTTCTCTGCGCTCTTTCAGTTGCATCGGATTCAGTTGCAGTTGCAATGATTGATGCATCGACTGGTCAAGCATGGGCAACAACGCATGAAGGAGATGGGAGATGGGCTTCGATACATGATGAAGTATTGCGCTGGAGTCCAAGTGAACTTGTACTTACTTTAGCAGATTCAAAGCAAGACGAAGTTCTTCATTTGATTTCATTACTCGACTCAATCATCATCAGTCAACATGCAGCTCCTGCAAAACGCTCTCTCGAGAAATTAAAGCGAATGTTGTCTGTAAATGATCTTGGCCATCTTGATTTAGACGACTCCCCCTTGGCTCTTCAAGCAACTGCGCTTGCAGCAGACTACCTCGCAACCGTTCACCGTCACGATGATATTGCCATTACCGATGTTGATATTCAAGAAACTTCTGAAGGCATGGTACTTGATCAAACCACTCTTCGAAACCTCGAAATTACACAAACCCTTGCAGGTGAATTTGAAGGCTCTTTGCTTTGGTCAATGAATAAATGTAGGACTGCAATGGGTCGACGTTGCTTGAAATCATGGCTTCTACGCCCCCTCTCCAATATATCTGCAATTGAGGCGAGACATTCTGCAGTCACTTCCCTCATGCGCTCATCGAAACGATTGGATTTGTTGAGAGATTGTTTGAAGGGAATGCTTGATATTGAGCGTTTGTCTACTCAATTGAATTATCGTCGTTCGAATGCCCGTGATCTTCTAGCTACGGCTAATGCAATCGAAAGACTCCCAGCAATCAAACGGTTGTGCCTTGAGACTGAGGACGATTTACTCATGCATCTCGTAGAAGATTTAGATGCGCTTACAGATGTGGCTGAAACGATTCACAGGACTTTGGTTGATGAAGTCCCGTTGAGCCTTCGAGATGGAGGATTAATTAGAAAAGGTATTCATGATGAATTAGATCGCTATCGTTCAGCGTCAGAACTTGGTCATACTTGGTTTAAGGATCTTGAAACAAGACTTCGTCAAGAACTGAGTATTCCAAGCCTGAAGGTGAAGAATAATCGTCAAATTGGGTGGTTTATCGAAGTGACTGCGACTCATTCCTCTAAGGTACCAGATGAATGGAAACGTAAGCAGCAGATGACGAATGGAGACCGATGGGTGACTGATGATCTCCTTGAGCAAGATGATTTATTGCTAACTGCAGAAAGTAAATCAAAAGCAATCGAATACCGTCTATTTTGTGACCTTAGAGATGATATCCGTAGCCACGCGAACCATCTTGCTCAGATTGCTTCACGTGTTGCAGCCATCGATGTGTTGCAATGCTTTTCAGCAACTGCGCGCCAACGCTCATGGGTCAAACCATCGATTGTCTCAGCTAAAAAAATGCACCTTGAACAGGCAAGACATCCCGTACTCGAAGCCCAGCAAGGTTTTGTTCCAAATGATGCTATGATGGATGAGAAGAGAAGATTTCTTTTGATAACTGGACCAAATATGGGTGGTAAATCGACCTACTTGAGAACAGTTGCGCTTGTGTCAATTCTCGCACAAGCAGGGAGTCTTGTGCCTGCTGAAAAGGCAAAAATTGGACTTGTTGATCGTATCTTTACTAGAGTTGGTGCAAGCGATGATTTGAGAAGAGGTCGTTCAACGTTTATGATGGAAATGATTGAGGTCGCTCATATTCTCCGTAGAGCAACACCTCAATCCTTGTTATTATTGGACGAAATAGGTAGAGGTACATCAACATTTGATGGCTTATCACTTGCTTGGGCAGTGACGGAAGATGTTTGCAATCGAATTGGAGCACGCAGCCTCTTTGCCACGCATTATCACCAACTTGTTGGACTTGAATCAGAAATTAATGGGTTAGCCAATGTTCATGTCCAGGTTGCACAAAAAGATGGGACGCTTCATTTTCTCCATACTGTTGCAAACGGCCCATGTGATGAATCGTATGGTATCCAAGTCGCAGCACTTGCAGGTTTGCCTCGTCCTGTAGTTGAAAGAGCCTCAGATCTTCTTGCTTTCCTTGAACAACAAGCCCAAGGTGCAAAGGCGGGAAGGGACGGAGCTCCTCAGACACGTGAAGCAGGCCAGTCTTCCTTGCTGGGATATTTTGCAGCAGCTGCCATGCAGTCGACTGAATCTGCCCCCCCAGGTCCTTCTAAAAT
>JBMZTB010000019.1:0-27553 GCA_049623485.1 Candidatus Poseidoniaceae archaeon
CATCGTTCCTCAAGAACGGCGATGCATGTTTGATCCGTTTCCAACCAACCAAGCCTTTTGCTATCGAGCAAATGGACACCTTCCCTGAATTGTCCCGATTCGCTATTCGTGACATGGGTAAGACTGTCGCTGCTGGTGTTTGTCTCAAGATTGAGAAGAAGTGAGTTCCAATACTCAATGAAACTTGAACAGGAGGTATGAATCATGGCAGCCGTTACCGTCATCAAACTCACCGGAAACAACCACTCCGATATTGATCGTGTAGCAGGCCACATTCGTGCAATCTGCGAACAAAGTGATACCAAGCTTCGAGGTCCTATTCCTCTACCAACTCGCCGTCTGGTCGTTCCTGTCCGACGTGCACCTGATGGTGAAGGAAGCGAAACCTACGATCATTGGGAACTCCGAGTTCACAAGCGATTGTTGGAAATGCACATCAATTCCGGTAAGGATGAAACCTCTCTGCGACAAGTCGCAAAGATCGACATCCCTGATTCAGTTACCATCGAGTTATCGATGAGAACTGTAAACTGAAGTTGAAACGTCTCTCTATGAGCGTTGAACTGTTCTAAACAGGCTGAGCCATATTGATTCTTCACAATGGTGCAGCTTCTGCTGCACCTGAATCGATGAGCCATTGAGCCATGCCGGTCTCTAAATTGTGAACATCTCCAGCTTGCAATATTAATTCAGATCCGTCTGCTGTTGCTACTGCTTCATCGAATGAAGTCAGGATTCGTATTCGAATAAGAGAAGTCATCTCTTCTTTATCAGGAGTCTCGTCCATCCAATCATCAGTAATTGCCGATGTTGCTGATGGGGCGAGTTCCATGGCTGCACCATGCCTACCCTCGCTCGATGGCGCCTGGGGAAGTTGTGTTTGAGGTCCCGAAACCTCTTCAGCATGCTCAGGTATTGGTACGGGTTCCATAGAATCCCATTCCAGGGCAGCAATACGATCTTCTTCATCGAAATCGATAGTATCTACAGGTTCTGGTTGTTCATCTTCAAAGATTAAATCTGGAGGAGGCTGATTCGTGATTGGCTTTTCAGTAAAGTCACCTAATTGCATTGTTCCTGGCTTATGTGTCGGAGCTGCAAACTCCATTTCTCCACGAAGTCCATCTTGCATCTCCTGCCATCCAATGGTCTTCTTGAATCGATCCATCTCAGTTTGAATTGCAGTGTACAATTGTCGCTCAGCACCATCTGTTTTTTGCCAATCCAATGGTGGTAAAGCCGTTGCATTATCGGTGACACTTGTTGCCATACGAAGCGATTGTGATGCAGCATGTTGCATCATTGCAACCAATCGACGACGTGCTAATTCTGAAGCAATATGTCGAACATTCGCTTGTCGCTTCTGTTCATTTTGCACTCTCAAGTCTGCACCATGTTGGCGAATCATATTGTGGATCTGAACATCGAGGGTCGTCAATAATCGCTTGACCATTTCCCAGAAGTCTTTCCGGGGAAGATGAACAGGAACTTGGCGGTTGGTTTGTTGCCGATAGGTGGCGAACAACTGCTCCTGAATCTCACGGGCTTGAAGATCCGTAAGCATGGTGTCGCCTGACATCATCCAAGCCTTAGTCTTAGAGTCTTTGAACTCTCTTGCGCGGTCTTAAACAGAAGAGACGAGGCTTCATACCAAATGGCTCACCTTGCGGAGCAAGGTGAGTTTAATGAAAGGACCCGAAATCAAGTACAAAGCGGTGCTTCTCGTAGCACTCATGGTACTGGTTGGGCCTTCAACTCTTGTAAATGGTGCGTCGACATCAACATCATCTGGTGAAATAACCCTAACGCCAACTGTCGGGAATAATTCTATTCTAGCAAATTTTTCGTCCATTGTCCAAGTCCCTGAAAACCATACAATTACAGGAGGGATGTTAGAAATTTTGACAGAATGGGATACCGTTGTTGAGGGAGGATCCTATTACGGCACAGGATACGGAAGGACTTGGTCAAATGGGACTTATGACAACACTTCTTCACTTGCCCATGGAGGAAAACTCTCACTTTCAACCGATACATCACTGGGTTCCTTGACCGATTTTGAATCGACGACAAAGGTCCCAACGGGTTGGCTTGTAATGGGCCCGGATGGCTATGATTGGTCTGTTGTCAATGTGACAACACTTCAGAGTCAACAACAGCCAACCAATGCAAGCAACGGCATTCATGCTCTTGCTTTTGGTTCCGATCTTGGTCTTTCAGCCAATATGACTTCATGCATTCTTTCTCCACGCTATTCAACGCCTGAAGTGGTTCGAAATCTTTCACTTTCTTTTGATCACTGGCGTTCAGCCTCTTCAACTGATGCACTATGGGTCGAGTATACATTTGATGATGTTGAAGCATGGACTCAATTGATTCCAGAAAACGGTTACAACGCTTCGGTAACCTCCTCTCATCCTGACTCAGTCCAATCTTATTCATCTGTTTGGAGCGGTTCCTCTCATCAATGGGATTCAGAGCGTTTCCAGTTAGATCACCTCACAAACATCACCTCTTCTCAATCTATGCGGTTCAGAATGTGTGCTGATATGAGTGATGATACCTCTCAACGAGGGGGTTGGTTTATTGACAATCTCACTTGGTACAATCAAGGGGATGAACCAGGCTCTTGGTTCCATGGAAACCTGACTGGTGATTACGCTCCTAATGCAGATGGGACGCTCCTTATGCCCGTTGATTTCACTGGACTCGTGTCTCCGATTGAGCTTGAAATTCGAACAAATTGGGATATTGAAGGCGGTGCAAATGATGGCATGACCATATGGTATTCACTCGATAATGGAACTTCATGGGTGCTTCTCACGCCTCTTCCTGGCTTACCTGGTAACGGTGTGGCCTATCAAGGACAATTCTACGTCGATGAGTCCTTTGGATGGCTTCCTATGTTCTATCCCGTTCCAAATAGTGTCTCAAATCACAGCAATGCTTCTCACGGATTATTGAAATTTAATGTTCAAACAGATGCGATTGTCAATCACGGTGGTTCCGCACCTGCCTCTGGTTGGGAAGGAATCATGATCGATGATGTAACACTCCATTCAGGTGCAAATACCGCCACTCCAATCAAGCGAGTATTGAATAATTTCACGAACATTCCAGATTTCAGCAACGGTTCAATCGATGGATGGCTCGACAATGTGAGCGCTCCAAACCAATGGCAATGGATTTCCTCAATGGGTGTCAACGGTCCGGTGGTTGCGTTTGATTCATTTGAAAATCCTCACGATGCTCCTGCTGGATGGGCTATTGAGAACATTCGAGGAGAAGGATGGACACTTGGTCCAGTGAACGCCTCTTCTGGAAATGGACCAAGCGGATGGCATTCAGGACAAAACGGGGTAGGAATCAAACTCGATGGCCAGTATCGAGCAAACTCGTATGCACACCTCATCTCACCAGAGTATCGATTGCCAGTAAATGCGACATCACAACTTTCCTTCCGTCATTGGATATGCACCGAAGCAGCATGGGATGGAGGGGCAGTTTCTCTTTCAACTGATGGCGGTCTAACGTGGTGGTACTTGCCGGCAGACCCTGGTGGCTTCCACGACAGAATCTCAACAGTCAACACAAATTCACCATTCTATGGAGAAGGCCTTCTCGACGGTTCTCAGGTAACGGGCGGTTGCCACGGGGTCATACGTGGCTTTGAACTGAAAACAGCGGATCTCACAAATCTGTCAGGCGAATCAGTACGTCTTCGCTTCTCGTTCTTTTCAGATCAATTTGTTGAACGAGATGGCTGGTATATCGATGATGCTGGAATCGAAATTTCATTATTTGAAAACGAAGGTGAATGGGTCTCTGAACCGTTCACACCCAATTCAGTCTACGGTTATGGTATTCTCGATGCAAGTGCGATTCAGCCTCAAAACACGACGCTACGATTCAGCCTCATGGACATGAATGGCGACATTATTCCAGAATATGAACGAATAATAGCACCTGCACAAATCCTTCTCAATCCCGAGGAATATACTTCGGTTCGAATTGTCGTTCATATGTCAACCACTGATATTCTTGTTACACCAACGCTTGAACGAGTAGGGCTTGGTCTCAAGCATACATTTGGAGCCTACCGGATTCAAACACACCCGACGTACTCCACAAAACTCACAGTTGATTCTACGGGTTATATCCAATCATCTACACAAGGACTCGTGTTTGATTCTCTCTTCCCACATTGTTACTGGGATGAGGTGGTGGTAACTCAACGTGGAAATAATCTGACCTATCTAGCAGCATTTCCATATTTAGCGCCATTTAATTATGTTTTAGAATCAACATCTTACTCTTCACAACCCATTTCAACGACGAGTTACCATTTTTCCAGAATCAGTCCGTATGCTGAATGGATGAAAATGAATGAGTTGAATTTTAGTTTATATTTTGCCACCAACGATCGATTGTTGGACATAAGTGTTGAACCAATCTGCAAAACAGGAATTGATGATTTAAAGGTTAGAATTGGAAATAATTCACTTGACGGCTACCCTTATCCGCCGACTGGCAATGATACGGGGCTTAGTGAACGTACAAAATTCCACTCGGTCGAAAACGGTTCATTCATCAAATATGCTGATGAACATGGAAGCATTGAATGGGAATCAGAAGCATCAGTCATATACGATTTAGGATATCATGGACATGTTCCAAGGTTCTCAAATTCATCAGGAAATACTGCACAAAGCAAACTCCACTATTTTGATCAATTTAATTTGAAAATTCAAACAGGTGAACATGCCACAAATGTTTCATTGAGTTATTTCAATAGTGGGGAATATCGAGGCTATTCTGTTATTGCAACAGTACCTGCCAATTCGACTCAATATGTCCACATTAAAGATCCTGGTCTGACCTTTACCACAACGCACCCATTTTCACCTCCCACTATAACCCAACCAACCGCCAGCTGGATTGATTGGGGGCGCATCTCCATGTTCTTACATACGGATCAAGATGCTCAATTATCAGCGTATTCTTTGCGTTCAGCCTATGGATTATCAGCCATGGAGGCTGTAGCATACAATGAATCACTTCTCAATTCAGCATTGAATGCCTCGAATACGAATGATTCGCATTCAATGTCTGATATTCCGATTTCAATTGAAACAGGAAGCGGTGGCGTACGTTTTAATTTCACAATCTTTAGTGAACCCGTCCTCATTGATACGGTTCTAGACGCCCCTGCTTCGAGGTGGTTACCAGGGACACTACGAGAGGTCACAACACATCATCTACGAACCAATCCAACAGGATTACAAATTGATGCACCTGCATTGGAACGAATCAACATCTCGATGGGGCCATCAACGTCTGTTGGTGATGTCCGAATTACAGCGGAACTGGATCGATTGGATACAACACCACGTTTCATCCAAACATCTGGTGCAGGTATCGCCTTCCTTCATCCATCTTCAACCGCTTCATGCACTCAAAGCGAATGCACAGTGACGTGGGTGTTTGAAAGCACGTGGTTGAACGATGACATCGATGATGTGCATTGGATGACCTTTGCCATCGATGAAACTGGATTGAAAACAGGTCCTGCTGTTTGGGCCGAAAATACGGCATATAACGATGTAGAGAATGATCTCGAAGCGTTCGAAGTCCGAGCCTATGATGATGAAGGGCGCGCCCTCCATGATTGGACACAGCCGTTGTGGCCATTGCATGTCAATCCAGATACGGAGATGACGGTAACTGGACGCGTTCGTTTCGAAGGCGTTGCTGAAAGATGGGTGGGGCTCGGCGAAGCACAAGTTGCGATTGAAGTGCGTGCAATCCCTCCAAAAAACATCAGCGGCGGATTGGATGAATGGCCTGGAGAACCCATTGTATGGGCAATTAGCAATACCTCTGAAGTTGACCAATTCGGCCGTTTTTCTATTCCATTAACCATTCCTGATGCAGAAGAACTTGTCAGTGGTACGCTGTTAGATGTACGTACCATCATCACACGGTGCGGCCCTGTAGGGAATCAAGCCAATACGGCATTCGATCGAACTGCTGAATCAACATCGTTTGAGATTTTGTATGATGAAACACCACCTGATCTGATCTCAGTTCAAATCTTCGATCAAAGTGGATTACAGCCTGCTGATGGGCATATTTGGATGCCAGATAGGCCGATTCCTCTTCGATTACTAATTCAAGATGGAGATGGCTTGGAGACGCCTATCACAATTCATACATGGTCAGAAGACAGAGATGATGCAAATGGAAATGGACTGATGGAAGAAAGCGAATATCAATCGTTCACAACAAACATCAATCGAGGCGTTCTTGAAGCAGAAATTGATTTGCCACTTCTTCAAACCAGCGATGTCCTTCCTCCAGGGTATGTTGAAGGCCGCCTGAGCGTTTTCGTATTAGGCTATGATTTAGCAGGAAACCCGTTGCAAGGCGGTGGAACATACGGGGAAGAAGCTGATGCAGCAACAATCTATGTTCAACCATGGCAACCGACACTCCTCGATTGGGATTCTCTTGAAATCGATACCATTGATGGACATTTATTCCCAGGTCAAACCCATCATGTTTCGTTTGACCTCATCGACGGAAATGGACTTTCCAGTCTTGATTCAATCACACTTGGCCTCTTGAATTCCCAACAGGATGAATGTTGGATTGAATACGCGCCACGATTCAACACAACCACGGGCGACGTTACCTGTTTCACCGCCCCTCCATCCGTTACTGCAGAGAAAGACCCGATCAGTTCTAGGTGGACTCTAACCGCCTCATTCAGAATGCGTTGGGATTCTATGAATGACATGAGTGGTCAACAATATACGCCTTCAATAGTGGTATTGGATGAGAACCAAGATGTTGGTTTGGGCGCCTCCTATCTTTCTGATTTAACTTGGACAACCCATACTCGATTGTCGCTTATTGTCGATGATGTTTCGGACAGAGTTGCTCCATTTGGTGTGTATGAAAACAGCACATTGACCATGCATCTGGATGATTTCGCCGATATTGATGTCATCGTTGTTCATGAAGATACATTACAACCAGCGCTCCATATTCCATTTGATAGTCGAATGACATGGGATGTGTTTCATAATGCAGACACGTCTTTTTCAACAGAATCAACAATCGATACAGCAGGCTTGGCTAGCCACCGTCTGGTCCTTAATTGGATGACCATCCCAAACGGTGTAGCGACCCTCAACATTGGACTAACGGGCAGTGTCTTTAATTTCTCATCACCTCTTAATATTCAACTGCAAATCGATGAGCAGTCACCAACTGTAACGCTTGAACCTGGAATGTTCAACGACCTGGATTCGAATGAGATCAACGACATTCCAGTTACAATTCATATTCGTGATGATTTCGGAGTATCCCAGAATGGGGCAATGATTCACTGGTGCTACGTACGCGCTGGAAAGGTCGTTGAAGGTTCGATTGGAGAGATGTCTCTGGATTGGATCGGGACATCTGGAGAAATCACCTCGTTCCAAACCAATCTTGATGTTGAACAAACAGGCGTCCTCTTTGAAAAGAGCGACCGACTTAGCGTTTGGTTCTCTCATAAAGATCTGTCAGGTAATGTCATGGTTGGTGAAGCAACCGAGTTTAGCCCACTCGAAGTTTACGTCGTTTGGATGGCGTTTGAGCCCGTTCCAGTATCGATTGAAGCGACCCCTTACAGGCCATCAGTGGGCGAAATCATCGATATTGTCTTGACCGTTGAGAACATTGGTTATCTCAATGGTTCGACCTCATTTATTCTTCAAGATGGGGATGGGATCAAACTACGTGAAATCACATTCAATCTCGAAGCTGGAGAACGAGAGAGCATAACTTGGGAAATCGAAGCATGGACAACAGGGCGTCTTGGGATGACCTTGAAGATGGATAATAACAGCGTCCTCATTCCAGTTCCGATGGCTGATGTTACGGGTGATTCTATCGAACAGAAATCATCTGCATCAGAACTCGGATTAAGCATTCTCTTGTTCATTCTTGCAGCAGGTGCTGTTGTTGCAACCTACCTGATGCGGAAGCAACGCATCAAGGACCTGCATGATGAATTTGAACTCGATAATGATGGCATCAAACCACCACCTCGGCCGTTTGATTTGATGGATATCGGTGAAGAGGAATAGTCAAGAAGAAGACCATCGAGGGCAGGCTACGTGCCGGGGTTCCCGAGCGGTCAAAGGGGGTGGACTCAAGATCCTCTGCGTAATGCTTCGCAGGTTCGAATCCTGCCCCCGGCACCATTCTCACAGTTCTTCGAGTTCTTCTTTTGCATCTTCAGTTAACGATTGAAAGACCAATCCTTCTGGATTCTCGATCGCAACCAAGGCCTTTAGAGAATGCAATTCAGCCAACTTTTCAGGTGCTTGTGCGACCTTTACTCGACTGTTTGATAAGGTGATTTTAGCACCAGGTTGGGGTGCTTGAATCGAAGATGGCATCCAGATTCCAATCGTTCCTAAAGATGGATGCTGTGCAACGATGAGTTGTTCTTCAACCGCTTCTCCAACAACTGCAGAAATGTACAATGGTCGCTCATCATCCAACAAGACTTCAGAGGACTGCCAATCGGTTGAAACTTCAACATGTCGTTCCTCTTCTTGCCGCTTACTGATGTCTTCAACCGTTTGTTCAACAGCTCGTTGTTGCTGAGTTGTTTGTTCATGAATTCGGTCCAGAACACGACGCAGACCTTCGACTTCAACATCATCATCATCTTCCATTGCTCGATGAGCCAAGAGCACCAATTCTCCGAGGTGTTCGTCGATGTTGCCATCGGCTGAGGAACATTCCATCGCCTCATCAAACAATTCGATTGCAAAATCAGGACGATTTAGAGCAAGGAAAGATTCGCCCAGTTCAGTGAGTGCCTGCATGGCGACTGTATGTTCTGCTTGAACCATGGTTTGGACCTTTGAAATCGTTCCATCATAATCTTCACCATTGAGGAATTGAGCCATCGCTAAGACCACGTGTTGTTTCAAGTTCATCGAATCATTGAGTGCTTCTAGGCCGATTGCAGCAGAAGATAATCGCACTGCTTTTTCGTATTTGTTGGTGGATAAAGCCAGAACAGAGAGACGAGAAAGAATTCTTGCTTCAATAGGATCGTCATCGACGTGTGTGGCCTGAAACAACGCACTTGCAAGGTGCTGATGGGAGCCCATCGAATCGCCTTTCATTCGCTTCATAATCGCTAGAGCCATTTCACTACGAACAAGAATACGAGAACTGAATCGATGGGCTACGTCAACCAGTTCACGATTCAGTGGAGCCAAATCAATACCAGAATCTTCGAGAACTTCAGCCATGAGTTCCAGCGTTTCTGAAATAACAACTTCCAATGATTCATCAGAAAGTCGTTGTTTTAGATTGAGAACATGTTCCTCTAAACGAAGCATCTCTCGACAACTTTCGAACAATGGTTTGAGTTTTTTACGATGGCTTGTTTTGATATCATCACCATCAAGATGGCGGCGTAATTGATGCAGATAGTCTACGCTTTGCCCCTCAGCAGCAGAAGCGGATGTGGTCGTTTTGACCTTTGCAGGAGCAGTCGCAAGAAGCGAATCAACCATCCAAGTGATCTTTGCTTGAACGTCGTATTCATTTCTTCGACTGATTGCATATTGCATTTCAGCAGCTCGAATTCGACGTCCTAATCGACGTAATTCACTTGCATGCTTTCCTTTTGCAGATTTAGAAATACGCTCGAAAAACGTCGAAGGAGGGCAGACCTCAGCAGCGAGTTGATGCTCTTCAGTTGCCTTTGCCATTTTGAAATCATCAGTAACGAGAAGAACATCGTGACCTTCTCGTTGTAAACTGCTCGAGAGAACCATCAATGACAAATCAACATCCTGGGGGGATGCTCGTTCTCCAATCTTTGAGGCCAAACCCCGTATTTGCCCGTCATCAACAGAATGCGTTGTAAGAAGTGGTTTGATTTGTTCAAGAAGGTTTGGCCTTTGCTTCCAGCGTTGAAATCGCACGGTTCGAATCTCTCCATGAACACCATCCGTGACGTGCATCGTTTTGAGGGCAGATTTCAGGTCCTTCAGAAGAGTGGTTGCACCCATCGCTCCCATGTGAATAAAACAATTCGAATCCACAACATAGGTTACCATGTTGTTTCGAGTGCAACTCGAATCATAAGCCTTGAGCCGAATGAACTGCGAGAATCGCATCAACAAGAGGGGCGATGGTTGCACTGTTTGGATAAGGTGACACCACATCTGCAGCTGCGCGTACATCAGCGAATGGAGTTCCGACTGAAACGGACCAACCTGCCATTTCAAACATGGATAAGTCATTTGGAGCATCACCAACACAGAGCAAATCTTGTGCAGACCACCCCATCTTTTCCAGAAGCATGGTTAAACCACTTCCCTTCGATAGGTGTGGCTCCATGAGGTGAATAGCAAACCCAGTTCGTACAACATCGAGATGCTTCCATTCACTCTGACTGATTGAAGAGGTTACTGCTTCGAGATCTTCATCGGCAAATAAACACCATTCACTTTCTCTCCATGCGTTGGTTGTGATTCCGTTTGGATCGATATCCGGATGCTCTTGAGCCAACCATTGTGCTGCTTGTTTCGCCTCTTGTCCAGATGCACGAACAATGGGGCTAGGCCATGAAGGGTGCCACAAAACGCCTCCGTTTTCGCAACATATCGGTCCAGTGAGTCCAATAAATCGCCACAACCCGTAGGTGATTGCCCGAACATTACCCGTAGCAAGAACGACGGTGATGCCCGCTGCTTCAAGCCTTCTCAAGGCTTCGACAGCATTCATATCCAACAGTTTGTTTTCATCGGTCAGTGTCCCATCAATATCGAAAGCAACAACCTTTGGACACCATCCTGGGGGAAGCCACTCCATAGACCATCGAAAGCCTCCTCTTTGAAGAAGATTCTTACAGGAATTCCGCCCAAATTCATGAGAGTCTTAATCAAACAGGAACAAGGCACTCAGTACATGGGGGATAAGGACGAGGAGGTGTTCTTTTCCCTCGAAGATGAAGAGCAGGTGGAAATAGCTGCTCCGGTTCAAGAAAAAACCGAACCAGTCATCGTTGCCGAACCAGTGCCAGAAAACATCGAGATTCTTGATGCGGATGTGATTATGCAAGCCACTGGAAACTACGCAGTGGAATGGCCACTGATTGGAATGGATTGTCCAGATTGCGCAAGTAAAGCAACGAGAGCTCTCAATCATCTTCCGCAAGTTTCCAACCCTGTTGTATCAGCAACATCAGGGGAAGTACGTCTTTCCGTTGATTTAGAAAAAGGCTCGATAGCCGAAGTATCCAATGTCCTTCGATCACTTGGCCACGCTCCAAATACCGAACATCATCTGCTAAAGGGAGTTAAGGCTGCCACGGTTGCAAAACGCAACAATATCGAGATTCGTGAATTGCGTAAGTTGCTGAAACTTCAGCCAGGAATTCTCGATGCAGAGATTGAAAAAGAAGGTCAAATACTTGTACAACTGGTCTCTCAAGCAGATGCTGACTTGCTTAGAAAACGAGATGAAGCGTTGGAGAATGTTTGCGGTACGCTTCCAAAACTCGTCGCAACAACCTCCAATCGACTGCGACCAGATCAATACCGGCTGCTTGGAGCATCATTTGCAGTTCCTCTTCTCGTCGTCGTTTATGCTCTTCACCTGATGGGCGTTGAAGGTTGGATTCCAGCCGTCATCGCAATCCCTGGCATCATTATTTCCAGTTATCAGATGTTCCGAGAAGCAGTTGCAGGGCTGCTTAATCGCCAGATTGGTTTCCAAGTGTTGACCAGTTTAGCCGTTATTGGTGCCTGTGGGTTGATGATGTGGGAAGAGGCGCTGATTGTTTCGATTTTGGTTGCCTTTACTGCCCATTTAGAAGGTGACGCCCTTGTTAAGGCGAGAGAAGCAATGCAAGGAGGATTAGACCGATTGCCTCGTGTAGCCCGACGATTGAATCGTCAAAACGCACCCAATCCAAGTTCGATCAGTATTGGAACTCCAATGGTCATGGCTCAATCAACCCCCTTAGTGATGTCACATCAACAGCCAACAAGCGAACAGATTCCAATCGATTTACTCAACAAGGGCGATTTTATTGAGATTCGAAGTGGAGAATTAATCCCTGCTGATGGTGTCATCGTTGAAGGAAAAGGAGCACTCAACAAAGCGCCCCTTACTGGAGAATCCGTTCCAGTTGATGTCACTGAAGGCGATAAAATCCAAGCAGGACTCGTTTTGGCTCGAGGCCCAGTGGTTATGGAAGTTGAAGCCGTTGGGGAAAGCACTCAATTGTATGAACTCATAGAAGCTGTTCACACGTTTAGAGATGAACCACCCCGTCATCAGGCAACCATTGAGTTATTCACTTCAATATGGGTTCCACTCGTCCTCTTTGGAGCAATTGGAGTATATTGGTTCCTTTTCCCTCAGGATTGGAAGATTGTTCTTCTTCTTTGGGTCGTTGCTTGTCCTTGTGCTCTTTTGCTTGCAGCGCCAGTCCCTCATGCAGCATCACTTGCTCGTTCTGCTCACATTGGCGCCATTGCTCGCGGAGGAAATGTTCTCGATCGCCTTGCTAAGGTCAATCACGTCTTGCTGGATAAGACTGGGACATTGACATCAGGAAAACCGTCAATGGGTGATGTCATTATTGCCAAAGGACGTCGTAGAGATGCATCAATTGCTTTGGCAGCAGGTATAGAGGCACGTTCGTCACATCCATATGCTGACGCACTGCGAGAATACGCAGAGGAGCAGAACATCACTGCTTCAGAAGTTAGTAAAATCAAAGATATTGATGCTGGAATACAAGCTCTTCGAAACAAAGAAATTGTCCTCATGCTCCGTCCAGATGCGCTGGTTGATCATGGAATCGTCTTGCCTGAAGAACTTCGCATCGGTGCAGTGGAAGCTGAAGCCCAAGGCCATGGTGCGTCTATCTTGACAAAGGGTGGCAAGTGTGTTGCTCTCTTTACATTCATTCACGATGACACACGGCAAGGCGCTGATGAATTGATTCCTGAACTCCATAGGCGAGGCATTAGTGTCGAAATTCTCTCAGGAGATCAACAAGGGGCAGTCGATCGATTCGCAGCCTCTGTTGGACTACCAGCAAATGCAGCCCATGGCAATCTTTCTCCAGAAGAAAAAGTCGCTTGGGTTCGTAGTCGTTCAAAGACACATGTCACCATGATGGTCGGTGATGGATTCAACGATGCAGCAGCATTGGCAGTGGCCGATGTTGGTGTTGCAGTAGGTTCAGGAGAATCGGTAAACGTCGAAGCAGCGGACGTTCTCATTCCAGGAGACGACCCGAGAATGCTAACCGAACTTATCCTCTTGGCCCGCAAGACTGAACGCAACTTTAGACAGAACCTCTCGTTCTCGATTCTGGTCACAATAACACTTGTCTTTGCGGTTATCAACGGCTTCTACGACCAACTCTGGGTGGGCGTTTTGGTTCACGAAGCATCCGTGATTCTTGTAATCCTCAATGGAGCCCGGCTTGCGGAAGGTTCTGGAACGTACAAACTCCTACTGAATACATTCAAAGCACTATGGGATGCAACTGTTTCAGCATTTAATACAGGTAAAAAGCAATTCCTAAGCAGCGACAATTGAGAGGATATCTTCAAACCTAAGCAATCCTCAGTGTAAAATGGTGAGCGCATGAGCCGAGTACGAACAGACCCCTTAATCGCCGCTCTGACCCACCCAACTCGTCGACATGCATACGAGGTTCTTTTGAAAGTGGAAGAGATGAGCACCGTTCAATTACAAGACCAAGTTTCAGTCGACAGATACAATCTCTATCATCACCTCAAGCGTTTGGTTAAGGTTGGTCTGATCGAGAACCATCGAGACGTTGGACGCGCCCGATGGTGGAAAGTATCGAAGAGAGTTGAACTTCCTGGAATGATCAGCGATCAATCCACTCAAGTCATCGCAACAGGATCTCCGCTGGATGATATCGCAGCACTCACACACGTTCATTCGATAGAATTAGTGAACTCAAGAGGCCAAGTTGGAGCGAAACAATTCGTACAGCAATTGGCACAGGAATACAACATACCGTTAGATTTACCATGGAACTTCCTTCCAGTAAAACTGATTCTTGTTGGAAAAGGAAGGGAAGACGAGGAATCCTCCTCTTGAGATTTATCGTCGCCGAACAAGTCAAAACGTATTGTGAGATGGTCAAACATGGATGAGCCGATAACAGTGGAATCAAGGGTTGCGCCACCTCCTCTTTCATGTCCAAAATGCGATGGGCTTCTTCCTTCAGCACTTGGCGACATCCAATGCGAATTATGTGCTGCAAACGTACGCACAGATCACGCCCCAACCAGGAAGAAGTGGGAAGAGGAACGCCTTTCCTGTCCTTCGTGTTCAAAGGTTCTGATCGCAGGAGTCAATGACCGTCCTGCAGAACTACGTTGTGGCGGATGTGAAACACAATTCACACTTACGGCGAAAGTCATTCGAGTCGAAATTCAATGCCCAGCTTGCGAAAGAGGCCTTCGGATGAAGCAAAGACCAGGTGAGCGCACAATCACCTGTCCTGCTTGTGAAGTTCCGTTCAAGATATCTTTTTGAGATGAGATTATGAAATCAACATTCCGATTAACAGGTATTGCAGACTACATTACGCTCACAAACGCTATGTTTGGAACGGCTTCCATCATGTTCCTTGTTCTCGCAGTTGAGGATATGAGTCAACCATTCGGAGACGGGCTGAAATCAAAATACATCTGGGCATCCATGCTTTGCATCTTCCTTTCAGCACTTGGAGATATTATCGATGGGCCAATTGCTCGTCGATATTCAAAGCAGAAACTTCTTGGTGGATCTTTGGATATTATGTCCGACTGCCTCTCATTCTGCGTAGCTCCCGCATTGATGATGTTCATCATGTTTGGGCGATGGGGGGAAGCAACACCAATTTGGACCATCTCTCTCGCACTTGCAGGCTTCTGGATCATTGGAACAGGAATGCTCCGTCTCGCTCGTTTCCAACACGAAGAAGGGAGCGGTTTGCCTTACTTCCATGGACTTTCTTCACCAGGAAATGCAATTCTTTTGATGAGTACGGCTGGATTCATATGGTTGCAACCTATTCTCAACTTTGGACCTGATTTAACCCATGTTGATATCTGTCTAGGTGAAGGTCAACCATGTCATGCAACTCCAGGTCTTGATATGTTCATCTTACCGGTTATGTTCATTTCTGGAGCAATGATGATCAGCGATCGACGATTATCGAAACTTAAACACGGACTAGATCTCAAACTATCAATCTTGCAAATGGCCTGTTTGTTAACAGCAATTCTCTATGCTATGATTCGTACAGGAGTCTCTGATAATCAACTAGAACTTGGTTCTGAACTCGCACCACCAGGCTGGCTCTTCCTAGCATCATGTCTGTTTGCGGTTTACTACTTGGCAAAACCACAACCACCAGTCTTTAATCCAGAGAATGAAGAAGAGTAAGACGAGCACGGTTTTTCGCGGTAAAAACAGGCCTTTCTGCCATCGTCAGCGTCGCGTACCTTATGTATGAAGAAAGGTCGATACACCTCCGGATGGGATGTTATGAGTGCTAGCGAAAGCAGGCCAGACGAGCTCTTGGATGCTGCTCGAAAGAAGCGTGAAAACGCGGACAGGCTAAGCCTTGCAGCTCTTCGTAGTCAATTTACGACGTCTCCAGCAGTATCAACAGATCAGGCAATGTTGACCAGTGCTCGATTCCGTCAAGAAGAACGAATGCGAGCGGATATTCGCCGAGAACGTCGATTGCGTCAACAAGCGATAGCAGAGAGAGTTTCAGCAATGCAGGACGCCATTGCAAACGACCTTGCAGTACAACACGAACTTACACTCGACGCTCTTGAAAAAGAAATGCGAACCGATATGGAAGTTGAACTTGCTGAAATGGAACGTTCAACACTTGCTGGTGAAGAAACTCGAATGCGAGAGCAACTTGACTTGAGACTAAAGCGAGAAATTTCAAATCTTCAAAATCAACTTGAGCACGAACACGATCGAAGACTCGAGGAACATAAAGAAAATCTAAAGCAATCGATTGAAGGACAACTTCAGGATGAACATCGTCGTCGCCTCGCTTTGCAAAAAGAGCGATTAGCATTGGAATACAATCAACGCCTTCAGCAACGAATTCGTGAACTTGAGGCCGGTATCGAACAGGAGATGGAATCCCGATTCATAGCTCTTGAAGAGAAGGAAATAGAATCTCTTGAAGAGGGTCACAATGCTCGTCTTGCAGAACGTGAAGAGCAACTAAGGCGTGGTATTCGTACCCGTCTCGAGCAACAACTTCGCAATCGACTCCAACAACGTGAAGCCCGACTTCGTGCAGAATATGATCGTCGCAGTCTCCGACTTGAAGAGGATATTGCCCAACAACTCCAACAAGAACTTGAAACTCAACTTCGTCAAGAGACTGAAGATCTCGAAGAGAGAATGCGTGAAGATGTTGAACTTGCAATCGCTCGACGTCGAGATGAATTGAGAGTTGAAATCCAAAAGCAACTCGAAGAGAATCATGCAGAACGTCTCACAGAACGTAAGGGTCGCTTGAAGGAAAAGTATGACATCACATTTTCAAAGGCTGTTGATGACATCTCTAAGGTTCTCAAAAGCGAGCTTGAACAAGAACTTGCTCGACGGTCTGATGATGAATTCACATCCTATCGAGGTGCTCGTGAAGCAGAAATCCAAAATCGACTTGCTCGATTCCGATTCGAACGTGAAACAGAACTCCGTGGCCAACTTGAGGAGCAATACGAAGCGAAGCGAACCGATTGGGCAGAACGCCTTGAAATCGAATTCCAATCCCGTGAAACTGCAGCAAGAAAGGCCATCATGGCCGAACTCGATGCTCAATTACGTAACGAGCGCTTGACCTTTGAGACCGATTTAGATCTGCTCAAGGAAGAAACGGCTTTGGAACTCGAAGTCGATATGGAAGAGCGTCTTTCAGCCTTTAGAACTCGAAAGCAAGAAGAGATCGCTGTTCAACTTGAACGACAACTCGACAAGCGTGAAGAGATTATGCGAAACAAGGCTCTCATCGATGTTCGTAAGCGTGAAGCCTCTATCCGTGCAGAAATTGAGGCTCAACTGGGTCTCAAGCGTGCTGAGGTTCGTGACCGTCTGAACAATCTTTCTGAGAAGATGGACTCCTTCCGTGAAATGGCTGAATCCAAGATGCGTGATGCTATTACTTCACAGATACAAGGAGAAATTGATGTCTCTGAATCTGAACTCCAATCACGTGAACAAGAGTTTGCTGAACTCCAATCAACCGATACTCGTGCTGAAAAGCGACAGAAGTGGATGCAATCCATCTCTGGACAAGCACCAGCAGCAATGCCACTAGGCCAAGATCCATCTGCACTAGGAACACGTGCACCAGCCATTGGAGGTGCTATACCTCGTCCTCTGGGAGCAGCACCTCAGCAAGGCATTGGACTTGGCGGAATGCGAGCACCAGTCGGTGGAGCAAAACCGCTCGGACAAGCCCCAGTCCTCCGTCCTGTCAAGGCGCCTATCGGTGCATCGGCTGAGGTCGCTCTTCCAAAGCCTCTTGAGCGAAAGATACGGATGCCACTTCAACCACAGACTCCAGTCGTACAACCACAGGTCGAAGAAGTCCAAGCAACTCAAGAATTGCCTGCTGAGGAAATCATTGTACCAGTTGGTGCGGTTGAGGTCAGTATTACCCCAGGTGAAGACGGAGCGTTTGGAACAAGCGATGACGAAGCCCGAATTACACGCCGTGATGTTTCAGAAGTTTCAGAAGTTATGGAGCAAGGGGTCGAAGAGATTGTTGAAACAGAATCTGCAACAATGCGTCCGATCACAGGAACAATGACTCCATTGAATGTGATTCCGAAGGACTCCTCTGAACAGCAAGAAAGTGCTGCAACCGCAACCCTACGACCAGTTCAACGTCTAACACCGATTTCATCTACAAAGAAGGAAGTGAAGACTGCTTCCATCACTCCGGTCCTTCCACAAATGAAGCCGGCTGATGAAGAATCAGACGAATCTTGAATGGACAATCATGCGTCTGTTTGATAATTCCCTTCGTCCTCCCCGTACTATGCGAACCATAGCAACGATTGTCCTTTGTTTGCTTCTACTGCCGATTTTAGCACCTGTTTTATCGACATCCGCGTCCCTTATTGATGCCGGACAAACCGAACAGATTAACGAAAAAGTCGTAGCATGGGAACAACTTTCTGATGGGAAAGTTCTGATGGTAACGGGATCGGGTATCCTTTCGGTCAACACATTCGAATCTGGAGTTCATACGGAAGTTTGGAATCTTGATCTCAACGTCTCGGCTAATTCTGCTCGAGTCGACTCTGGTGAGAATCTAGTTTCTGTAGCACATGATTCAGGCGTTGTAATCATTCAAATGACACAGCAAATCATCACACAATACATCAATACATCCAATCCAGTCGATGCTGTTGATTGGGACAATGATGGCGATGTCTGGATTGGATATTTCCCAGGTCAACAAAGAGCTGTGGAATACAGTGGAGGCGTGGCGACTGGCATCGTTAGCAATTCTCACTCCGGTGGAATGTCAACGATGTTGGTTACATCAGATGGACATGTCCTTACTGGAGGATACGATAACAGAGTCAAGGTCCATGACAATACAGGAACCTTGGTGCGGCAACTTACAGATATGACATCCGCAGTAAATGCACTTGAAATTGATGCTGAAGGGCGTTTGCTTGTTGGAACTGCTGGTGGTGATTTATTCCGTTACAATCTCAGTGATTACACATATGATGTGATTTCATTGAGTTCAAATCCCCAAATTGTCTACATTCAACAGATGGATTTTGCATCTTACCATGTCGGCACACAATCAGGTGAAATTATTGTTGTGAACATACAAACCTTCCAAGAAGGCGATATGTACGATAGTAGTGGTAGAGTCATCGCTTCACTAAAAGGCGATAATGGAGAAGTTTACATCATTTCTGGATTTACCTCTTCAACGCGAGTACGCTTGTATGATGTTGATAGTGATGGAGATGGGGTCACTGATGCATTGGATGCTTTCCCAACCGATCCAAATGAGTCGTCGGATTTAGATGGAGATGGTGTAGGTGACAACAGCGACGAGTTCCCTAATGTCGCAGATGAAAGTGTCGATTCTGATGGCGACGGTGTTGGAGATAATTCTGATATGTTCCCATCCAATCCAGATCAAACCATCGATTCCGATGGCGATGGTTATGGAGATAACTCTGATGGTCAAGACGGTGATGTCTATCCTTCAGACGGTTCACAATGGGCAGATACAGACAGAGATGGTTACGGCGATAATCCTCAAGGAACACTCGCTGATGGTTGTCCATTGATCAATGGATTCTCAACCAAAGATCGTTATGGATGTCCAGATGGTGACCTCGATGGTTATTCCGATCCAGATGAGAATTGGACTGCTGAACAAGGCGCAGATGCCCTCCCGAATATGTTCTCACAATGGGCAGATGGTGATGGCGATGGCTATGGAGACAACGCAACAGGTGTTATGCCTGACAAGTGCCCAACAAAACCTGGAACCTCAACTAAAGCATGGTTGCCTGATCCAGAAGACCCTCTTCAGAATACTGAACTCGAATCCTATGGATGTGAGGACAAAGACGGTGATGGTTGGGCTGATGGCTCAGAATCAAAGGATATGGATTTAGATCCAAACGAGTATCTCGATATTGATAGAGACGGAACTGGTTCGAATTCAGATTACAATGATAACGATGCCCGAATTCAAACCATTCAAGATCATTGCAATCTCGACTTTACAGATGTACGAGACGTTTGCGTCGGCTGGAGAACTCCAGCCTATGTCCAGTATGTTGCAGATGCTCAAGCAACAAATCAAACTCCAGAATCATTCTCAAGTTGGAATACAACATCGGAAACAACGTCTTCTGATGAAGAATGGTATAAGTCAGATGCAATGAACGACGCACTCGTCTACGGTGGAGGATTGTTTGGAATTTTGACTTTGGTTATTGTCATAATTGGAATACTCTCTTCACGTCGTAAATCAACCCAGACTTCGAAAACTTACGGTGGAGCAGGACTACCAACTTCAGCCGCAATGAATGAAGCATTGGAAGGAACAGCAGGTTCTTCTGCCTTCGGAGGCGTAGAATCAGACTCACTTTGGGAAGACGATGTCCAACCATTGAATCTTGAAGAACAAGAGAAGGAGGAGGAAGTGATTGAATCATCTAAGGAAGTCACAGCTGAAGAATTGTTCAGTGATGAAGCATCCATTGAATCGATTGCTACATTGGGCGAATCAACACCTGAACCTCAGGCTGAGGCAGAACCAGTCGTAGAAGAGCCAAAAGAAGCTCCACCATTGCCTGCTGGAGGTTTGCCTGAAGGATGGACAATGGACCAATGGAAATGGTATGGTCACGAATACCTTGCGAAGATGGGCGACCAGTGATCAACGCCATTCAATAGGTAAACACGAACGCAAAGTTCCGAGTTCAACACCGGAATAGATTGGCTTTCCATCCTCTTTGAGTGTGTTCATAATCAACCATAGAACAGCATTCCATGATTTGTTAAGAGCAAAAAGTTCGACTTTACCAGCAGCAGCAGCAGTCAGTAACTTGGATTCATCCGTTGAGTCATCAAACAGAGCACGAACAAGTTGTTGTGTCGTTAGGAGGTAACCTGGTGGACGCCATGCCATCATTTTCAATCACCTCAAACCTTGAATGGAGCCATATTCAATCGATTGACTAAGTGCTCTACGTTCACATCAGCAACTCGCTTTAGATGCTCTTGTAAAATATCGAGTTCACCACGCATTTGAGCTATTTTATGTGCCCGAATAATGTCTTCAAGAAGCATATTTACGCTCTTATGTCCATTCACCGTCCGCATAGTATTCAATTGCCTACGAACTTCATAACTTACACTTACCGAGGTCATTCCTTCTCCAGTCATATGTGCATCCCGATTCGAATGCGTACGCATTCGTACTTAACCTGACCGCGCGAAAAGAAGTCGAAGAGGTTGATTTTCGAACCATTTAACGTCGACCAGTCAATAATTTCGGATGCTCTTTGACACCGAATTCACGACGCATCGAT
This sequence comes from Candidatus Poseidoniaceae archaeon, assembly GCA_049623485.1. Lineage (GTDB taxonomy): Archaea > Thermoplasmatota > Poseidoniia > Poseidoniales > Poseidoniaceae > MGIIa-L2. Next base: position 21,189 of record JBMZTB010000019.1, read on the forward strand.
TGAACTCTGTTATGGAATTCTTTTGCAAGTGTCCAATATTCAAGGGATCCTGCACCAGCTCCACTCGCTCTTGGCTCATTTAACAACACTGTTGGAGCACCACTCCAAGGCGCTTCAGCGACCTTGACCAAGCGTCGAATCGTTGTGTTGAAGACCTTATTTGGAATCTTACGACTCACTTCAGTACAGACATGGCGACTGAGTTTTGAGCGGGCATCGACCATCGTCATGGCAACACCAAATATTTTCAGATTACGATTAATACGCTTCTGAATCATCTTAATGGAATTCATCAACATACTAAATCCTTCAAGTGCATAGTATTCTGCTTGAACGGGTACCATCACCCAATTGGCAGCACACATAGCATTGATTGAGAGCAAACCAAGAGATGGAGGAGTGTCAATAACGATGTAATCAAATTCATCGATGATCGGTTCAAGTCCTTCTCGAAGTCTTGTCTCACGTCCAATTTTATGAGACAATTCAATTTCTGCTCCTGAGAGATGAATGTCGCTTGGAAGCAACCAGAGATTGTCTATGGTCAAATTCTGAGGAGCCTTCTTTCCTTTACGTAGAATAAACGCCTTTTGCATTGCATCAGTAAGTTCTCTTGGCGTAAGCAGGTATTCTTCCATCAATGGAAGTTCTTCACCTGAATCATTTGCAAGAACATCGTATGCAGTACGTCGGATGTTTTTCTTCTCAATACCGAATGATGTCGCACAGTTTCCTTGAGGATCTAAATCGACGAGCAATACTTTCGCAGGAGGGACACCTTGTTTTCGATTCCCTTTTGCAAGTGCAGCAGCGAGATTTACCGCAGTTGTTGTCTTTGCACAACCGCCTTTTTGATTGGCAACAGCGATGACCATTTTGTACGGATTCATTGTCATTCTCGCTCCCCTCAATGCAACCTATGGCGGTCACCCATTTTGAACTTCAGCCTTCAACAAGCGATTATGTTCAAGAAATTACAGGAACAGGAACTTCCGAGAGAATCTTTCGAACGATGTGCATTCCAGTGATTCCACGAATCTTTGCTTCAGGCTTCATAACAATACGATGGCTGATGATTTGAAGGGCGATTCCCTTGATGTCATCAGGAATAACGTAGTTGCGTCCTGCGATAGCAGCAGCAGCACGACCAGTCTTGAACAATGATTGAGATGCACGAGGAGAAGCACCGTTGACGACACGATGATCTTCTCGAGTACGTTGAACGATTTCGACGATGTATGCAAGAATTGCTGGATCAACATGAACTGTTTCCAATGCCTTTTGCATAGCGACGACCTTCTTTGGAGAAGTGATTTGTTCAACATCGTGTCCGTCCTTTCCACGCAACTTTCGTCGAGCGAGAATTGCTTTCTCTTCAGCACGGTCTGGGTAACCCATACTCATCTTCATGAGGAAACGGTCCATTTGCGCTTCAGGAAGCGGATAGGTTCCTTCTTGTTCGATTGGATTCTGAGTTGCAAGAACAACGAACGGAGCAGGAAGTTTGTGAGTGATTCCTTCAATGGTTACTTGCTTCTCTTCCATTGCTTCAAGCAAAGCAGCTTGCGTCTTTGGAGGAGCACGGTTAATTTCGTCAGCGAGTAGGATGTTTGAGAACAACGGTCCCGCACGCAACTTGAATTCACCAGATTTTTGATCATACATGTAGGTGCCCATGATGTCTGAAGGAAGCAAGTCAGGTGTGAATTGAACACGCTTGAACTTACATCCAAGTGCACGAGCAAAGGTGTTTGCTAGGAGTGTCTTAGCAAGTCCTGGAAAGTCTTCCAGAAGCATGTTGCCATTGGACAGGATACCAACGGTTACTCGGCGCAGGTTCTCGTTCTTACCGATGATAACCTTGCTTACTTCGTTCATCAAACCGCTTGAAATATCTGCAACGGTTCGAATGAGATCTTGTGTACGGGCGTCTCCGCCGCTGTTTTGTTGTGAAAATCCAGCATCCATCATGAATCACCTAATGTGTTCTCAGCCTAACGACCGCTTGACATGATACTTGAATGTATGCCGTTCTTACGTCGAACAAACATCACGCAATGTGGCGTCGACCCCAGAAATGATCGTCTTTGCGATGGAGTTTGACAATCTCTTCAAGAATTTCCTTTTCAAGTTCTGTCAACTCAACTTTTGCAAGTCGTGGAACGTGCGACTCAGGAATATCGACATAGAATTGTTCCAATTCTTCAATGTGCCTTCCAACAGTTGGGCCCATGATTGCAACAGCGACTTCTTCGCCTTGTTTCGCCTCCTTGAGTTCTTCACTTGAGCGCGAACGTAGGCTCCGAATCTGTCCAACTGCAGTTCCATCAACCTTCATCAATCTCTGTCCAAGATGAACTCGACCCCCAAGGACCCTCATGCCAACAATCGCAGGTCCCTTGTTACGGAATGTATGATTTTCAAGATAGAGAAGTTTACCAGGATAGATGAGATTCTCTCGAGTTGCAGCATCAATTGCTGTTTTGCGTTCCTCCTTCCATTCTTCGAATTGGTCAATAATGTGGTAAATGATATCTCCGCCAATCCATGTGACGCTATCGTCGCCTTGATTGACAAGGGAACGAACTTCATTGTTCGGTTCAATTGAAAACCCGAGAATAATCTGATTCAAGGGGCTACTTGCAGCCTCAGCAGTCATCAGGTCTCTTTTGTTGACTGGACCAACGGTTGCCCTTCGAATAGGCACCTCAATCTTCTTGAGTTCAAATGCAAGTGCTTCAAGCCCACCAATGGTGTCTGCCTTGATGACGATTCCTTCCTCATCGAGTTCAACAGAAACTTGGGTTTCCTTGCGAGCTTCTTGCCATGCTTCTTCGCTCGAGAGTCGAATCGTTGTTCCTGCCAGTGCTTTCTCAAGTCCTTGTGCAATAATCTTGACACCTGCCGCAGCATGAATGGTATCGACTGATTCCCATCGATCTCCTGCATCACGCATCTCTGACATTCCACGAGCACGCTTCAGTCCCTTGATGCGAACATCGAATGGACCATCAGCACTCACCACAGTAATGGTGTCGGTAACGTTGAGTGAGCCACGGTGAAGAATAACATCGATTGTTTTCCCCATTCCAATCTCATCCTTCATTTCAAGGATGGTTCCCTCAGCAGGTCCGAGCGTATCGGTAAGGCGATCTTCAAGGAAACGTTCGGCCAGTCCAACTGTAACCGTGAGAAGATCTTGCAATCCCTCACCTTCTTTAGCAGACATTGGAACAAGCGGGAATGATTGTCTGAAATCCTTGATTTGGTCGTATCGCTCCAAGTTAATTCCATGCTCTGAAACTTGTCCAACAAGTTTCCAGTAACGCTGTTGGAACAAATCTACAACATCTTGACGTTGGTCTTGCAGGGATGCAAGGAATGATCGATCTTTTTGACATCTCCATCCATGAATTCTGTCAATTTTATTTCCAGCGATGACGAATGGAGTTTTGGTCTGTTTGAGAATATTGATCGATTCAATCGTCTGAGGTTGCAAACCTTCCATGATATCAACAACAAGAATAGCAATGTCTGCCAGAGCTCCACCACGATTTCGAAGAGAAGCGAATGAGTGGTGACCGGGGGTGTCGATAAAGAGCAATCCAGGTGATTTGAATGGCCGCCCTTGCATTAGTTCAGCACATGTTTCATTGAGTATCTTCGCAGGAACTTCGGTCGCACCGATGTGTTGCGTAATTCCACCGGCTTCACGGTCCATGACGCTTGCTTGTCGCTCGCTACCAAGTGAGCGAACCAAATCGAGAACACTTGTTTTTCCGTGATCAACGTGACCGAGTACAGAAACAATCGGTTGACGATTTTCGCCACGAGCCACCGGCTCTTCGGCGATATCTTCTGTCTCCTCCATAGCACGACCTCCTCGTGGAGGATGGATGAACCTTACTCGTAAACCCAAGTACCCATGGTGTTATTCCAATCCATGAGTCCTTCAGGGAACCAAAGTCCAAGTTCAAATTCTGCTGTTTCAGGAGCGTCTGATCCGTGAATCATGTTGTAGCCCATATCCATTCCGAAATCTCCACGGATTGTCCCAGGCTCAGCTTCTCGACCGTTGGTTGAACCAATGAGTTTGCGAGCAACTGAAATTGCATCACGACCTTCCCATGCCATGCAGACAACAGGTCCTGATGTGACGAATTTGATGAGTCCAGGGAAAAACGGACGTTCCTTGTGGACATCATAGTGTGTACGAGCAATTTCTTCGGTTGGTACCATTGATTTGAGTCCGACTAATTTCAGACCCTTTCGCTCAAAACGGCCAATAATTTCGCCGACTAATCCTCGTTGTACGCCATCAGGTTTTACCATAATGTAGGTTGTTTCCATGTTCTTCACCAGCCTGAGCCACCAAGGGCCCCTTTATCAGTTCACCGAATGAGATCAGCGAATTCCGCCACGAACATAGTGTCGGGTCCACTTCACCTTACGTGAATTTCTTCCCAACTTGACCATGTTCTTGCGGGCCTTGCTGTTCTTGAACCAGAGGATACTTCCGTCCTTACGGACAAACATAGTTCCTGTACCTGGTTCAATTTCTTCTCCGGAGAATGTGCAAACTCGTCGTTCTGGCATAATAATCACCGTGCGTTTAGCTTACGGGCTTCTCGTCCCGTATCTCGGAGCATTAGGATATCTCCCATTCGAACAGGTCCAATCACGTTTCGTGTGATAATTCGACCAACGTCTCGTGGGTTAGGTGCATCGTTAACACGGACTTTGACTTGAGTTGCTTCGCCTGTCATACCAGTTCGGCCGACAATCTCAACAACTTCAGCAGGCCATCCGCTTACTGTTTCATCACTCATCTAATTTCACCTCAGTGTTCAGTTCTTGAGTCCGTTGATGGTCTCAATTACAGCGCTGAATGCTTCTGTGTTGCTCTTTGGAATTTCCATAAGAGCGATGGAAGCAGTCTTGACACCGTTAGGAAGTCCTGTTTCTTTAGCAAGGAATTCTTGGGAAGGGACGTATCCGTATGGGATCCCTTTTTCTTCACAAATCAAAGGAATGTGAGCCAGAAGTTCTGGTGGGTTAACGTCTTCTGCAAGGATGACGAATTGCGCAGTACCGCGTTCTGCGGACTTTGTTACTTCGTTGCTTCCTTTCTTAATTCGGCCACCGGAATTTGCTCTGATGAGCTCATAAATTTTATCGGCGACGTCGCTTGGGGTTTCAAATCGTACATGTACACTCATTGGTATTACCTCGTGTGGTAATCCTTCCGCTGTAACTCGTCCATATAAACGCATTGGACAGCAAATTGAACACAGTAAAGCGGTCAGTTGCCAAGAAGTTCCCGAACACCACGGGCTAAAGCCTCACCAGCATCGATAACCGAACGTGGATTGGCTAAACTTCCAGTGGCGTGAACTCCGTCGACAAATTGTGTGAGCCGTCGTATGGCTCCTCCGGTGAAAAGTCCGTGAGAACAAGCGGCGTGAACTTCAGTCGCGCCCTGGCTTCTCAAAGCATCAGCAGCCCGGCAGATAGTTCCACCAGTTGCGATCATATCGTCAACGATTGCAACAACTTTTCCTTTGACATCCAAATCCTTTGCTTTGTGAATAATCGTATGTGCATCGATTCGAGTTTTCTCAAGATAAGAAAATTCACAATCAATCAATTGCGCAACTTCACTTGCTCGATCAATTGCACCTTTGTCAGGAGAGAGAATGAAATCAGGCTTAACTTCAGTCTGTAAGTGGTTTGCTAATTCAGGCATTGCTGAAGTAAATGCTACAGGAATGTTGAGATTTTCAAGCACTTTTGGAGAATGTAAATCGAGCACTGTCAAGCCATCACACTGTGTTGCAAGTATGTCAGCAATCGCTCGTGCTGAGATGACTTCTCCTGGCTTGAATCGCTTGTCCTGTCGAGAATATCCGAAATATGGTATCGCAAGGTATACTCCGGGGCCGATATTCTCCATTCTTTGAGGTTCTATTCCTCTCAGGTTTTCTAGAGATCCTTTACGAACATCTGAAATTGCTTTGAGCATGAGAAGTGTTTCGACAATCCCAGCATCTGGAAATGTGTTGGAAACAACTACGACAGGTTCTTTGCGAATTGCCTCAATTTGTTCTTCAGGAATTCGTATGTATCCCTCAGTATCGGGGAATCGTCGGGCTTCAAGTTGAACATGTTCCCAATCAAGTGCATGGGCAAGTTGTTCTGCTACCTGTTGTGCATTGCTTCCTGAGACAACGACCATGGCTTTCCCTCAATACGTGCTGAACGCCGCCCGTTCATGTTCTTTGCGAGTCTTTCGACAGGCAACATTTGAGAGTTGGTGCGCGAGGCAGGACTTGAACCTGCGACCTCCCGGTTATCAGCCGGGTGCT
>JBMZTB010000020.1:0-27389 GCA_049623485.1 Candidatus Poseidoniaceae archaeon
ATTCCGTACAATTCAAACTCCCAAAGAGTTGGACTGTCACTACACAACTCAATCCAGTGGAAACAAGAGATAAAGATGGCATGAATGTTCATATTTATTCTGCAGAGAACAGGGATGATTTACTGGATGGAATCGCAGAATGTAACCCAAATTCCGTTATCGAAACCATCGTCGATGGGAGGAGGCATACACTCGACATTTGGGATGCAGGAGGAATAGACCCGCATCCTGCAATGTTGGAACGGTTCATACATGATATGGAGAGTATTATCCGAGAACATCATGCACTATTTGGCATCATAAAAGAGGACTATCACACAATCTTACATCTGACAGATGGGGCACGAGGGGGGCTTGAACATACAAATTCCCAAACCTCAATGGTTCCTAGAACTTCTTTACAACCAGGGAATGTTGAAGAATACAGAGATTTAGTCAGCCTGTTTAGCCATGAATATTTACACCAGTGGAACGTCAAGCGATTAAGGCCGAAGAATTTTCTTGATTATGATCTTCAAAGAGAAGTTAACTCTGACCTCCTTTGGTGGTTTGAAGGTACAACCTCATGGCTGGGAGACATCATCTGTTTGCAAAGTGGCGCTTGGAGCAAAGAAGATTACTTTGCAGATTTAAAGAGAAAATTAAACCGCCATCATTCACGCAGTGGAATCAACTCCCAGTCCCTTGTCGAATCAAGCCATGAGGCATGGATTCACCTCTATAGAAGCCATGCATACTCAAGAGAGACCCAGATTTCTTACTACCTTGAAGGAGAATTATCTGTCTTCGCCCTCGATGCAGAACTCCGCAAGAGATCAAACGGAGAATCAGGAGTTGCTGATCTCATGGCAAAACTCTTCCATAAACACAACAATGATGTTGAAAAAATAAGTGATCGAGGGATTCAGTACAAAGATATCCGTAAAGCTCTAACATCACTTCCTGGAGGTCGAAGACTCGGTTCGTTCCTTGATGGAATTACAACTCAAAGAGGTGTTTTAGATCTGAATCGTGCATTCAGTCTGTTTAGCATACCATATCAAGCAAACAAACAAAAAGAACGTAAAGAAGGTACTGAGAGCATTTCATGGAATGATTTTGAACAAGGTTGGCTGGGAATAAATCTCCGTAGCCAAAACAACAAGTTGCTGATATCTTCTCACCTACAAGGCTCTCCAGTACGCGAACATTTGCAAGTTGGAGACGAGATTATTGCATTAAATAATCAACGCATTACATCTTCTGAACAGTTGAAAACTGCCCTTAAAGGCAATACTGGAGGAGAGGTTGCTATTCTCTTTTCGCGACGATCGGTTGTCAAAGAGGTCAATGTAACTCCAATCATCCAACCTGAATATCCGACAGTATCTGTTTGCGAGGGAAATCGATTCTGGAAAGCGACTACTCGATCTCTTCAGAAGTCGTAGGGGTCAGAAGTGATAATTTCTCAAGAGAGACATGGATTGGAGGCAGGTAATCTGCAATTCGATGACGCGTCGTCTTCGGCGGATAAAGTTCATCTGACAAAGCCATGTCGATAACATCCCGTTTGCTGATTTCATCAATTTGTGCTGATGGCCATAATTCAAGGTCAATTGAGTCGTTTTCAAAATAATCGACTGCAATTACAGGAATCCTAACAAGTTCCAGCCGTCTTGCAACTGCATGTCTGTGATGGCCATCAAGAATCGCTCCCGTCACTCTATCCACAATCAAGGGTTTTGTGAAGCCATCCCACCGAAGTGTCATCGTGAGGAGTTTTTTCATGTTTTTGACTTTGATTTCTTCATGTGGCTTGAGCCATTCGAGAGGGACAAGTGTAACATCAGATTCATCCCAAGCCATACCATTGCCAATCAAATTCACGGGATAATGCTTTTTCTTGCTTGAGCAACGGGCAACATGGGGGAGATGTATGGAACCGACCAGCGGAATGAATCCAACACCCCTCACCCCAGAACTCACACAAATGGTCGGAAACCTTCCACCGAGCCTTTTACGAATCATTGAATGGTTTGAAGAACAAGGCCACTTCGTTTGGATTGTTGGTGGTGCGGTACGTAATGCACTACTTGAAATCCCCATCGTTGAATATGATCTAGCAACCACAATGGTGCCTGAGAAGATGAAACAATACCCTGACGTGATTCCAACTGGAGAAAAATTTGGCACGATTACATTTCGATCTGATGGAGATTTTTATGAAATTACAACACTCAGAACTGAAACAGGATATGGAGATGGCCGAAGACCTGACGAAGTCGAATGGGGTCTTTCTCTCGCAGTAGACTTGTCTCGTAGAGACCTTACGATGAATTCTATGGCATTGGATGTTAAAAATTCTGTTTACTATGATCCGTATGGGGGTTTTGAAGATCTTCAGCGAAACCGTATATGTGCAGTAGGCGAACCGACGTTAAGACTCTCTGAAGATGCTTTACGAATTTTACGAACATATCGATTTATGGACCAAGGACTTGCAGGGGTATGGAAACCTGAACGTAGTTTGTCCAATGCCTTGAGAACAACGAGGGGTATGCTTTCAAGGATAGCTCCTGAACGAATTTGGTCCGAATTGAAAAGGATTCTTTTAGGAAAAAACGCTTCGATTATTCTTCAACGAATGGCTGATGATGGGATTCTTCGTCAAATCTTTGACTTCGACTGGATGTTGGATGATTATCGTATTTCTTCACTCGACTCCATTGAAGGTGATGATGTTCTAGATCGACTTGTCGTCCTATTTCGTGATGTACCAAGCCAAGTGTGCGAAACCATTGCTCGAACAATGAAACTTAGCAATCAAGAAAGGAAGACGCTTTTGTTTCGCCATTCATGCCTAGGTCATATCCCAGAACTCTTGGATTCGAGTCTCCGTATACATCGATATGTTCTCGGAGATTGGGCTCAACAACACCTGAGAATTGAATTTCTTTTTGCCCCTATGAACGATGGGAGACATTCGGTTGATGAGATTCAACAACGAATATTTAGAAACAAAGCACTGAATCCAAATGAGGCCTCTGATTCATTAGCAAATGGTGAATGGATAATGTCCCAAACAAACATTCAGCAAGGTCCAAAACTCGGTGCTCTCAAAAATTGGTTGCATCGAGAACAAATCGCTCGTAATTTAACTACTTTAGAGCAAATTGAAACCCTTCTATGCACACTTTCGTGGCACGAAGATGAGTTTAATCATTGGCCAAAACTCAAATTCCCGTAGGAGACAGTTTGATACCCTTCGGCGAAATGGGTCGGATGAGTACTATGTCTGCTGCTAAGAATATGGTCCAGGAAAAAATGAGAAACCACATCAAACAAATGGTTTCTTCAAACCCAATGATTGGTCAACTAAACGAGCAATTCACAAGTTGGTTGCTTGGATCTGGACTAACCGGTGCAGAGATTGCAAATACGATTGATTCGAATAAAGATGCTGTGATTCAACCGCACGAACTTTCTGCAGCATTAGAAAGAACGACTGGAACCTCACCTCCTGCTTGGGTGATTAATGGCCTACTCACACTCCTTGATTCTGATAATGACAAAACAGTAACTGTTGGCGATTTATTCACCTACTTTGAACAGATTGGACTGCCCCTTGGAATTCCAGATCCTGCTGAAACGGCACGGATTGCTGCTGAAGAAGAAGCTGCAAAGATAGCCGCTGAACAGGAGGCTGCAAGAATAGTTGCGGAAAAGGAAGCTACAAGAATTGCCGCTGAGCAAGAGGCTGCAAGAATAATTGCTGAAAAGGAAGCCGTAAGGATAGCCGCTGAACAAGAACTTGAAAAATCAATGCAGGAGATCGATTTGGAACTAGAAAACGTTCCCGCTCCTGAAATCAAAGCAGATCAAATTTCTGAGGAAACAGTGATGACAACTGATGAGAATAAGACAACAGTTGGACAAAACCACCTTGAGATGATTGAATCCCTGAAGTCAATGAAACTTAGCAGCCAAATCAGAGATGCTGTGGAAAAAACGAACCTTGACCATCACTTTGAAGTAAAAATCGAAGGGATTGAGACTACACTAATGGCTTCTGATGCATTCAGAAATGGAAAAACAATCATCGGAAAACTTGTTGAAGATGATTCAATAGAGGTCGAACTTCTGTTCAAACCAAGTGCAAATGACTTTGTGGATAATTTCCAAACAAATCATATTGTTGAAATTGACGCTCATATTGCAAGTTGGAACCTCGGAAGAAAAAGAGCAGTATTTTCTGTTCTTTCCTATGATTACAAGTGATCAAAGAAGACTTCTTGCAATAACGATACGCTGCACTTCTTGAGTTCCTTCATAGATCTGTGTGATTTTAGCATCACGGAAAAATCTCTCAACAGGGAATTCTTTGGTGTATCCGTAACCACCGTGAATCTGAATAGCACGCTCAGAGACCCACATTGCGGTATCTCCTGCGAATAATTTAGCCATACTTGCTTCTTTGGAATGACGTGGCCCTCCATGTTCGTAATGTTGTTGCTTTGACCAAGATGCCTTGTAAACAAGATGACGTGCAGCGTCAATTCGGGTCGCCATATCGGCAAGATAACCCATAATCATCTGATGATGTGCAATGGGTTTTCCAAAGGCTTCCCGCTCGTGAGCATAACGAAGTGATGCTTCGTAAGCACCTTGCGCAATCCCAAGAGCTTGTGCAGCAATACCAATTCGTGAATTATCCAGAGCGTTCATGGCAATTGGGAAGCCATTTCCAGCACCCTTCAATACATTTTCAACTGGAACTTTGCAGTTCTCCAGAATGAGTGTGCATGTATCAGATGAGCGTATACCGAGCTTGTCTTCTTTCTTTCCAACAGTGAAGCCTTCAAACGATGAGTCGATGATAAATGCAGTTGTTCCACCGTGCTTCTTAACACCATAATCTGGGTGATCAACATCCTTTGCAAAAAGGACAATGATTTTTGCTTGCGCACCGTTCGTAACCCACATCTTTTCTCCGTTGAGAAGGTAGTGGGTTCCATCCTCTGAAAGTTTGGCTTTACAGGTCATAGCAGCCGCGTCTGTACCCGCTCCTGCTTCAGAAAGTGAGTATGCGCCTACATCGCCTGCTGCGAGCCTGCTAAGGAATGTTTCTTTTTGGTAATCATCACCATGAAGTGCTATGGTCTTGGCGCATAGTCCAACGTGGACACAGTACATTACTGAAAATGAAGGATCGACTCGAGCGAGTTCCTCAACAATAATTGATTCTGAAATGTCATCGACTGGAGAGCCTCCATAGGCTTCAGGGATTGTAACGCCTTGAAGACCATATTCGATGAATTGAGCCCATTCCTCAGATGGAGGGATTTGGTTTTGATCACGATGTTCGATTGTAGGAGCCAAAACGGATTCTGCAAAGTCTCTAACCATCTCTCGAATCATGTCTTGTTCGTCTGTTGATTTGTAATCCAAACTCTCACCAATCCTACGCAAGGGCGCATCTCACTTAATGAATGTGTAATCGCCACGTCACATCAAAAATAGCGATGATTCAAATAGGAGTTGAAAGAGCCGCGAATAGGTGACATGACTTGGATGAAGAAGTCGTTGAGTTTAACATAGCCCACAATCGTAAATATTCGATTGACCATTTATGGTACCAAGAAAAAGATGATGAGAAGATCATGGTCGGAATTAGCGAGTTTCTCGGAGTAGAAATTGGCGAGGTCCTCCGCGTAATTCTTCCTCAAGCCGAAACGGTCGTTGACGAAGGACAAGACATGTTCTCTTTGTGGACTGCTGAAGAAAAAATAGCCTTCAGCGCTCCATTTTCAGGAACGATTACTGAAGTGAACGGAGAAGTTGAAATCAACCCAGATCTCGTCAATGAATCCGCTTATGATTTGGGCTGGATCCTTGTCCTTCAACCATTCCAGTTGGATATGGAGAACCTACTCGAGCCAGATGAATACGTCGAGTATCTTTCTGAAATTTGAGAAACGACGTGGAATCATGCTCGATCCTATCCAACGCTTGACATCCTCGCTTAAGGAGGCCCCTGTCGTTTGGAAGGGAGATTATCCCTACTTTATCCATCCTCTAACAGATGGTGTTCCTCGATTAGAAGCGGATGTGTTTCAAGCAGTAGTGGACCTGGTTTTTGACTCCGTCGAGTGGGATAAAATCGACTTGTTGCTCGGCATCGAGGCAATGGGGTTACCCCTAACCTCCTCACTATCTCTTCGAACTGGTTTGCCGCAAGTTGTTGCCAGGAAGCGTTCATATGGACTCGACGGTGAAATCACAATCGATCAGAACACCGGTTATTCCAAAGGAAGTATGTATCTTAACGATATCAAACCCGGGGAGTCAATTGCCATTATTGATGATGTCCTTTCCACTGGAGGAACACTCGACGCAGTCATCAAAGGTGTCGAAAAAGCAGGAGCAAAAGTCACAACAATCGTAGCTGTTGTCGAAAAAGGGCCTGGCTTAGAGATGCTCAAAAAGAAATATCCAGGTATCGATATCTCTTCTATCGTTCGTTTAACGATGGAAGGGGCAGAGATAGTTCTTCTTGATGAGGTGATATAATGGACTTAAATAGACACGATTTCGAACTCGATGAACTGATTGAAAGAATTCAAGAAAACGATCATCGCCTTGTGGCCTTGCAAGTTCCTGAAGGACTGAAGATGCAAGCGTTAGAAATGATGGACGAAATTGAAACTGCTTCAAGTGCAAAAGTCGTATTGGCGGCTGACCCGTGTTACGGTGCTTGCGATCTTGTCCACAATAAAATGCAGATGATGGGCGTTGAATTAGTCGCTCACATGGGCCACTCTCAAATGAATATCGATTCCGGCATGCCAACTCAATTTATTGACGTCACGTATGATGGAGATCCAGACTTAGCCCCAGTTATTCCGATGTTGAACAAGCATCTTGCCATTGCTAAGGGGCGAATGGAAAATCAAAATGTCGATGCTGAACTATCTGAAGAAGAAGCGCAAGAGCGTTTTATGGATGCAGTCGGAAGAATGACTCCGCTCAAAGACACCAAGCTAGGCCTTGTTGGAAGTATTCAACATCTTCATCTTTTACCAGATTTCCATGATCGCCTCGAAAAAGCAGGATACGATGTAACAATACCCATGGGTGGAGCGCGTCTGACATTCCCTGGCCAAGTCCTTGGTTGCAATTATTCTGGGGATGACGATACGATTGGCCATTACCTCTTCCTTGGCAGTGGAGATTTCCATCCGATTGGTTTGGTATTGCATACTGGTAAACCCCTTGCTATGCTCGACCCTTATTCAGGCGACGCAATCGAAATGTCCTTTGAACGTATTGAGCGTATTCTTCGACAGCGATCTGGACTCATCATGTCCTCTATGGATGCAACACGATTTGGAATTCTGATTGGAGAAAAGCCAGGACAAATGCGACGCACTCTTGCACTACGGATGAAAAGACTCCTCGAAAAACACGGAAAAAAAGGATATCTTCTCGCACTAGAGCATGTCGGCCCAGAACTGATTGACTTCTACCCTGTTGATGCATTTGTAAATACTGCATGCCCACGCATTGCCATTGATGATGCCGTGAAGTATGCAAAACCACTGATTACTCCATATGAACTTGAAGTAGCTCTTGGTGAAAAGAAGTGGGAAATGGGATATCAATTCGATGAGATACCCTGAGACCGCCTTTTTCATTCTGATTGAGTGCGAGTGTTCAAGAACGGTTGGCGACAAGAGCCAATCAGCATGAGCGACTATCTTGATCGAATCGGTTCGGGTCTAATTCTTCTAGACCCTGGACCGCTGTATTTTGATTTCATACCAGAAAAAATGGTTGGTAGAGAAGATATTCAAAGCAATCTTGCTGCTAAATTTCATTCGATATCTCATCCAAACAGTAGCGCAAACGTAGTCATTACAGGGCCAGTTGGCAGCGGCAAAACATTACTCGCAAGGACTTTTTGCCGCGACATAGAACACCACCTGAGAAATAAGCGCCAAATTAGAAGCGTCCACATTAATTGCAGGAATGCAACCACAAATGTACGAGTTGCACAGCGCATAGTCCAAACATTAGACCCTGGGCATCCTGATAGGGGGCTCTCAATGGGCGAGTTGTTGAATAGTCTTCGACGCCTGTTACGCTCAAATGAACGACACCTGATTATTGTCCTTGATGAAGTAGACCACCTCCTCAGAAAATCAGGAAATGATTTGATTTACCAACTCTTACGTATCGATGAAGATCAAGAAGGGAGTGGAACCATATCCCTCATCCTAATCAGTCAAGAACAGGTTCTTGACGTACTTGAAAACGCTGTCATCTCTCGTTTTGGCCACACAAACCACTTACCTATTCCGCCGTACGATTACGAGGGTTTGCTAGCGATTGCTCGACAAAGAGCAGAAGCTGCCCTAAATCCAAGGTCATGGAATGAAGACATACTCAAACTCATTGCTACTTCTGCGGCTCCATCTGGGGATGCTCGTCAAATCCTGGAATTACTCAATGGTGCTGTCGAGCATGCTGAAACTGACGGAAAATCCATGCTTGAGCCAGAGCATGTACAGACACGTGCAAAATCCATTCCTCAAGTAATGCCAGAAGATGTTCTGGATGATTTATCAGGGCACTCGATGTTGGTTCTTCTGGGAATTTGCAGACGTCTTCGAAAGACTGAATTTATGACAAGTAAAGATGTCGAATCAATGTATGCAGTTGTTTGTGAAGAGTATGAAGTAAAACCTCGAAGTCACACAACCGTCTGGAAATATCTCAAAATAATTGAGGAGCTAAGCATCATTGACGCCCGAGTGGACACTGTAGGAGATGGCCGTGGAAGAACGACGCATATCTCGATGCCACATGCCCTTCCAGTGGATGTTGCTGGCAGAATTGAAGGCCGTGTTGTCAAAAAACTGAATCGATGATGAACGAATCCAATGCGGTGAGGCTAAATAGGGGTCGTTTGTCGCTAAGTTGCTAGAGGAATGCTTAATGGCTGAAGGAAACTCATTTGTTGCAGTGGTCAACGACACCACAACCAAGTTGACTCGAACCACATCCAGTGGTAAAGAAAAGACGTACTCACCGTCATATAAGACGGTTATTTCAGGTACAAACCATGCTCAATTACTCGGAAAGAAAATCGGAGATGTTATCGAAGGTGTTTTCGTTGGCGAAGGAGAATCCCTCCTAACTGGCTACAAACTCGAAATTACTGGAGGCTCCGACAAAACTGGTACCCCAATGCGTCGTGATCTCGATGGTGGTTCCCGACAAGCAATTCTCGTTACTGCTTCAACTGGTTTCAAAGGACATTACCTTGTCTCAAAAACCAAGAAAGGTGAAAAGAAGCGTTTCCGATACAAACCAGATGGTATGCGAATGCGAAGAGTATTCCGTGGAAACACAATTACTCAAGACACACGTCAAATCAACTTGAAAGTTGTCGATGCAGGAAACATCGGACTTGACACATTGCTCGGTGCGGGCGAAGGTGCAGCACCTGCGGAGTGAAACCCGAGAGGGTCATCGTTGAACAAGGAGGAATGGAAGCATGGCAAGAACGCTTCCATCCCAACCTGAAGTCAATATTGGCCTTGTGGGACACGTCGATCACGGAAAAACTACTCTTACACAAGCTCTCTCCGGAGTTTGGACTGATACTCATTCAGAAGAACGACGCAGAGGCATTTCAATCAAACTAGGATATGCTGATACTGCATTTTACAAAACTGATTCCGGACAATACTATGCTACAGGTCGTCGCCCTGAGGGTGGCAAGGATGTGGATTCTGAACTCCAGCGAGTTGTTTCCTTCGTTGATGCACCAGGACACGAAACACTGATGGCAATCATGATCACTGGTGCGTCCATTATGGATGGGGCTATGTTGATGGTTGCAGCAAATGAAACATGCCCTCAACCACAGACACGAGAACATCTCATGGCGCTGGAAATCGCAGGAATCAAAAACATCGTTATCGTTCAGAACAAAATAGATCTTGTTACGAAAGAAAGAGCGATGGAATCTTACAAAGAGATAAAGGAATTTTTGAAGGGAACAATCGCCCAAAATGCACCCGTTATCCCTGTCTCTGCTCATCATGATGTCAATCTTGACATCCTAATCGAAGCGATTGAACAAACTATTCCAACTCCAAATCGTCAGGAAGATGAACGAGCAGTTATGCATATTGCCCGCTCTTTCGATGTAAATCGACCAGGTACCCGTCCTGCAAAATTAACGGGCGGCGTCATAGGAGGATCAATTGTAGAAGGGGCCTTCAAAGAAGGAGATGAAATCATCATCGGCCCTGGACGCAAAATCGAGCAAGGAAACAAAACCAAATGGGTTCCCATCGAAACCACAATCACAAGCATGCAAGGCGGAGGCGGGAAGCGTGATGTCATGACTGCAGGCGGTTTGTGTGGACTAGGAACTCTTCTCGATCCATCTATTACAACAGCTGATAATCTATCAGGACAAGTTCTTGCAAAGAAAGGAGAACTGCCAACAATTCGAACAGAATGCACCATTTCAGTTGAACTGATGGCTGCAATGGTTTCAGGCGATGGAGAAGGTGCTGACAAGATTTATCCTCTTCGAAACAATGAGATGTTGATGGTTAACGTAGCAACTTCAACATCAGTAGGCGTTGTTAAAGGTGCTGAGAAAGGAAAGGCTACGCTCCACCTACGACTTCCAATCTGTGCAGATGAAGGTCAGCGCGTCTCACTCTCAAGAAGAGTTGGAGCACGTTGGAGACTAATTGGTCACGGGACCATCCAATGAGATGATGTCATGGGCGATGTGCTCATTGATGCTTGTGGCTGGGTTGCACTCATCGATGCTGGCCTCAACATTGATAGCGCATTATCTTCAATTATCGGACCTCCACATTTCATACTCTTGCCTTCTGTGCTAGAGGAACTCACCGAAATCCAAGAGAAAAGAAACCTCAGAAAGACCTTGATGCTCGAACTTCTCCTCCAACGATCTACACTTATTGAGGAAGAATCTGGACATACTGATGATTTGCTATTCAAGTATGCACAAAAAAATGAACTGCCTCTCCTCACCGTTGATGCGAATCTAAAACGAAGATGCTTTGAATCAAGTGTTGACGTCATTGAAGTAATGAATCGTAAAAAACTACGTCTAATCACCTCTCTATAGAATAAATAAGTGATGTTTTTTGCCATTTCCCTATAATAATAGGCCTTTAGGTTATATTCGCCCGTTTTTGGATGCAAGTAGGTGAGAAGTTAAAATAAGGTAACTAAATACGACGACTATGGATGAACATACAACAACCAATAAACCCTCTAAAATCCTTCATAACACTCTCTGCCAACAACTTATCCAACTCGGAATTCAAGCTCATACAGCCAGTGTACTCACATGTCTTCATTATCATGGGGCATCGACATCAAGAGATCTGCAAACAAAGTGTGATTTACGCCAACCAGATGTTAGTATTGCTATTAATCAACTCCGAGAAATGAACCTCATCATTCATAGTGCCATTACTCAAAGCAATCGTGGAAGGCCTGCTCACATGTATCGTTTGAGATATAAATTGCAACAATCCCTTCAACCATTTATCCGAATTGCACAGATTCGCGCACAAGATATTCTCTGTGGAATCGATGCTATCAACGATATCGTGGGTTCTATTTCAGATGAACAGAGTACAGAACCTATGGAAGCGTAAACAATACGTCATCTCCATGCCCATCGAGCAAACGTAACTTGACACCTGCATCGATCCAAGCATGTGCGTAGTTGATCGCTCCAAAAGCACGTATAAAATCGCCTTGTTTCAAAAAATATTGCGCATCAGATGAGTAGTCATCCGCCATTGATAACAATGTGTCGAGCATTTCTGATTCAGGACTTCCTTTCGAAACCAATGGCGTGGCCTTTTCACGCGCTTTTCGAGTAATAGAAAGATAGTGTTCAACCCGTTCTTCGGTGAGAGTTTTACCAGGGTCCACTCAATCACCACCCTTTTGCCGACGCAATAAGCGCTTCACGTCATCTTTTCTGCCGAGCGTTTCGTACAATTCAATCGCTCGTGAAAGTCGGCCTTCATCCTCTGCAGTTTGAGCTCTTTGGAATAGTGTCCTTCGTTCATCCCAACTTCGTGCAAGTTTTGCGTCGGCTGCTTCTCGATGTCTGTGCCGTTTTTCTTCTTCTGCAAGGGCTGGATCAACCCAGCGTCTTGTTAACCCATCTCTACGTGCTGTAATCATAGAATTACGGCCCAATCTAAGAAGCAAGTCACCTAGTTTCATTCCATTTCCTATTCTCGATTGCTCATCTTGACTTGCAAGATGATCGAGGTGGCCCTCAATTCCTAGCACCCACCATCCATCTCCTGCGCGAGTCGCCATAAGTGGTTCCAGTGAGTCTGTTTCAACCCGATTCATAGAATCCCAACCAAATGGATGAGGTGTGCCTTCCCATAGTTGACCATCAGAAGACAATAAAAGGAGCCTTCCATCGTTAAGCAAGGAACTCCAACTCCAAACTGTCGTATCAATAATCCTACGTTTATCTTGATTTGCGATTTGACCGCATATGATGACTCCTTCGGAGGATTGCCAAAGCAAGTGCTCTCGATCTAGCCATCCAATAAGTCTTCGAATTATTCCAGAGGATATTCTACGAATTCCCTTGCCATTCGAATCGAAAAGATGTAGATTGCCGTCTCTTCCAGATAATATCCATCCGCCTCCCGGGCGATGAAGAAGGTGTAAAAATCCACCTGGGCTGCTTCTGCCTTCATGCAACATCGTTCCATCAACTGTTTTTAACAGAAAAAATCCGTGTGCTGCCAAGATACCAATCGTACCCTCACCGTTACATATTGCGTGTACTTTGAATGGCATTGTTTGCTTCCATTGAATTTCATTTAATTCATTGAAGAGAACTAAATCAAGCCCATATGCTACAGCGAGTTGCCCGTCTATGGAAGCTATCGCGCTGATCCTTGAAGGTGCTTGCCACGACCATGAAACTGTCCAGGACATCAAACATCACCTCCTACAAGGCCCCATGCCATCAGTTGAGCAAGTGCGGTACGGGTTAAGCCAAACATTCGAGACCTTCCAACCATCCTCACATCAAGAATACCTGCTTTGTGCAGTCGATTACATATTTGTGAAAGCCTTGCTCGTTTAATATTTAATTTCTCCAAGAGGAGTTGATCGGATGGCGATACAGTTCTTTGTTGTGCAACTGAAACAACAATACTTTCTGATTTTGTGAGAGAAGTTAGAACTCTTACGTTAAGCGAATGTTCTGCTTTCTCGCCAATTCTAGGCCGAGATAGCGCCTGTAAATTTTCAGCTAGATTATTGGAAACCGTCTGATCTTCAGACGGTGAGAGAAGTTGGGAAAGCAAATCAGTGAGTGTTTTCAGCATTGATTCGTTTTGGAGAAGATCATTATCCTCGAGCAGAATCTTGTCTTGATTTGCAAAAGATTCTTCTAATACATTCACTTCTTGTGGCATTTCTTCATCTCCAGATGGTTCAATTACATGAGCGACTTGCCCCTCAAGTAGGTCTTTACTTACCCACAGCGAATTCGCTTCATCCATTGACTCATATTCATCTCCAGGGTCATCTGCAGACTTTATCGATTGGCTTGTCTCTTTCAAGCGATCCCTCAGGCCTCCAAAACTTCCAACAGAGGGAAGAGTGTCTTCAGTCACATATGTATCAAGAATTGGTTCCTCTTTCTTCTGTTCGATTATTGGTTCCTCTAGAACATCGAAATCGAGATCAAAGCCTATCGCACCTGACATACCGGGACCGTCTTTCCATTCATCAGGGCTTTCAACGTCTTCTTCATCCACCCGATTTCGAAGTTCAGTCGCTTGCTCTTCGATTTCCTTTACTTCTTCTGTAAAGACGTCCATATCCTGACTTTCTGGGGCGGCAGTGGGTGGTTCTTCTTTTTCAAGAGGTTCTGCAATTTTATTCTGAGCAATATCAGGTAACATCTGACCATCGATCACTGAACGTAGAACTTTGATAATAGGGCCAGGATGTCCATTTTTGCTCGCAGCGAGTACCTTCTCAGCCTCCTCTGCAGTCATTTGGTAAGGCTCGGGAGAAGATACGTTAATTCGACGTTCGACGAGAGCTCTAACACTATCTACATCTAATTCGTTCATCATTCTGATTTCAAAGCGTTCTCTTATTTGTTCAGAGAGGAGGTTTTTTTGAGTTGGCCCGACTGCAACGACAATCAATGCAGATAAGCGTTCAAAGAAAGGCACAGCCGCCAGTAAACATGCTTCTAACGAATGGATCTTAGCCATGTCCGCATCAACCGAAATAACAGGTAAATGATTTCTTTTGCTATGGAGGGAGGCTTCTAGTTCCCGCTCAAGTTTTTTGTGATCAGTTGGGGCTGTTGCGCTTACAACCTGAGAATAAATATCTCTCAAGAGTTCTAGACCAGGGTTTATTGTATCAATTCGATCCACATGTATGTGTAAATTCGTCTTTCCTCCGAGACAATTCACAAATGAGGTCTTACCTGAGCCATATTCACCTACGAGGAGTATCCTCCTAGAAGATTTGAATTGTATGTTCTTGTGCATCTCCTCAAAATATGAATGCCTTCCAACAAGTAGTTCAGAATCTTTGGATGTGAGTGGCCCTTGGGAAAATGGATCCTCTCGAAGATTTGGCAATCGCAAATCAATAGTTCCAGTACGCATGGACGAACAACTTCGAACAGGTATATGACCTTTCATGAAAGTTAGGGCACCAAGAGACCTGTTAGGACACGTTAATCGGTTAACGAGAATGGTTAATGACCACAGATTAACGCATAAGTAACGCAAATTTAACGCGTTAATTAAAGCGTTAGACGCGTTAATTTGTTCCGATTGGTTGATGTTTCAAGAACATCTGGCTTGTACGAGGAGAGAACCTATGCCTGTCGATAACAGCCGCTTGAAAGGATTCTACAAACTGAGTGTTGATGAACGGCGTCAACTTATCGCCCGAAGTGCTAATCTTGACTCAGAACAGGTTGCTGCGCTAGCAACTAATGGTGAACTGGATGATAATGCTGCTGATCGTATGATTGAGAACGTCATTGGAACAATGTCACTCCCAGTAGGTATTGCAACGAACTTTATTATCGATAAAAAGCAATACGTCATCCCATTTTGTCTTGAAGAATCGAGCGTTGTTGCCGCTGCCTCAAATATGGCTAAACGATGCCATACACGTGGAGGTTTTACATCAACAAATGACGGCCCAATGATGATTGCTCAAATTCAACTGCTTGATATTGACAATCATCAAGATGCTGAGAAAGGGGTGCTTGAGAATAAAGAATCTCTAATGGCTTTGGCAAACAGCCTTCCATCTACAATGATACGTCTTGGAGGAGGATGTAAGAATATCACTACGCGAAGCATTGAAACGCTTTCTGGAAAGATGTTCATTGTCCACATCCATGTTGATTGCAGGGATGCCATGGGAGCAAATGCTGTTAATACAATGGCAGAGCTTCTCGCTCCTGAACTTGAACTAATTACCAAAGGGAGAGCATTGCTGCGAATCTTATCCAATCTCGCCACAGAAAGACTTGCCCGGGTGAAAGCCACCTTTACCCCTGAAGAGATCAGCAACACGGGCGAT
This sequence comes from Candidatus Poseidoniaceae archaeon, assembly GCA_049623485.1. Classification (GTDB taxonomy): domain Archaea; phylum Thermoplasmatota; class Poseidoniia; order Poseidoniales; family Poseidoniaceae; genus MGIIa-L2. The sequence continues at coordinate 15,658 of JBMZTB010000020.1, forward strand.
AGAGCGGATGGTGCTCGGATCATTTCAGGAATTCTTGAAGCATATCATTTCGCAGTAGCAGACCCCTACAGGGCTGCAACGCACAATAAAGGCGTCATGAACGGGATTTCTGCTGTAGCTGTCGCATGTGGCCAGGATTGGAGAGCGATTGAAGCAGGTTGCCATGCATATGTTGCTTACTCACAAGGAAAATATGGCTCGATGACTCGGTGGGAACTTGATTCAGAAGGAAACCTTGTCGGCTCTATCGAGACGCCTATGGCAGTTGGAATTGTTGGAGGCGCCTCTAAGGTGCATCCTGTTGCTAGAACAAACCTAGAAATTCTTGGCGTTGAATCTGCACAAGAACTTGCTTCTGTGATGGCTGCAGCAGGCCTTGCACAGAATTTAGGAGCACTTAGAGCGCTTGCAACGAGCGGTATCCAAAAAGGTCACATGAGACTTCACGCACGAAATATGGCCGTCAGCGCTGGTGCTGAGGGGAACGAAATAGAAGATGTTGCAAGGTTATTGATTGAACATGAAGGGCCAATTACCCAAACAAAGGTGGCAGAGATTCTAGAAGCATATCGTGCTTAATCACTCTTCTTCCAATGGCAACGTCGCTTGAATGAGACCATCTTCACCTACTTCTTGTAATGCATCAACTTCTTGCATCCCATCAAAGAGACCAGCATCAGTTACTTGTTCTCTGAACCATTTCCTTACCTTCCTGAGGTCTGTGTGGGGGCAACCAAACGCTTCTGAAAAGCGACGAGTGGTCGTTAGACGGCGAGTGTTTCCTTCCTTTCTCCTTTGAATCATCCCATACTGAGCAAGTTCTCGTACGTAATCGTAGGCTTTTTGACCAAGTAATTCAACGAGGCGGGATTGATGCATCGGCTGATGATATGCGATCAATGCAGCTGCTTTGAGCAACTTCTTGGGCATATCAGTCTTCGTACTTGCAGGAAGGTGTTGTGTAACCTCATTACGAACCTCCATAGCCCATTTGCCACCAATTTCGACGAGACGTAGCGCACCACCTCTTCTTCGCTTCATGGTCCCCTGGAGAGTAGACAACGATTCTGTAATCTCATCTTGTTCATATCCAAGAGACTCCGATAGTTCAGAGACTGACATCGACTTACCCGACCCAAACAATGTTGCTTCAAGGAGAGTTTCTAATGCTAATTCCGTCATGTTATCACCTCATTCGACAAGCCAATCTAAATTCTCATTGATTTTGTTTTCTTCTTGTAGAATTTCTTTCTCTTTCTTCAGACGTCGCTTCTCTTCTGCTTCACGAGCTTTTTCTGCTCTCATCTGTAAGCGTTCAGCATGAAGCACAGAACCAGTTTTTACATCTTCGCGATGTTTCAACGAAACTTCATCTTCTTTCTCGCTCGCTTCGATGACCTCTGCAAAATGAGCTAAATTGGGCCACAGATCTTCGATCATTATGACATCAGCAATGTCATTTCCTTGAGTAATTGAAGCAATTCCTTTGTGAGTCAAGAACAAGCCTGCAATAAAGGAACTCACTTTCGCATCTTTTTCATATCCCTCAGGGATTACCCCGAAGGTTTTCTCTAAGATTGGTCTAAGAGAATTCATTACTTCTGAGAGCGGGACATTAGTGCATTCTAATGCCAGAGTTGTTTGACGAAGTGCTGTCCAACACCGTTCAATGTCGCCATCTAAATCTTCATTGTGCATTCTTCCTCCGACATTTGAAAGCATATCTTCTAATTCAACAGCATGAGCAGCTCTATTTTCCTCACGTTGTTTAATTGCATCAGCATCATCTGCTGCATCTTTTAGAGCCGAAAGAAGTTCACCCAATGTAACTGGACGACCTTCATCGCGACGTACACGCTCATCGAAAAGACCGGCCAGAACATCATCAGCATTTCCTTGAAGTACAGTGTTCGTGAAGTGGAATTCATGATCATCATATTCGGCCTCCCAGCCGAAATCAAAGTCTGCTCCCCAATCATCTTCTTGATCCTGATATTGAACACGATCGAAAAGAAGGGCGGCTTGATGATGAAGTACCTCCCAAGCCATTCGAATAAGGCGACCACAAGCAGGCAAATCCAGATCTTTTGCTTGAGATTTCACCCTCTTTGTAAACTGTTTTAGAAAACTCGTCAAGTCAATATTCCAGGCATCGAGTCCTTCACTACCAACTAAGGACATGACTAAAGCGACACTTCTGTCAAATGGATCGTCAAGAGTCTGATGTTCTGCTTCTTCAGTCTGAGCAATCATCATAATTCGGTCAGCATAGGCATTGATTCCTTCGAGATCATCATCTCCACTTTGGAGCAATTGATCAATAACATCCTGCCGCAGGAACCATTGATCTAGACCTTTTTGACTCATCGAAATCGCCTCATTCAACCTTTTCTATAGAGTTCTCTTCAAGTTCTTCTTCATCCATTGATGCGATTGATTCAACAAGTTTTGCTCGTTCTTCAATATCTTCATTCGTTTCAATTGCTCGTTCAGTTAAAGAAGCAAGACTCTCATCTTCAACCATATGCTTCAACAAACCTCCAAGGCTCTGAGGGGCTGGAAGAGGTTCTGGGACTGTTGGCATCTCTGCAAGACCCTTTTCTTCCTCCTCTGCTCGCTTCTGATTGGTTGCTGCAGCTGTTTCTGCTTCTTTGAGGGCTTGTTCTCCCAGAGCAATTGCTTGTTCTTGATCGAAATCAACGATTCTACGGCTGCATCCATCTCCACCGTGGGTAATTCCAATATGGTGATCTGCAAGTTGAAGTGAAACCTTCCTTAGTGTGACCATGATGAATTGCGCACGCTTACTGCGTTCCCGACACATCTTTGCAATACATTCAGCATTGACACTGTCCAAGTTTTGGTCTACTTCATCGAAGTAATAGAATGGGCTAGGATCATAATCTTGAATTGCAAAAATGAGCGCTAATGCAGCAACTGATTGCTCGCCTCCTGATAACTGATGTCGAGTGACATTCGATGACTTTCCTTTGGGTTGAGCCCAGAGTTCCAGGCCGCCCTTGAAAGGCTCATCCTTGTTTTCGAGATACAATTCACCTCGGCCGCCGTTACTAACTGCTTTGTACACCTTCTTGAAATTCTCATTTACCTTTTCGAGTACTGCAATCAATCGTACCTTACGTTGTTCTTCTAATCGTTCTGCAACTTCGATTAATTGCTTCTTTCGATCTCTCAATTTCTTGAAGTCTCCTTCCATAGCCTTCAATCGTTCTTCCACAGAATCATACTGCTCAATAGCACGCATGTTGACCATTCCAAACTCTTCCAACCGTCGCTCGAGTCTTCGAATTCTTCGATCAATATCGGCAACACTGTCGAGTACTGCTCCTTCTTCAGCAGGCTCAATTCCAGTTGCCCCCATGTCCATTTCCACACCATGAAGTTCCTGTCGCTTTAGTTGAATAGTACGTTCGAATTCAGAAGAGAGATTACGATGGCTTCTTGCTTGGTTTGCCTTTTGTGTCAAAGAGGAATTAAGACCTGCTCTCTCTTCAACCAACTCTAATCGTTCATCTTCAAGTCCCTTATTCTCTTCGAGATATTGAGCCCTTTCTGCTTCCTTTTCGGCTAGAATAAGCCCATTTGTTCGAATTGATTCATTCAACTTAATGACAGTCTCTGACCTTGTTGAAAGGGCTGTCTCGAGCTGTGAAATCCGTTCTTTCTCACCATCAGCACTGTTTGTAAGTAAATCTTTACGATCCGAGGCTCCTTGAAGTGTTACCTCTGCATTCGAACGAATTCCTTCAGCCTTAGTTCGTTTAACAGTACATTCATGCAATCGATCTTTCAAGTGTTGAGGACTCGCATCTTCGAGTGCGTTGTGAGCATTCTTGCGAATGATCTCTGCATCAGCCACATCGCATTCTGCAGAATCAAGGGCTTCAAGTTGTTCGCTTCCTAACGTTTCAAGTGATTGAAGTTGCTCCTTCAATTGACTTACTTCGCCAACAATTGTTGCATGAGCTTTCTTGAATGTTGAAAGTTCTGCCCGTAGCGTCTCTCGCTTGAGAGTGCCTTCTTCATTGGCGAGTTCGTTGATCTGTGTTCGTAATGATTTCTGCTCCGCACGCACGTCAACAAGCGCAGCAGATACAGTATCCGACATAAGTCGAAGGCGTTCAATTTCAGATGAGAGGCGCTCGACTTCCTTTGCACCTGCAATTCCTCCACCAAATCCAACGGACATGCGTGCACGTGAACCACCAACCATTGCACCTCCTGCTTCAGTTACATCGCCTCTCATCGTTACAAGTCGAACTCCACCCATGTTTTGCCGGGCTATTTCCATACTCTCTACAATAAGCGTGTTCCGAAGAGCGAATTTAATGGCAGCATCAATTCTTGGATCGTATTCCAATAGTTCGTAAGCGAATCCAATGACACCTGGCTTTCTTGCAACCATCATAGCCTTTCCACCGGCTCTATTTGCAGTTAATTTGTTCAGTGGAAGGAATGTTGCCCTCCCTGCTTTTCGTTGAGCAAGCCAGCGAATTGCTTCAGCAGCAACTTGGTCTGAATCAACCACAACTGAGGTCATGGCTCCACCGAATGCTGTTGCAAGAGCGGTTTCATGTTCGGCGTTGATTGGGCCACACAATTCAGCAATCGTACCAATCACGCCAGTAAGTTCGCCACGGTCACGAGCACCTATTACTGCTGCTGCACCACCTGCCATTCCTTTAGAATTCGATTTGGATTCAAGTTCCGCTCGAGCAGAGCGGAGTTGTCGTTCAGTTTCGGTCATTCTTCGTTCAATAGCGGCATTTTCTCCAAGAAGTCTTGATTCAGCCTTTTCTGAATCGATGATCCCTTGAGTCAGTGATGAGCGATCAACTTTCTTCCCATTTCCACTAACTGCTTTGAATTCTGCCTCTTTCTCTTCGAGTTCAAGACGTGATTCTTGGAATTTTTCTTCCACCTTTCCAAGAGAAGTAGTGATGAGTTCGACCTTCGCTGCAGTCCTATCAACTTCTGATTGGGCTGATGCAACTGCCTTTTTTGCTTCCTCAAGAGTTCCGATCGCATCGCCAAGAGCCCTGTTGAGTTCTGCATTGGTTTTCCCAGAACCTTCCAGAAGTGAACGAACTTCATTTTCTTCAGATTGGGCTTCTGATAACATTCGTTCGCTTTCTTCAAGTTGATTTTTACTGGTTTGTACTTCAGTGAGTAATGAAGCGAGAGCTGCTGTTGCTTCATGATAACGTTCGAGTGAGGTCTCGAGTTCTTCTTTATCTTCGATATCGGCTTGTTTCGCGTCTTCAATGCGATCCTTATCTCTGTCAACTTGAACTCGTAAATTATGAATTGCTTGAGAAAGCGCGTTCCCATCACCTCCAAGTAATGCATCGATTTGTTTTTGGATTTCACCAATACGATCATCTAACTTTACAAGTGTTTTACTTCCTTCTTTGACTTCTGTTTCAAGGAGTGCAGCTTCTTCTACGTATCGAAGTTGCTCTTCGATTTGGTGTTGGAGTTCAAATTGTAAACTGGCATACATCGCCTGAAAGCGTTGGGAACGTGAAAGGGTGAGTTCATCCGTAATCGATTGTGCTTTAACTGCAATCTTGCGCTCTTCGGAGAGTTCCTTAAGTCGAACTTGTTGTTCTTCTTGGAGCATCCCAATGCGCTCTAGATACGAATCAACATTGTCTTGTTGTTTCTTCGCTTTACGTATTTCATCATCATAGGATGTAACTCCGGCAACTCCATCTAGGACCTTTCTCCGTTCGATTGGAGTCATTCGTGCCAGACCTGTAACGTCGCCTTGAAGGACAATGTTGTAACCGTCTGGACGAGCATTGGCTGCGTTGAGAAGACGATGAAACGATTTCTGAGAACTTTCCTCTCCATCAAGCAAGTAGGACGAAACAACATTGTCTGAGGCGGTTAATCGGATTGAACGCGTCATGCGTACTTCGTCGTTTTCAATAGGTAGACGGCGTTTTCCACTGGAGAGAACCGGATTACCAAAAACCAAAGTCACAGTGCAATTTCGAGCAGGCTTGTAACCTTCTGCACCATTGAACATCAGTTGTTTTGTGTTTTGAGCACGTATCGTACGTGTTGATTTAGGACCTAACACGAATTGGATGGCGTCACCACAATTAGATTTGCCAGATCCATTAGGACCGGTAATAGCTGAAAAACCCCGATCGAGAGGTATGACTACCTCTCCACGAAACGATTTGAAGTTCTCCATTTCAAGTGCTTTTAGAAACATCCCAATCCCTCTGCCAGATATTTCACTGACCTTAACGCGAACACCGTTCATCGAGGGGATTTAAACAATCGGTTGATTATGCGTCTATGGCACACGTTTGAGGGCAGTAAAAATAGTGCCGCAATCAGACTACACCAGCCATTCTACACTCTTTGCAACCGCCACCTTTGCAGTATGGGCAGGTTGCACGCACCCGAGGTGAGGTTCGCGTCCTGAATGGAACAAGGCTCGCATCTCTATCCAACAACCGACTTCTCTTTGCAACACCTTCTTTGGAAGCAGCCATCGCTCTTGCCTTTTCATTGAAGACTTGTTGCATCCTCAATTCCTTCTCACGTTCCGACTCAAGTGAACGGTAATTCTCTTCGAATTCAGAGATGTGATATTTTGGGCCTCTGAGAAGCAATGCCCCAATTACAGCCATGATGATTTGTAGTTGCCATGCAGATATAGGCAATGGAACCAAATCTGAAAGTGTGTCTGAATTTGCACTAGTAGGCAATAATTCCAACCGATCGAGGATTGCTAAACCGAACAACATGGAACCTGAAATCATCATAACCCGACGTATTCTTCGAGCAAGCTTAGGATTCGATGGCATTCGGAATCGGCCTGCTGTTACAATCAACAAACCCCAACATAACAGCATAATGTCCGCTGTCCCCCAAGTACCTGATTCTGAAAGACAAAAAGCACTGCCAGTCTCTGAAATTTCTTTTTCCATTTCTGGAATTGTACAGCCTGGATCTGCCAACCGAAGAACATCAAGCCTTGAATTAGGCGCCCCCTCAATGACATACGGAGTTACAACCCCAAAGTGTACATTTGCAATTACAAAAACGAGAGTTAACAAGCCCAGAAGACCGATTAACTTACGCAACATATAGCAAGCCTAGAGACGGGAACAAATTAGAGTATCGCAGGAACAAACCGATGTTGTCAAGAACCACGACCACTAGGCGCAAACGATGCCACGGGTACTCATCATCGGTACGGGCATCGCGGGGCTCTTTGCAGCATTACGACTTGCCAACGCTGGACTCATGGTTACTGTTCTTACAAAACAACGTCCAAAAGATTCTTCGACAAATTGGGCCCAAGGCGGGATTGCAGCAATTCTTGACAAAACCGATGTTCAGGAAATCGAGGGGCATGTCGCAGATACATTGCGGGCAGGCGCTGGAATGTGCAACAAATCGGTTGTACAAATGGTTGTAGAAGAGGCAGGAGACCGCATTCAAGATTTACTTGAAATTGGCGTCAACTTTGAGAAAACCACTGAAGGTGAATTCCAATTAGCACAAGAAGGTGGCCACTCATCCCGTCGTATTCTACACGCTAAAGACGCAACTGGTAGAGAGATCGAACGTGCTCTAAACGATGCTGCTCAACGACATCCGAACATTTTATTGAAGCCCAACACATTAGCAATTGACCTTATTCAAAGAGAGCATAAAAATCCAAGCAAAGGAATTTGTGGCGTTTGGGCACTGAACCAAGATTCAGGAAAGGTCGAGACGATTCCTGGTGGAGCAGTTCTTCTTGCAACAGGTGGAGCTGGACAATTATGGGACAAGACAACAAATCCCTCAGTTGCAACAGGAGACGGTGTTGCCATGGCCTATAGAACAGGGGCTTGCATTGAAAATATGGCATATGTACAATTCCATCCGACTGCGTTGATGATGGAAGGAAAGAGACCATTCTTGATCACAGAGGCTCTTCGTGGAGAAGGAGCTGTACTTCTCGATCATGAAGGATACAGGAAATGGTGCAAAAATAAATTGCAAGACCCAGCAAACCTCTCCTTCACACTAACTGCATCGAAACAAGGGTCGATGGCAACAAGAGATATCGTCGCCAGATCGATTGATCAAAGGCTTGCAGAAACTGGAAAATCTCACGTTTGGCTTGTTACTGAACACCTAGACGGTGATAAATTAAAACAACGATTCCCGATGATTGCTAAACGCCTGAAAACATATGGATTAACGCTTGGGACCGACCCATTACCAGTCGGTCCAGCAGCACATTACATGGTCGGTGGACTGAAAGTTGATCTTCATGGAAGAGTTTTTCTGGCCTCAGATAATCAAACGATTCCTGGACTTTTTGCTATTGGTGAAGTGGCTTGTACAGGCATGCATGGAGCGAATAGGCTTGCCTCGAATAGTTTGCTTGAAGCAGTTGTTTTTGCTCACCAAACATCAGAGTATCTTATTGAAAACCTTCCTTCATCAGAACATCAAAGTCTTCCTGAGTGGAGATCAGAAGGATTAGACATGTTATCAGAGCATGGTCCAATCGCTCACGACCGAACAACATTGAATCAAACCATGCGATTTGAAGTCGGTGTATCGCGAAAATATTCACGCCTTCAACGAGCCATTCGTCGCTTGAGCCTCTTAGAACAAGAGATAGATGCCATTTGGGAATCAAGCATCCCTACTCGTGAAATTGTAGAACTAAGGAATATGGTTCTGGTTGGGCGCCTCGTAGCAGAGGATGCAAACGCACGAACTGAGAACAAAGGTCTTCATTTCAACAAGGATCTTATCGCAACTGACGAATAAGGGATGTCATGAGTTGGTTTAGAGGAGTTGCAATGCCTAACCGCTCTCCCCGTCTACAGATTTCAGCATTTAAGATTTCAATCTCTGTCGGCCTTCCAGCACGAACATCTTGCAGCATAGAACAATAATTGGAACCTGTTTGAACGAGAACTTCTCGCAACATATCGATGAGACGCTCGTCAGATTCGAGTTGAATCCCCTCCATTCGTGCAATTGTGCTTCCTTCAAGCATCAAAGCCGCCACAGAATCGAATATTATTGGTTCTAGGAGAGCGGAATTTTCCTTCCCAATTACGGCAGCAACAGGGTTGATTGAAATATTGAGCAGCATTTTATTCCATAATGCAACTCTTCCATCATCAACCCATAGAGGAGCCAATTCTGATTCATTCAAAATAGATAAGAGAGGCTTGAAATCCTCGAATGAAAAAGGATGGATAAAGGAACCAAGCATAATTTGACCTTTACCTGCCCATTCAACATGACCTGGTTTTGGCCTGTAGGCGCCATGAGTTGTCGTTGCAGAAAGAACTCGATTAGCACCAAAAGCATGAACCATCTTTTCTTCAAACCCCATTCCATTTGAAAGTGAAAATGTTATGCCATGAGGTTTCAACAAGTTTCCACCGACCTCGAGAAACTCCATTTCCGTGGAGGGTTTTCCTGAGAAAATAACCACATCACAAGAGGAATGTACTGAAGAAGGAAGAGGATGCTCTGAGGGGATAACCTCCCATCTATTTCCATCGATTTGGTCATTCTTCACACCAGAAAGAGTCAATCCACTCACCATTAACTCTGCGGCATGGAGTCCCCTCCCATAAAGCAAAAGATCGCAACCTGTTGAAGCAAGACAACCTGCAACAAGGGAACCAATTGAACCAGTTCCAATGATTGCGATCCGCATACTAATCCTCCGCATAGTTACCAAAATGAACCATCATTGCTCCATCTTGATGGATCAATTGAACTGTACTTAACCCACCAACAGGCATGGGGATATCGATGTCTGTCCAACCATATGGTAAAGCATCTGGTAAGGAAGAGAGGTCCCACAAAGCATTCCCATTCGTCTCATGACGTAATAGAATGGATTCATTATTGCTGTTGTAAAGCGAGAAGACTACTCTGTCAGATTTTAATTCAAATGGAGCATCCCAAAGTCTCATGTTTTGATCTCCAATCCTCAGCACAAGATCTGGCCCTTCTTGGATTTCGAATTTCGTTTGATTTAAGGTTTCAAGATTGCAGTGGTAATACTGAGCGCTTGGCAAGAGTACATTTACGGATTCATTCTCTGCAATCTCCGGAATCTTATGAACAGGCCAGAGACCTAAGTCCCAAGTCCAATTTGTTGTATTTGAATGACGAGGTGTGCTAAGGAATTCATCACCTGTACATGTGCTGCTATTTTCTCTGTAAAGCGAACCTGTATCGTTTTCAAATGGAGTACCCCATCCAAGTTCATCCGAAATTAACCAACCTGATTCTGATGCGGAAACAACATGCGGCCACGTCTTGTCAAACCCTACGTTGAACTGATTTCCATCAAGTTCAACAACACTCAATTCCGTTGTAAGAGAATGGGTTAGTGCGTCGTCGTTACTCTCCAGGCATATTAATTCTGATTGGGAATCGACTTCTGTCTCCAAGCCCGCTTCACCATCAAACCAGAGATAAGAAGCCCATTGAGAATCAAGATTTGGTATTGAAGCAACTCCACTCATGCCTTCAAGAACGAAGACTGGTAAGCAGGTGAGCACACCCGATTCATCTCGAAGATAACTCCATTGGGAACCTACAGATGAATTCAGTTCAGGATAAAGCGTAAAAGATTCAATGAATTGCTCATCATCAAGAGTGAACTCCAGATCATATACAAGGTATGTAGGCATTGTAGATGAGTTCGGGTAACTGAAGTCTAGTGCAATCGATAACAATTCATCAGATTCAAGAACTCCTTCACAATTCGTGGGTGCACAGGACAGTTCGGAAGTCCAATCAGAATTTTCAGAAGTGGAGAAAGAAATTGTGTAGGCCTGAGCTGTCATTGAAGGGTTGGTCAAAACAATGGTTTGTGTTGAATTCCAAAAACCGCCATCCAATTGTGCATATCCTAAATCTTCGATTGAGTATTCTAAATCCGAATCCCATCGGTCAACTGGTTCGACAGGGAATTCCGGAGGGATTGCAAATAGAAGTGCAACAAAGAGAATGATTCCAAGGCTACGGTGAGATTCCTCATCCAATGGAACATCTCCGTCAAGAAGAACTGGAATCCTTGGATCACCTCCAATAAACAATAACAGCGGAAGGACTACCGCAAGGATTGGTATCCAAATTGTGAATCCTTCGAACGCATTGAAGATGAAAAATCCTGCAGTGATGAGGATCATGAACATGAGAATTTGAGTTCCAGAACTTCTTGCTTCGTATATTCCCATTCGCGAGACAAGTAACCTACCTCCTGGGAAAGTAGGAATCGGGAGCAAAAGAAGCCAACCAACTAATGTCAAAAATGCTGCTGCGAAAAGGAAAGGGTGGCTCCAATCTAAATGAATATCAAAGGATTGGTCAAATCCGGAACCAAAGAGTTCAACCAAGAATGGAGCATTGAGCCTTATCGGTTCACTTGAAAGTGTGAATGGATCCGATGAAAGGATTATTCCACTTGTCCATAGGATAAATCCACTCAACAACATCACTAAAGGGACGCTGAGTGAAGCGTAAGCTAACGATTTTCGATCTGGCCATGGACGAGCATCCATTCTTGGCAAGGTGGGTATGAAGAAAACACCAAATGGCCATATGAAGTAAGATGCAGAAAGACCGGAGAAAAGCCAAAGCAGAATCGAGGGGTCCGGAATTGGCAAAATATGCCCGCTACGCACACCATAATATGCTGATACTCT
>JBMZTB010000021.1:0-26542 GCA_049623485.1 Candidatus Poseidoniaceae archaeon
GCGGATGATGCGAAATTAAGTGATGATGGAGATGCAATCCGTCGATGGATTGGTTGTGAGCCATACAGCAACGAAGAGATTTGGCGACGACTCAATCCTGTTGATTTGCCCCCAAATTCACCTGTTCTTCTCCTTCACGGCGAGAAGGATGATGAGGTACCAATCGAACAAAGTGAAACCTATGCCAGAATAATGGATGCGAAAGGATCTCATGTGCAAAAAGTATGGTTGCCAGGTGACCATTACAGCATTATTGATGCTGCAAGTGATGATTGGCTTGTGCAACAGGATGCAATTCTGGACTGGTTGTAAGTCAAGAACCACTAAGACCAACGATACCCTCGGCGAGTCATGAACCTCCTTGGTGCTGACGCCGTACTCGCCTCTAACGCTCTCTCTGGGAAAACAGCCTTGATTTGTGGAGCAAGTCGAGGAATCGGTGCAGCAACTGCACGTGTTATGGCAGCAGCAGGAGCAAATGTCATTGTTTCAGCACGAAATCAAGACCAACTCGATCAACTTGTTGGAGAACTGGAGACTCTCGGTAACGGAAGTCATCAAAGCCTTGTAATGGATTTGGAAGATACAAATGGAATCTCAAGTAAAATCAATCAACTGCTAGAACAAAACCCAATCCATATTCTCATCAATAATGCAGCAGGCCCTCCAGGCGGACCATTGCTTGACAGTTCTGTTGAAGAATTAACCCAGCCATTTGGTAGACATTTGCATGCTGCCCATACGCTTGTACAACTTCTTGCCCCATCGATGGAAACAGAAGGATATGGGCGAATTATCCAAATTGTATCCACAAGCGTTCGAGAACCAATTCCTAACCTTGGCGTTTCGAATACACTACGCGGAGCAATGGCTTCATGGGCTAAATCGCTTTCGAGAGAACTTGCACCATGCATCACAATCAACAACGTATTGCCTGGTTTCACCGATACTGAACGGCTAGGAAGTTTAGCACAATCCATTCATGAGCGAACTGGAAAATCACTTGATTCAATCCATGATGGCTGGATGAGTCAAGTTCCAATCGAGAGGCTTATCGATCCACTTGAAACTGCATCGGTCATAGCATTTCTCTCAAGTCCAGCCGCAGGTGCAATACGAGGAGTTTCACTTCCAGTTGATGGTGGCAGATTGAGAAGCATCTAATTCTGGCTTTTCGATAAATCACATTTGAGAAGCATAATTTGCTGAATTGAACGATAGCATCAATACACAAATTACGATGGCTTAACTTATGGGACATTTAGAAGACGTAGGAATGACATATTTTTCTCATCTGAAGCGAGCGTTTTCTCTCTCATTTCGATATGGTTTGAGTGCGGTGCAATTGATTATTCACGGAATCTTACCGTTCCTGTTCATAGATGCTGGTAAAAAAGCAGCTGATTCATACGATCGAGGCTGACCTTTCACACCGAGATATTGTTCTTGAAGTCATTCATCTTCTATGACTTCGAAGGTTTTGAAGAATTCATCGATATCAATTACACCGTTTTCATCCGAGTCAACGTTGTGGAAAATAACTCTTGATTCATCAGAAGTAAAGTTGAATCCCAGTGCAGAAAGAGCATTTTGGAATTCTCTACAGGTCAAGTGATTCTTGCCTCCGTAATCTGCTGCGTGAAACACTGAAAGTCTCTTTTCGTGTTCTAGTCTTGATGCTGATTTAAATTGACTTTTGAATGTGCTTACTGGCGTCGTTGAAATCGATGCGTGCTTCTTTCCATAAAGGTAGTACGTGATTGAACCTATAAGAATCGCTGTACCACCGCCAATGAATGCTTTTTGCCCAATGAATGTCAAGAGGAATGCTCCTGCAACGATACCCCAGATTTGCATCATTGGATACAATGGTCCTTTGTAAGAAGGGTTCCAATCGTGCTCTTTGCTGGTTCGACGTAGGATGATAACACATGTGTTGATCATTATGAAAATCATAATCTTGAATCCAGATGCAACTTTAACGACATCTTTCAATGGTACGAACAGAATAGCAAGAGCCATCGCAACACCAGTGATCAGAATCGGGAAATGAGGTGTTTCGAATCGTGTATTGACTTCTTCAAGTGATTGAGGGAGAAGATTATCACGAGCCATTGCAAAGAGGAATCTGGATGAGGCAAGGATTCCGGCTAGGGCCATTGAAATCATAGTGAGGACCGATAAAATCGCAGCAAAAATACCAAATTTAGACCCTGCTACTTGTTCTGCAAAGACATAAATCGGATTTTCTACAACCTCGCCCTCGACAATCCACCATTCACCTGGAATTGCTGCCATCATTAGGAAAGCAATTGCTGAATACAAGACTGTTGCAATTAAAAGTGAAAGCAAAATACCTGCAGGAAGATTCTTTTCAGGATTTTTTACTTCACCTCCAATCGCAGCCACTTTCGTGACACCTGCATATGCAACGAACACAAATGCTGATGCTTCAGCAAGAGACCAAACGCTGGCATCTAAGGCTCCATCTATTGGACGGCTTGCATCAAAACCATCCACGAAAAAGGCTGCTGCACAGATGAATAGAAGCAGGAAAACGGTTACTATCACTACAGGTGTTTGTATCGCTTTTACCTTTTTCACGCCGAGTATGTTCACTGTTGTGATGAGAACAAGAGCACTAAGGGACAAAACCAGAATGTCCATTTCGATGTCAAAATAAGTTGTAACGACAACAAAATATGCAGAAAACCCAATTAGTGCGAATGCTGATTTCAAAAGGAAAGAAGTCCACAGACCAAGACCACTAATCGTACCAATAAGTGGCCCATATGTACGTTCCATGTATACGTAAGAACCTCCGCTTGATGGCATTCCTGAAGCAAGTTCAGATTTAGAAATTGCAGCAGGTAAAACTACAGATGCTGCTATGAGAAAAGCAAGCCATATACCAGGACCCATGATTTCGGCAGCAAATGTTGGCGTGATGAAAATACCAGGAAGCATTGCGGAAAGCGAAATAATTACAACGCCAGCGAGCCCTATTGTTCGAGTTAATGTATTTTTAATTCGATTTGGAACTTTTTCAAGTAAAGAATCCATATGTGAATTGATTTTTGAGGTACTTGTGGGATTTTTTTCCATGCATCACAACCCCCGAATTCCGACATAATATTGTCGTATGTGCCGATTCAAGAGCACTCAGGATATATTTTCTTGCATCAAATGGCGATACATCTCGACGGATTTCGGCGTTTATATTTTCGCAATCACTTTCATTTCAACGGCAATGGGCGTAGGTAGTGCACGTATTGCCAAAGTTGTCCTCGTTGGTCCATAATGACCAAGTGTTTCAGCCCATACCTCGTTGTAACCTGCAAAATCACGATCCATGTCGACCAAAAAGGAAGTCACATCAACGATCTTATCCATCGAAGAACCTGCTTCTTCTAAAATTCGTGCAATGTTTTCTACAACTGCACGAGTTTGGGCTTTGATATCATATTCAATTGCGTTTCCATCCTCATCCCGGATAGGACCACCGGGGATTGCGTTTGTCCCAGGCTGTCGAGGGCCAACACCTGAGAGATAGAGCAAATCTCCTACTTGACGAGCGTGGGGATACATGCCTACAGGTTTTGGAGCGGCTTTGCTATTCACTGCACCTTTTCCTTCAGGAGGCTCCCAAAGAGCAGGACCTGTTGTGGAATGAGGTACTGTTTCGGGTTCGATTGATTCACCTTCACCATCGAGAACATTTCGTTCTCCTTTGTAATATTCTACATTGTCTTCATCGTATTCCTTGTCACCCATTCCAGTTGAGGTCGGATCGAGTTGGATAACAGCCCCACCTGCACCATGTAATGCCTCGTAAGCAAGAACGCGTCCAGTGAGATTATTTCGGTTATCATTCATTGCTGAAAGCCACCACATTGGCTTGAAGGTGACAACTTTTTGAACGCGAATTTGTTGATGAATCGTTCTTGACAATTGAGCTACATCTTCAAGTCGACCCTCTTCTAGAAATTCCAAGACTTTACGATTCCATTCGTCATCTTTCAAAGAGTGGATACGATCTTCTGATGGGTCGATAAATTCAGTAAACATCCTGTTTGACATGGACATGGCGGTGACTGCCACAGCTTTACGTCCAGTCTTTTTGATGACGTCAAGACAAGCCTTAGCCAGAACAGTGGTTTCGGACCTGTTCGCATAAACATTGGATGATACGATAACGGCAGGAATCGAGTTATCGGGGTTGAGGAGTTTTAGAGCAACAACAGACCCGACATCGATAGGAAAACCATGATAGGCAACTGTTCTGCTTTGTAGACCTCGATTGTGATTTGCTTCATTCCATGCTTCAGCGAATTCTGCATCGATATTGAATGAATAATCCATCGAACCAAGGTCATGAAAATCTTGGTCAACGAGCGTCCACTGAGGATTAGGATCGGCTTGAATTTGATGCCCGATGATGCTCGGCCAGGTTGTTGAATAGATAATGAGAAGATCCGCACCACTTTCTTTGATGGCATCTCTTGCTTCATCAAAGGCATCTCGAAGTCTGCTCCAGCCTTCGTTCTGCTCAGGGACAAGAAGTGGATGTGGATGAACTGGAACGACATAAGAGCCGATAATGGATCCGTTCATTGTTCATCACCCTTGTTTGCATAGCAAGGCCATTCAACAATCGCATTGCCTGTTCCAATAATGGTTCCATAACCGTGCAGAATCGCAGGATAATCAGGGACTGATAGCGTGCTTAGAAGCCACGTCAAGCCACCGCCATCAGATTCAGCAATCGCTTGTTCAGTAAATTCAGGCATTTCATCAAGGATGCGTTGTGCCTGCCCAGTTCGCATGTAATCGATGATTCGCATGTCCCACAAATGCATTGCATGACTGGTAATATGCTCTTTACTCATATCTTCGGGAACTTCGGATTCAGTTGTAAAATGACGATGTGAAAGAGAATTTGAGGCGAGGATGACAGCCTTTTTTCCACTTTCTTCAATGGCTTCTCGAGTGACTCGTCCAAGTTCCATCATCATTTCTTGCATCACTTCGACGGAATAGTAGTGGGTTGAACGGTTTGAAGAAATCACAACCAACGGCTTATCGAACTCAGGATTGACCATATGACCTGTTGTAATCGTACCATAATCGACACGGAAATCAGGATTTTCCATCATCTTTACAGCAAGACCCGAATCCTTGGCTTTATCATGAATCGCTTGACTTAATTCAACATCAATATTCATATCATAACTATAGCGAAACAGATTGGGGAAAACCGGATCTACTGATAAGCCTTCAAAATGCGGGATTCCAAGAAAGTGAGTGCCGACATAAGTTTGCCAATGAGGTGAAAGCAGGACGAGGACGTCATGATCAATCTTTGATAGAGATTCTCGAAGACGTTCATATCCCCAGCGTAATTGTTCCCAGCCTCCTTCAGAGGTTGGTTCATTCTGTGGTGGGTTTTCAGCATATACCAGATGCGGAGGGTGTGGGGCAAGACAGCCTGCTACAATCGAACCTTTCGCCATGAGTATCGGTATAAGTTCCGTCATATGGATGCATCGCTGTCAGATGCCAAGACTCAAACGAGGAAAGGATAAGCACCGTGTATGGGAGAGGAGGTGATGGACATCACGGGTTCTGTTGAAACGAATGATTCAGAGCCATCTCATCTGGTTGAGCAACATTCATCTCCTGTTTCAGAAAGTGAAATTTTCACAGATATGCTTCGACACATGATGGCGCCGCTCTTTCTTGGAATGTTCTTCGGATCTCTGTGGCAAATCATCGTGATGCCGAAATTAGATTTGTTTCCAAATCCGATTCATGGATCGTTCATGATCTATCTTGTTCTTTCACCCATCATCTACAAACTTCTTGTCGGTCAAGAAATGAAGCGTGCCAAAGAATACGCGTTTGGATTTATGTCCTTAGCCATCATTTTATCGACGTTCTGGATTCTACCACAGCAATCTTCGTTGTATTGTGGAGTGTTTCTAACAGGAATTGCTTGGCTTTGGCTAAGTTCGTTTTGGTTACAGTTCGAGTTTCCACCGTTCCGATATGGCCTATGGCATTCGATGGGCGTCAACATAGGTGCCTTTGGAGGAAGTGTCCTTACCTACATTTACTTCTGATCATGAAGTATAGGATTCTGATTCATTTGGGAAATCACCAGAGCGAACATCATCGCAGTAGGACCGAATCGCCGTGTCAATATCTTCAGCAAGATTGAGGTAACGGCGTAGGAAACGAGGGGAAAAATCCATTGTGATTCCAAGTAAGTCATGGAGAACAAGTACCTGGCCATCGCAATGCGGACCTGCTCCAATTCCAATGACTGGAATGCTCAATTCTTGTTGAACTCGTTGAGCAAGATCTTTCGGTATTTTTTCTAAAACGATAGCAAAACATCCTGCCTTTTCCAACAATTTAGCATCTTCAATGAGTTTGTCAGCCTCTTCGTCTTCTTTTGCTCGAACTGAATAGGTTCCAAATTTGTAGATGCTTTGTGGCGTAAGGCCGAGGTGGCCCATCACTGGAATTCCAGCTGTGAGAATACGTTCAATCGATTCGACGATTTCAGAGCCGCCTTCTAATTTCACTGCGTGTCCTTCCGCCTCTTTCATGATTCGAACTGCTGAATCGAGAGCAAGACGCGAGTTTCCTTGGTAGGTTCCAAATGGCATATCTACCACAATGAGAGCTCGATCGACCGCCCTTTGAACACACTGCGCATGGTAAATCATATGGTCCAGCGTCATTGGAACTGTTGTGACCTGTCCAGCCATTACATTTGATGCGGAATCACCCACCAAAATGACATCAACACCAGCTCCGTCAACCAGACGGGCAAGTGAATAATCGTATGCCGTCAGCATAGTAATTGGTTCTTTGACACGCTTCATTTCTTGCAAGGTATGGGTTGTTACCTTGGTTGCTTTTCCATGAATTGACATAGGTCTCCCTCATGTTTCCGATTGGCTTCTACGTTTCAAAGTCTCGCTATGAAATTAATCATGTTTGATGCACACATTGAGTGGTTCAGAGAAGAAACCAAGACTCCATTGTCCACCTTCACGACCGACGCCAGAATGCTTTACGCCCCCGAATGGTGTTCGTAAATCTCGGTGCAGCCAAGTATTAATCCAAACAATTCCTGTATCGATTTTCTGAGCGATAGAATGTCCGCGTTCTGTATCACTTGTCCAAATTGATCCAGCCAGGCCATAATCAGTAGCATTCGCCATCTCGATAGCTTCTTCATCCGAAGAGAAACGATGAATGGTTACAACAGGCCCAAATATTTCTTCGCGAGCAGTTCTTGAAAGATGAGATAGGCCAGAAATCAACGTTGGTCGAAGGAAGGCTCCTTGTGGTGTAGGGCCAGGAGAGCCAGTCATTTCTCTTGTCCCTCCGGTCAGAACAGTTCCACCTTCTTGGATTGCCAAATTAATGTATGATTCTACTTTCTCTACATGAGGAATATTAATCAAAGCACCAACCTGAGTTTCAGGGTTATTAGGATCCCCACATTGCATGGTTGAAACTTGAGCAACAAGATGTTGCGTAAATTCATCTGCAATGGACTCATGAACGAGAATTCTTGAACCGCATAGACAAACTTGTCCAGAATTCGTGAAACCAGCACGAATTGCTCCTTGAACCGCTTGATTCATTTCAGCATCATCAAGCACAATCGTTGCATTTTTCCCTCCCAATTCGAGTGATAATTTCTTAAACATTGGTGCTGCTGTGGCTGCAACATGTCGGCCTGTAGCAGTACCTCCAGTGAATGAAATGGCCTTGATACCTTCATGTTCGAGAATCTCTTGCCCTACCTCTGGACCATATCCATTCACGATATTGAGCACGCCTTCTGGCAATCCAATCTCCTGACAAACCTCTGCAAGTAAATGAGCAGTCAAGGGTGTTAATTCACTCGGTTTTGCTACAATGACATTTCCCATCAAGAGAGCAGGCGCGACTTTCCAACTCAAGAGGTATAATGGAAGATTCCAGGGAGTGATGAGACCGACAATACCAACCGGTCGTCGATGAACTATGTTTGTAGCATCATCCATTTCAAAAATCAAATCCTCTTGCTCTCGTGCAAAATCAGCAAAGAAGCGGAAATTTTCTATTGAGCGTTTTGCATCAACTCTTTGCGCAAGTGAAAGCGGTTTTCCGGTATCCAGAGATTCTCTTTTTGCCAATTCTTCTCTTCGAGATTCAAGGGCATCAGCAATGGCTTCGAGCCAATCTGCTCGATCTTCAAGTGCCAATTCAGCCCACTCATGTTGAGCAACCCGCGCTGCTGCAACTGCACGATAGACATCGGCTTGCTTTGAACGTGGAATGGTTCCAATCAATTGCCCACTTGCTGGAGCGATATTCTCGAGTGTGGAGTGATCGACTGCATCGACAAATTCGCCACCTATGAAATTTTGAACATTCATTGGTCCACCTCTGGGTTGTAGATCCAGCGGTCTTGATCAGGGTCCCATTCATCCCATGTAGGTATTGTTTCGAGAAGGGAATGATATTTGTCAGGGACAATACCTGGAACAATGAATGCTTTTTGTCGATGCAACGGATATGGATTGCGGAGATCGATTCCCAGAACGCCTAAGACAGCTCGAGCGACATACCATGTTGCTTGGGCATTCCAACCATGAGCAATTTTAATCACAATTCCAAGTCCTTTTGGATAATCGGGATGCTCAATTGCAAGGCCGAGCAGCCCATCGGCTCCTTCTTTGGCGATAACTGAGCCAGAACCGGCTTTGAGAATTGTTGAATCAAGACGGTTGAATCCACCAACAAGATCTGGGTGTCGTACCATTGCTTCCCAAATCCAATCCGAGTTCTTGTCTCGAACAAGTCCGGCATAGATTTGAGCAAGTTCAGCAACTGTATTGGAAACAGTTGGTAGGCCACAGCCATCTTTTGCAATGCGCAGCGGAGTCCATTCTTCGCCTAAGTATCGGCGTATTTGCTCCATATATGCTTCAAAAACAGGATGGTTTGGAAGCGTGTATCCTGCTCGATTCCATCCCTTTTCTCGACAACCGCGAAGAATCGCTGCGTGCTCTCCCGAACACGTATGATACCAGCGACGTGGGCGACGAACTTGACGCCCAAATTGAATCAAAGGAACATCCAATGGAGTCAACATTAGAGGCCACTCTGATTCCGATAGCAACGATTGTGCCGCTGCTACATGTTCAGTATCGCCATTATGACTCGCTACTGCAATCGCTTTTTGTTCCCACGAAAAAGATTTGAGTTCTTCAACAAAGGCTTTGAGCATAAATGGTTTCATCATCGAACGGCCATAACAAAGAACATTTCCACCAAAGGAATGGATGACTTCATCTCCATGCGCCCATGCAACTGCGCCATGAATCGTCGTTTCAGAAACGCCATTCCGACGATAGTCAACGAGTGGTTCCCAATCAACATCTCTTCCAGTTGGAATTCCTTCGACTTGTTCACCAAGAGGTGAATTTGGGAACAACCCGCTGCCGGGTTGGCCCGGCTTTACTGCAGAGTGTGAGTGATGTTGAATTCCCATGCTCATCCTTCCTTGAGAAGTTCTTCGACTCGTGGAGCGACCTTTTCCATGTATGCTCGCATATTTCTGCACACACGATCACTGTCATGATTAAAGAAATCAAACCATGCCATCACTCTATCTTGTGGATGGAACCGTTCGACAAGTTGTAAAGCAACATCTTCGACATTTCCAATAAGTGCATTTTGTGCTGCATTCTGTACTTTTGTTGGGTCGATGGTTCCCTCAAGCGCATTCCAATAAGCACTTAGAGACAATTCTGCTTCATTATGTGCTGCTTCACGTTGTTCTTCAGGGGACAATCCCTCCTCATCATTGAGGAAGACAAAACTCGTTCTCGGCATATCTGAACGCTTCCATTCGCCGCCATCTGCGTGAAAGCATTGACGCATACGATCATGTGTTGCTTCTATGACTTCAGGTTGAGTAATCGACAAATTAAACACCCGCACTGGAAGATAATTATTGACAAAAATCTGGGCTTTCGGGTCATGAGTTCCAGCTACCAAGACCAATTGATTACGATCAAATGTATTTGGAACGATTCGAATATCTTCGAAGACATATCGGCGTTCTATGAGTATTGAATCGGCGAGGGACCCATGTGCATGTTGAACATGTTCCCAATCTTCATCACTGCGGAAATTGTCGCGAGTAAGCACTGTTGAACGTATTTCATCGGAATGAACCACATCGCCTCTGAGGAGCCGCAGGAAAATTTCACTTGCTTCGAGGAAAATCTGGCCACGCAATGCTGGCCAAGCGGCTTCTTCAGTAGGAGTTCTTGGAACGATGCCATATGGCCTGGCCATAAACTCAAATCGACCAGCTGAGAACCCAACGTGCAATTTTCTCTTGTCGCCTTTTACGGCAAGAAGTTGCAACGTATTTGCAATACGCTCCGCTTGGGCAATCGGCCCACCTGAGGCCAGAATAGAGACAACCGCACTGCCTATTTCGATTGAATTTGTTCGACTGAAGGATTCCAGTGCGAGTTGAGGGAAATCAGTACAGAGACCAACCTCGCCTTTCCAATGTGGAACAACTGGCCTTGTGTTTGATTTTTGAGTTTCTGTTGAAAGATGAGATTGAGCAATCCAACCTACACCAAATCCAAGCTCATCGGCAAGAATGAGTTGTTGGAAGTAATTTTTCAGCATTGTTTCTTCGGAAGGAATGTGCCCCTCATGGTCTGGTGTTTGGCTAATTGAAAAGAAAATGTCATGTTCCATGCCTCTCACCTGCTCTTGCCACACTCTGAAAGGACATAACCAGTTCGACACACGTTTGACCTATTTCTCAAGATTCGTCAGAGCATGCAATCGCTTTTTCAACAAATCTGGTGTTTCAATTCCAAGTTGCATGAACAAATGCATGGTATCCGAAAGGAGGAGCAGTGCGTCATCAAAGCGGGATTCTATTTCTGCAAGATCAGCCAAACCCCAACTTGCAACAAGACAACCTGCTGGATGTTCCATTGATTTTGCAATATCAAGACTCTCCTGATACATTTCAGAAGCTGTTGCTAATTCCCCTAGACTTGCTTGGGCATGTGCAACATCTGCCATCGCTTCCATCTGAAGAACGTCATTCTGATTGTTAACTGCTAATTCGAGTCGTCTTGTATCATGAATAATCGCTGTTTCCCAATCCTCATTTGCTCGTGCACAGCGAGAAAGAACTGCGAGTCCAAAGATGATGCCTTCCTTATCTTCCAACTTCTCCCTAAGGGTCAGTGAGCGACGTACCGATGTCTGTGCCCCATCGATTTCATCAATCGAAAGAAGCATGAGAGCGTGGTGATGAAGGACTGCGGCTGCTAATGCTTCGCCCTTTTCAATCGATTCAGCATTGTAGGCAAGTTCGGCAACATCATCGATTGAACCTTGATTGCGCTTCAACATTTCAAATCGAGCCCATCCTTTTTCTACGTCGTCTTTAGCAACCACACTTGCGTGTTCCACCAATTGATCGAGAAGTTCGTAATTTCCGATCGATTCAACGAGAGGAAGAATTCCAAGTGCAAGGGATGTGTTAATTGATTCCATTGCTCCACCTTGAGTTAGCATCGAAACAATTTCTTGTGCCTGTTCGGGAGTAATCTCTTCTGCCATGCTATCGCCACAATCAACCGCGTGAAGAACCTATGGATTTCGATGAGAGAGGGATGTAGATTGATAACATAGAGTTGGTTCATCACCGCATGGGTCGTTTTGATGGCGCACTACAAGGGGTCATGTTGGTGTCCCTTCTGTTGCTGTTCCCAATCACAATCCAACTGTTAGTCCAGCAAGAAGAGAGTCCATTATGGCGAACCGTTGTTGTAGAAATTGAATCTGAAGATAAGGACAACGGAACGGATGCTCGAACAGAATCATTGTCCCGTGAAGATGTTGCACGTATTGCAACATTCAACATCAAGGTCTTTGGTGAGACCAAGATGGGGAAAGCAGATGTTGTCGCAGAGTTGGTGGAAATTGTTCACCGTTACGACATGGTGGTGGTTCAAGAGATTAAGGACATTGACTCAACAGTCCCTTACGATTTTCTCGATGCCATTAATCAATATGGAAATGAGACATATGCCATGGTTTTGAGTGAACGTTCTGGCCTTCAAGAAGATGACAATGGAGGGCAAGAACAATATGCATTTTATTATAGAGAGTCTGTCTTTGTTCCAAACGAAGCATGGTTGCACAACGATTCCCAAGAAGATGCCTTCCAGCGAGAGCCGTTTATTGCCAACTTTGGAATGATGAATGTCAACAACACAATTACTGAAAATATGACATTTATCACAGTCCATACCAAACCCTCTGAAGCTGTAAATGAAACTTCAGCTCTACATGATGTTGTTGAAACATATCTTGAAAATCGCACTCAAGAGCACATCATTATCCTCGGTGATTTTAATGCGGATTGTAGTTATGCTTCGACATATGAATTGAATCAACTTTCGCTTCGTCAGCCTCAATATTTGTGGGTGGTGCCCGATACAGCAGATACTGCGTATTCTTCAAACAGTCATTGTGCTTATGATCGAGTTGTAATGACCGGTGATATCGATGGACGCTTCTTTGGACGTTGGGGTGTTGACAGAGAGATGTCAAGTTCAGATGTTTCTGATCATTATCCTGTATGGTTTGATTTGGAACGCATCAATTAAGGCGGGAAGGGCATGCATAGAATTGCTTCAATTCCCGCACGTATCAACATCATAGGCGAGCATACCGACTATGCAGGTGGATTTTCATTTGCTTTTGCAGCACCTCAACGCCTCATGCTTGAAGCAACACCAATCGATGAAGGATTTGAAGGCGAGAACACTGTCGTTTTATTGTGGAAAGAAGCGAAAGGGTGGCCTGCCTCTCTGATTGTTACAAGCAATATTCCAATCGGTTCGGGAATGTCATCATCGGCTGCCCTTTGTTTGGCAATTGTTCTATGCATACACAAGGATATTGATCCATTTGAAGCGTGCTTGGAAGCGCAACGTATTGAGCATGCAGTCCTCAAAACCGAGTGTGGTTTACTCGATCAAATGGCCATGATGTTTTCCAAACCCAACCATGCGACATTGATTGATTTTACAGAGCATACAACAACACAACACCCGCTATCAAATAATCATATTTTCAAACTTGTTGATTCAGGAATACATCGGAAATTAGGAGAGGTGGATTATCGTAACTCCGTAGGTGATCAAGCAAAACATCAGCATGTGGGGGAAGAAAATGAACGGGTTTTAGAAGCAATTTCTGCAACCCCAAAAGAATTGGGATTACTGCTTAACGCCTCTCATCAGTCATTGCAACGTATTGGAGTGAGTTTGAAAGCCATAGATGAACGTGTGACTCAACTTCAACACACACAAGGCGTTCTTGGAGCACGTATGATGGGCGGAGGATTTGGAGGCATGATTTTGGTTCTTGTTGAGCATGAGGATGTATTGCCTGAAGCAATCCTGGTTAAGCCTTCAGAAGCTGGCTTTGTTGAAGAATTCCTCTAAGCGTGCTAATCGCTCAGGAGTCCCCATATCCCAAAATTTGGTATCATTGAGGTAGGCTACAGCCTTCATCGACATTTTAGGATAGACTGTTTCTTCCCAACTCCATTTCCCTTCTTTGCCATGGTCGAGAAGAACTGATTTTTCGACAACGCTGGTTCCTGATTCATAGCCATTAAATTCGGCAGGTGGGGTGCCCGATTTGTCGTATTGAGAGATCTTTCCATCTATGTGAAGAAGATTCATTTGTTCGTGCTCAGTCGTTACAGTAAGTGTTAGTGGCGATGATGTTTGTTCATGGTGAGCAACTAATTCTCCATAATCTATCGGGTGAAAATCATCTCCCCAGAGCAATATAAATCGGTCTTGAAGGAGATGTCGAGCATTCCATAACGCCCCTCCAGTGCCAAGTGGCTCAACTTCTTGATGGAAGGTTAAAGCCATACCTTCATGACGAAAATCATTGAATTGTTCCCCTAAGTGCCCCGTAAGAATCAATGCCTCCATGCAACCTTGTTTCCCAGCCCAATCAAGGATATGGGAAAGAATTGGTTTGCCTGAAACATCGATAAGAGATTTAGGAACTGATTTCGTATGTTCTCCAAGGCGAGTTCCTAATCCTCCTGCAAGAATAACCACTTGGGGCATTCTGTGCGCTTGCACAATCTCAGCATAGAGAGCACCACTTTGCTTTAGAGTTCGTTTTTTTGTTTCAAAATCGACATGATAAAGGCCAAATCGTTGATCATAGCCTTCCGCCCACTCGAAATTATCCATGAGGCTCCAATGATAGAATCCACGAATATCAATGCCATCAGCAATCGCTTCTCCAGTGATCTGCAAATGGCGGCGAATATGTTCTGGACGCATATCATCATCATCATCTGCAACTCCATTTTCTGTGACAATGATTGGGAGATTTAGGCATGAAACCATATCAAAGGCTCGTCGCAATCCTTCAGCATACATTGGGTATCTGAAATCTGTTCGCTCTTCCCACGGACGTATGAGCGGATCAATATCGACTTTTGTAGGCATGAATGGAGTGGCGAGAAGGTGCGTGTAGTAATTTACACCGATGAAATCACTGCTTCCTTTTAGGCCAGGAATCTTCTTTGAACGCAAACCAGAAGGAGGTTTGAATCGTCCTGTTTTCAGTCCGTTTATCCAGCAAAGGTTGAACATTCCATCAAGTAATCTTGCTTGGAATCTGTGCAATGGATTCCAGCGTCGATATGGATCGAAGAGATTGATGTTCTTAACCAATCCAATCTGTACTCGCTTACCATGCTCTAAAGATTTCAATCTTCGATAGCAACGAGCGTGTGCAATCATTAGGTTTGTAGAAACGATCTTGGTTTTCTTAAACGACCTTTCCCCTGGTGGAAACTCTCCCAAAACGTAGCCCATTGATGCGAAAACGGCAGGTTCGTTGATGGTACACCACCAATCAACACGGTCGCTCAAGAGTTCAAACATCTTGACAGAAAACCGGACCCAATCATCCACATTCTCCTCTTTCTCGAAAGCACCCTTCTCATCCCACCAAAGCGGATGGGTAAAATGGTGAAGCGTGGCCATAGGCTGAATCCCCTTAGCAAGAAGTTGGTCTACAAGGTCTGAGTACCACTGTATGGCGTCTTCATCCCAAATGCCCTGTTGAGGCTCAACACGACTCCATTCTATTGAAAATCGATAATGGGACACATTCAGATTCTTGATCAATTCAATATCTTCTTCTCTGCGGTTCCAATGATCACATGCGTCACCACTGAGTTGTCCGCTTTTAGAATGGGGCTCGAACGCAGACCAGTTGTTTGTATTTCCACCTTCTATCTGGTGAGAAGCAGTAGCAACCCCCCACATGAAATCTGGAGGAAAAAGATGACCAGATAACAGTGGAGCGTAATCCACGGATTCCCAGTCTCGATGTTCTTCAATCCACATATAGACACCACAAAATGAAGACTGGTTCACTGCAATCGAGACCAAGAACCATCTGAGCCAACATTCCATTGTTGTAATTCAGTGCTAGCATCAACATACCAACCTGTTTCACCTTGATTTGTTCCTGGTGCAGCTTGCATGACCCCAATCTGGGTTGCCTTTCCTGCAAGTTCTTGTCGCAGAGCATCTTCGATAATTGGGGCTGATTCGGTGGATGTGGTTTGAGGAGGAGTGTTTGCCTCTTGTTCGACAGGAGCATCCGACTCTGCAGAAGTTTCAGCGTCCTCTTCTCCACCCTCATATTCATCCTCATACTCGTATTCATCATCATATTCGTCCCATTCTTCTTCTTTGGAACTGCCTCGACGAATGAGAACGATAAGAACTGCAAAAATCATCAATAAGAAGACAAGACCAATTGACATAGCAGTATTTGTCGAACCGAGAGCACCACCCAAAAGAACAGATTCAACATCATAGAACTGCTGTGAAATAAGACCGCTCCAAGCAACTGTGCATGAGCGATCAGTACCTGCTTCTTCCAATTCGATTTCCCAAGTATCTGACTTAACGTGACTGGCCTTTCCAGATGAACAGGTGATGCTGGTTTGCTCGGGAACTACCTCCACTCTGTTTCCTTGGCTATCCTCAGCCCAAACCATGAGCAAAGTGACTTCACCTTGACTGAGTGATTCATTACTAACCGATGTGAGAACACGGACAGGATTGCCAGGAAGAATGGTCAAAGGAAGAAGAATCGAAGCATTGCCTTGTTGTAATTCAACCTCATATGTTCCAGAAGTCACTCCATCAAGTTGCCAATATCCACGTCCCGTGGCCGAGGGTTCAATCGAAATAAATCCAGATTCCACCAATTCGACTTCTTCGGCTGGAGCAACGTTTCCATGAACATCAACAATCTCTACATAGAGATCGCTTGGCACACCCGCAGTAATTCTCAATGAATCTCCTGCATCTGTTGATAATGTGTTTTCTGAACCGGTTATGACATTTATGCGAACTGCAGCAAATACGCCATCGGCATTCGCACGAATCTCATGCTCCCCCACTTCTGTAGGATACCACTTGCCATTTGACATCAGTAAATCAAGTGTTGAGTCAACTCCGTCGATGGTCCAATTCACTGCAACAAATCCAATCGTATTTCCATAAGAATCTGTGAATGTGGGGTCAAATTGCAAATATGAATCTGCCTTTACTTCTGTTCCAGATTCTGGTAAAATAATGAATGCTAGTCGACCAGGTTCAACGTATTCTTGATATTCGCATTGGTGAAGGATACCTGTGGAATTATCAAAATAGGTTGCTGAGAAATGAATGGCTTCAGTCAGTTTTGGAGTGAATGTAGCATAAGAAGAAAATATTTCAGTTGTTGATTGATCATTACTTATTTTGCTGATATTCCCGTCAATTTGCCAAATATTGCCAAATGCATCAGTCGCTTCATGGACCAAAGCCACTTGCAACCCTGCGCTTAATCGAGGCAAACTTGCTACAAGGTGCGTGGATATGGCAGAACCATGAATCACAGATACCGCCTTTGATGCACCGACATCAGAGTCAACAACTTCCATTGTAAAGGAACCAACCTTGCCTGGCGTCCAATGAACTTCGTCCCCTACTTGAGCGACTGCTCCATTTCCAACGCTCCAGTTTCCAATCGGAACTGGTACTGGGGAGGTGTATCCGTTTGAATCGGTACGCAC
This sequence comes from Candidatus Poseidoniaceae archaeon, assembly GCA_049623485.1. GTDB lineage: Archaea > Thermoplasmatota > Poseidoniia > Poseidoniales > Poseidoniaceae > MGIIa-L2. The sequence goes on from JBMZTB010000021.1 coordinate 17,243, forward strand.
TGCATCTAAACGGTACACTTCTCCTGATTGATAGGTTGTTTGTTCGGGTACAATTTGAATCGATACGATTGCTGCATCTGCTGGTATTACACGGATAGTTCCATTACCAAAAATTGCTCCTGCTCGAACACTGATATTCCAAAATCCTGGCGCTGAAGCGAAGAAATACCCTTCAGAAGTGATGCTTCCATTTTCTGCAGTCCATGCTTTCATTCCTGCTAATGTATCATTCATTTCTTGTCCGAATGAATCGACCAGTGTGGGATCAAGTTTGATTCCAAATCCGCTTCGTATCACAAGATTTTCCTCAAAACGAAATTCGAAGGGGTCGCCTGCTGTCGCTTCCATCATCACCTGCTGTTCCATTTGATCAAAACGAGCAATGACTTCGTAGAGACCGAGGGCAGGAGGTGTCCACAATGGTTGACCTTGACCGACATATTCTCCATCAACACTCCACACAACACCTTGTCCGCTTCGAGGATTCCCATGAGAATCAAGGAGATTTGCTTGAAGTTCGAATGGTTGCTTGGCTTTTGGAGAAGCAGTTGTATTGATCTCAATTGATTGTCCCCAACCAGCCTCTACTGTCAAAACAACAGTATCATTGAATCCTGCATGCTCCGCACGTATTGTAACTTGACCTGCAGACCAAGGAAAGAAAAGACCACCCTCTTCAACTGTACCATTGGTTGAAGACCAAGTAATCTCTCCCTCAACGACGTTATTCAATGCATCATAGATTGTCGCATCTAATTGAAGAACGCCATCCGAAGAAATCGATGTTGAAGGTGTTGTAATCACAACCTGTGCAGCAGGACCTGCTGCGGCAACTGGGAGGCTTGTTAGAGGAACGAACATCATCAGAATGCATAGAAAGAATGCAGACTGTTTTGAGTTCATGAAATCACCTAATCTTCCCAAATGATCCAGTCAGATTGACCTGGCTCTCTGTAATACCATGTTTCATCTTCATTTTGAGCCCATTCGGTTCCATCATCATCCACGCGATGTTCAACCATCCAGCTTGTATCTTCTTTCTCTTCCGCTTCTGGCGGTGAATCAGATGGACCTGGACCACTTGGACCAGTTCCTGGGGCAGGGCCAGATGGTCCCGTTCCCGGAGCAGGTCCGCTTGGGCCACGAGCAGGGGCTGAATCGTCTTCATCTTCGTCTTCGTCGTAATCATCATCCCAGTCATCATCACCTCTTCCAGAACGAAGAGCCATCACCAATAGGCCAAGTAAAACAACTGCGATAAGGCCAACAAGAACGGCTCCGATGTAATACAGAACACCTCCTGCTGCAAAGAATCCACCAAAGGTTCCAGTCACCTCAATGTCGAGTTCTTCACTAACCTGACCCGCTGTAACTGTGATTGTTTGAGGACCACTATCGAGGGTTGTGACTCGCCATTGACCTGGTCCTAGTTCCTTGACTGTTCCTCGGCCAGTTGAATCAACTCGTGCGCTGCTTGGCACAGGGATTGGATTGTAGAACATATCTTTTGCTTCAACCGTGACATCAATCGATGCTTGTTGTTCCACAGTGGTTTTGGACAAAACAATTTCAAGATGTGCCACAACCATCTGTGGTTGTATTGAAAGATCAAACGTATTGGTTGCACCAGGAGTCGAGTAGATCATCACATGCTCACCAGCAACGGATGCCTGATATGTGTAGGCTCCGACAGGAGCACGAGGAACGACACGAGAAGAAGTTGTTCCATCTTCTGTCCATTCAACATCTTGCGGGAAGGTGTTTCCATCGCTATCGGTACCGGTAATATCAATGTCAATCGATTCACCTGCATCTTCACTCAATGTATCAAGTGTGTGATCAAGCGAAACTGCAACGCCATGGAATACCGAGATGTCAACTTGTTTTGAATAGTTGAAACCATCTGCGTTGACGACGAATGCAGTAATTCTGTAAGAACCGACAGTTGTTGCTTCCCAATGATATGCATCGGCTTCAAAAGACGAAGTCATATCAATAACAGAACCTGAATTCAAATCTTCGAATAACCAAGTCAGCCTTGAAGCATCCAAAGCATTCAGGTCTCCATCACTAAGACTTACAGAGAAATCCACATGCTCATCTGCACTTATGTTATATGCAGTTGAGGAATCTCCAGTTGAGGCGATTGAATTCATAGTAAAGATTTGCAAGATACCCTCTGATACTGTGGCTGAGACAGATTCAGTAAACACATCAGTTCCAGAAGTGTATTCGGCGTAGATGATGTAAGGGATGTCTGAAGCCAATTGAGGCATGAATTCTGTCTCATCTGAAAGGGTGTATAGGAGGACAGATTGATCGCTCCAACTCGGATGAGAAACAGTCCAATTCACATCGATTGTCCACCGATTTCCTTTCGCATCAGTTGCCTTTGCTTTCACTTGTAACGTTTCATCAGCGGTCAAACTGTAGGATTGATCGTTTGCGTCAGTCGAATCAACAACCAGGGCCATTCCAGTCATCATGCCCTTCGTGACATTGACTGTAATCGATGCTGAAATTGTTTCATACTGTGCTGTAATCACTCTTCCACCAAGGCCTGTTGGAATCCATTGAACCGGTTGATCAAATATGATGTTGACCTCTCCGTCGCTTACAAACGTCCAGTTTTCGGAAGGCAAAGAGACTGGTAGTCTATTTCCTTGAATATCGATTCTGGTTGTGTTCATGAAGATGACTTCATCAGCGGTTAAATCCCAGGCTGAAGGAACAATTTCAAGGGAATCCATAGCCCCATGGCCTGTTGAAATGGTGATTGAATCCGACAATCCAATTCCAGATGTTAACGAAAGTTGCCATGTTCCGACGTGGTCTGCGAAGTACATGTTCGTAGCCTCGCTGTAGAGACCATCAGTGACTGAGTAGGTCAAAGCGCCAGCTTCAGACAATGGTATGATATTTCCAAATTGGTCATACAACGTTGTTGTGATTTCACATTCAGTTCCTGCTGGAGTTACTCCTTCGCATCCTGTAAGAACGATGTCTGTTGGCGCACCGAGTTCAACTTGAACATTCACAATAACGGTGATTGTCGTCCAAGTTACGGAGACCGTTTGACCTCCAACAGAATATGGTTGGAATACGTCGCCGAACGTTCCGCCCATTGAACCGTTGCTCGGTGAGAACGAGATGCTTTCACCAGGAACAACATTTCCAAATTGATCCACGACATCTGCACTTAATTGCAGCGTATCATCAGAAGTAATGGTTGCAGCAAGAGGTGTCACAACCAAGTTCACTGGAACACCTGGTGTAACGGTCACTGTTTCATCTGAACAGATGACTCCGAAACAAGCTGTAATTGTGTGAACTCCAGTTGAGGAAGGAGTATACACTCCAGTGGAGGCATCAATTTGACCACTTGAAGCAGACCAGACAATTGGCACTGTTGCAACAAGTGAATTGTAATCAAATGTTGAGGCGCTGAATGTCACAGGTGTATCTGCAGTCGTAGTTGTCGCAGTCGGAGAAATCGTAACCGAATCAATGTCGGTGTAATTCATTTGCATAAGCGGTCTTAAGTTACTCGTTGAATCACTGTTATCGGCAAATTCAACAGTCATCCATCCTTGGTTCACAGTCGCGATAATGACCCATCCATGAGATCCATCGATGAAGAGAGAACGATGCCCTAGATTCAGCTGAATCCATTGATTTGTTGCTTGGGTGTTACTCAAAACGATGGTGTCGAGTGGCGTTGAATCGTAATCAACACCGGGTTGTAATCCAGGAGCCCCCCAGTTCGCAGCACCAGTACCGTTCCAAGTTGCAGAGGTTTCGCCCCAACCAGTTGTGAGCACCTTGTGTACAGAGAGTGTCATACCAGTTGCTCCAGAACCAAAGTCCAGGTCGGTGAGATACAAACTCAAATCCACGGAATGTACATTCATATTCGGATTGAACGGAATTTGTCCGAAATCGGTGGAAATAAGCATTCGATACTCATCTTGTCCAGAATCAATACCCAGGAGTGTAGCGTCGCCATCGAGGTTCTCATCTGCACTACCGCTGTATACCGAAGTATCTTCAACAGTGGTGTGAGCCATCTCTTGGATTTCATTTCCTGTTTGGAACTCATACGTCCATGTGTGGTCGAAATTATCCTGAGTTGTTGGATCTCCTATGCCAACAATCCATCGAGAAGAAGACGGTCCTGGAATAGAACCGTTCACTGCTTGAACCCACCATTCGAACGTTGACCCTGGAGTCAAAGAGGTATCAAACACAAAGCTTGTTCCTGTAATCTGGCTCGAAATACCAGATTTGAAGGTGTATTGCCCGGATGAATTTCGAATTGTAACGATGTAGCCTGTAGCACCAGTAACCGAATTCCATGAAAGGGTAGGCTTGTCAAGAGGTTCCAACAAAGTTGCTGTTGTGTTGTACAAGACGGTACCATCGACTGGTGAAAGAAGGACAGGTTGTGATGGTGGAACAACACCTGCTACGTTGTCTACATAATCCACTTGAAGAATTGGGCGTAATGATGTCGAACTTGATTCTCCAGAATGGAAGGTGTGCAAACTACTCGCAGTTCCAACTGCGGAGAGTTTGATTGTCATCGAGAGGTTTCCATTCGCAATATTTGATTGGGCGAGAGAAGTGATATCCCATTCTAACCATCCATTTGGTGGCGTCACCGGAAGGGTAGAACGAGTGATTTCAGCGGCACTGCATGTCGGTGATGAAAGTGATGTGACAGATCCTTCGTTGAAAGTAGAACAAGCATGAGCACTTACCGTCATTGGAGTAACACCAGTGACTTGTGTACGGTACATACGCAACATCACAGAAGTCGGAGTAATCGCACTTGGCCAAGGCATTTGAGACAAATCATATTCAATGAAAATCTCATGATCACCAGAAGAACCGGTACCAAGCAACAATGAGGCACTCGAACCATAATTTGTGTTAAACGATGAGGAGGAAGTGTGCGTATCAGGCGCACCAGGTAGCAATCCTGTGGATGAGAAAATTGAACCACTGAACAATTTAACGGTATGATTTCCTGCTCCATCATCGTATCCTTGTGCATCCGGAATACGGTATTTATTCACTTGGGAATGTTCACCAATTCGATAGTAATCTTCAATCATTTGGAAAGACAAAACACGCCAGTATAGCCATTCATCTCCTGATGTTACGTTCGTACTCGTAAGCGTAGATGTCGCCGAATCCCAAGTGAGATTTGACTCGGTGAGAGAGGTGGCATCATTGGATAAAACACAAGCAAGATCGTAAATCATTCGAGCATCAGATGCAGAACAAATCTGGTATCCTGTTTCGTTGGAAGATGGTGGAGTCCATGAATGGTTCACATGATCGACTCCTGTTGGACGAGGAGCGGACATGTTCCACAAAGTCGAACTGTCAACAGGAAGGAGGTTTGAAGGACTTGAAGCAACGTATGGATTGGTTGTTCTGTATGTTAAATTCAAACTTGGACGTAGGCTATTGGAAGTCTCATCACTTGAAAAGAAATCGAGCCTTCCTGCAACATTGCTATTGTTTTCTTCCGCTTGAAGAATGATGTGAATCGTGTTCAAACCTTGTGCATGAGCTTGTTGTATAGGACCAGTTAGATTCCAAGACCCATTTATGAATCCTGAGGTTTTGAACAAACTTGCACCTGAATATGGGATAGAAGTATCGCTTGAGTGGTATGCTCCTGGTGAATTCCAGTTCGTTGTGTTTGTTGCGTTATTCCAATTTGCATCTTCATCAAAGTTCGTCAGAAGGGTGGATTCACTTACCCAAACTTCTCCGTAGGAGTTCGACGCATAGTTCACCGTCATGTTTGCACTCATGATTTCAAATGTATTGCCGAGTGGTAACTTTGAGAGATCAATCGATAGAATGGTAGATGTACGACCCGAGGTGCTTGTTGTGGAAGATGAGCGACCAATGCTCAGGATGCTATCGCCTTCATAATTCGTATTCGGAGCCCCTGAGTCAAGAGTTGTATCGGCCATGAAGCCAGATGGTTCATTCAAGGACGGGAGGAATCCACCTTCTTGGACATTGATGTAACCCCATGTACTGTTGATCTCTTGACCAATATCGTGAGGTAAATGGAATACTGAACTTGTTGATCGTGGACCGAGCATGCTGTTGTTCACCGGTTGAACGAACCAACGAATACTTTGGTTTGTGTCGAGGTCTGTGGAAGGTTGGAATGTTAAGCTCTGCAGATCGAACATAGAAGTATGGACACGTGAATCATACGTTGTGAAACCTTCCATGATGTCATAAGCATCATTTTGGAGGAAGACTTTCCAATCATCAATATTTGCTGAATTGGAATGAGTCCAACTCAAGACTGGACGAGTGTCTGGTTCTGGTACGTGAGTTGATAAATTCCATGCCATATCTCCATCTGCAGGCAAAGCGTTTGCAGCTGCGATAGTTGGTATTGCAGAAGTTCCTTCAGTCCATGTAAGATTGAGCCATGGCCGTTGGGTCGTGAGACCTTCTGTACTTGCAAATGTGATGAGTGAATCAGAAGAGTCGCTCGTCATCAGAGCAACTGAAAGATATGAATCGCCGTTTGCAAGTGCTGCTTGTACAAGTTCAGTAACGTCCCAATCCATCCAATCAGCGCTTAATGAAGTACTCAAATCGCTCAATTGACCGACGTCATTTCCGACGGATCTTCCACCATCTAATGTCCAAGGATTTAGACCATCATAGGTTGAATTATTGAGGTCAGTTGTCCATGTTTGCAGAACTGGTCGAACGGCAATTTGTGTGTTCGTGTCCGAACCAGAAAGGGCCCATAAATTCAATTCTGCATTTGTTACGCTGGCATTTGAAGGAGAAGGGATTTGATCCAGAGGAATTTTCAGTAAAGCAGTCGATTGATAACCACTGCCAAGTTCTCCAACTTTCATTGAGGTTGAAGCTGAATGGTTTTGTTGTCCTTCAATTCCCCCTTCAGCCAACCATGTATCAATGAAATGTGGAAGTCCTAGATCAGGCATTGCTTCCTCGTGTCGTATTTCAACTGCGGCACTTGTCGAAGAAAGGTTCCATGTTGTGAGTGAAGGAACATTGAAGTGGAACGTTTGAGACCAATTTCCGAGTTGATTAGTGGTCGATATTGTCCGTACACGCCAGTACCATGTTTCGCCAACAGTCAGATCATTTTGAGGAGTGAATGATTTATCAGCCATATCAAAACCAGCGTTTGACCATGAAGTTTGAATGCTCATATCATTGCTGTCAAATGTGTTGACTGTATCGATTTGAACAGCATAGCCACCAACGCTGATTGCACTGGAATGGGTCCAATTAAGCAATGGTCGAAGGACTGGTTCAGGATTAATGCCAGGTTGAATGCTCCATGACCCATTCAGAGGGCTTACTGGAACAGGTTCAATCGGTATTGCATTTGATCCTGGTACATAGACGAAACTCAGTTCAGGACGCTTTGCATCAACTGCGCCTCCGGTGTGGAAAAGTGCATCTCGAATCTGGCCTGAACCAGCACCGATAATTCCGAGAATGAAATCTGCAGAATGGTTGTCTCTCATCGCATTTTGCATTGCAAGTGTAACGTTCCAGTTAACTGAGGAACTAGAAGTAAAACCACTTCCGATAGTGACTGAATCAAGCAATGATGAACGCTCTGAACCCTTTGCACCTGTTGTAGACCATGTGTTTGAGCCATCGTATGTAGCCCACGTGGCCCCGTCTTCAGTCCAGTTGTGTTGAGTGCTTTCCCAGGCACCAACAGTCGGCGAACCGAATGGGAAATCGCTGAGATAAAACTCAAGATTTGCTGATTCTACGGCATAACCGTTTGGAAGGAATGTGCTTGACAAATCGCATCCAAACAAGATTGTTGTTTCGGATGGAATCGTGTTGTAAGAAACCTGTAGTTCGGTTTCTTGGCCATAATTTGAACTCGGCATGCCTGAATCAATGTACGTATCTGCACATGCTGGATGGAGGTCATCGGAACTTGCATTTCCTTGCTTGAGTCTAAACTCATAACGGTCACCACCAAGCCATGTTGAATCCATATTACTAATCAAAAATGTTGAGTGTGTCCAATCACCATGACGCCCATCAGAATCGATATGAAGCATCCTCCAATTGTACATGTGTCCGGCTTCAAGGCTATCGACTCCAGTGAATGAAAAGTCTCCATCACTAGGCAAGAAATCTGAATCAACACGTGTGTCTACATATGCAACACGATCATGGAATTGGCCGTCTGTTGATAATTCAAAAATCATATCATATGAGCTGGATGTGCTAGCAGACCATGCCAATGTAGGAGTGGTATTTCCAGTGAAATTGTGACCTGTTTGATTCCACAGAGTTTCACCATCATACGGAGACGTGAGAGAAGGTGCAACGGTGACGGGTGTACCCCAGTCGTATTTGATGTAGAGATAGGGCTTGTCGGATTCTGTTGTGGCATCGGAAGAATGGAACGAGACAGAATCGATTCCTGCATTAGCAGAATAAGACCCCGTTTCTGAACGCGTGGTTAATGCAAAGTCGATCACACCTGTGTTTCCGTTATCGATATGTTGTTGTAATGTAGAGGTCAAATCGAACGAAAAGTCATCACTAATCTGTGAACCAAAGATACCTGTATCTGTCGCATGACTAATCAGTCCTCGACCTCCGCTTGTCCACAATTGACTGGTTTTCTTTCGCAGCCATGTAAGTTCATCTTCATTCCATGCCCCGTCATTGTCCATTTCATGTAATGCCAGCGTTGCTGAACCGCTCGAAGTGGATCGGGTAAGATTCAATGAAGCCTCAAGAATTGTAGCATTTGAATGCATTCCTAACGCATCGAATGCGAATCTGATGTGAGGAATTGTTTCCTTTGTTGAAGATAAAGTAGCATCCAATGTCGCTGAGGAACCATAATTTGTATTCTTATTGTTCTCATCTGCGACCGCATCTTCGATGAAATCCAAGTCTGTTGATAAATCATTGATATCAACTGCAATTGTGGCTGTTCCGTCTCCGTTATCAATCACGTTGTGTTCTGGTAAAAAGAACGAACCATCGGACCATGAACCAAGAATTCCTGTTGAGTCCATTGAACGCATTCTGTAATGCATGTATGTTCCGTTTTCGAAAGCATCGGAGAGTGGAACTGTAAGTGAGCCTGTAGTTCCAGTCAAGGAAAAGGCATTAGTATCAATATCAGAATTGTAAACCCAGTTGTAATTGTCTTGAGTGCTCTTGAATCCTGGGTCAAGAGAGACTTGGACCTCAGCAAGAATACCAGAATATGCATCCCAAGTCATCGAT
>JBMZTB010000022.1:0-26495 GCA_049623485.1 Candidatus Poseidoniaceae archaeon
AGAATGGCGTGTTTTCTCTCCCGAACAAGGAGATCAAAGAGCCCGAACGGGTGCTCCAATGACCGTAATGCTCCACGACAAAGGTCTCTCGACAGATATTGACTGGCAAAACAAAGATTACTCTGGAAAAACCATCAATTCCCGTTACCGTTCGCAATTTTATCGAATGCGTAAGTGGCAAAAGCGAAGCCGAGTAAGCAATGCAACAGAGCGTAACCTTGCAATGGCATTAGCTGAACTTGACCGTATGGCAAGCCGCCTCGAACTTCCTAAGACAGTTCGAGAAGCAGCAGCTGTAAATTACAAGAAAGCGGTTGACAAGCGTCTTATCCGAGGAAGATCAATCGAAGGAGTTGCTGCGGCTTCACTCTATGCTGCTTGCAGACAATGTGGTGTTCCAAGAACACTCGACGAAATCGGACAAGCATCACGAACAGGCCGAAAAGAAATTGGCCGAACATACCGTTTCATGGTTCGTGAATTAAAGATGAAGATTATGCCAACAGGTCCAGAAGACTACATCTCAAGATTCTGTTCTGGACTTGGTCTCGATTCTGAAGTCGAAGCAAAAGCATACGAATTGATCAAGGCTGCTCAAGAAAAGGAATTGACCAGCGGTCGCGGACCTACAGGTATCGCAGCATCGATCATTTACATCGCGTCTGTTCTTTGTGGAAAGCGCAGAACCCAACGTGAAGTTGCTGAAGTCGCTGGCGTAACTGAAGTTACAATTCGTAACCGCTACAAGGAATTGATTCAGAATCTGAACATTGAACTTGACATCTGAATTGGAGAGGTTTCTCGATGAGTAAGAGTCGGGATATCATTGCGAAAGCCACGTTTGAAGTGGTTGCAACGCAGATGGTTGAAGCATTGGAACGTGGAACCATCAATTGGCCACTCCCAAACCCTCCAATTACAGATCCAGATTTTCCTGTTCGAATGCCTGAACGAGATCAAGACATCATCTCACAGGGCCTATCTATGCTTCATGCAGACGTAGGAATGTTTGATCGACATCTTGTAACAATCGTCGACTTGATTGTTCCACACCGAATGAATCTAAGCGATGATCCGTTTGAAATACATCAAAAATGGCTTGCACGTCGAACAAACGATGTTTCTCAACGAATGTTATTTTGCATTGCAACCGATTGGTTAGCACAGGCATTCGATAGGTCCGCTCCGAATACTGATCGATGGTGGCTTGCAATCGCTCTGATCAATGGATTGGCAACAGTTCCTTACGGCCAACCGATCCATCAAGGCTATCATCTCATCGAATCAATTGCCCTCGCTGAACGACCAGGGACTTGGCATACTCAACCCGAGGATGGACCTCAAAACCTAGGATGGAACCCCCATGCAGTTGTTCCAAGAACGACCTCAGTGATTGCTCATGATGCAGGCGTTAATGCTGCACGGTGGCTCCTTGACCAGCTTGAAAATGATGTTCTTGAACGCAGACTACTCCTAATGGAATGGGTGCGTTTACTTTTGGAAAGACCGGCATTAATCGAGCCACTCGGCTTATTTGAACTTCTAGAGAGAAGAGCAAATGATGAGCATGAAGAAGTCGCTTCGAAGGTTGTAATGTGTCTTGCAAAACTCGTGGAAAACGATCAGGAGCGTGGCTTAGCAATTGCCCATGCTCTTCACGAAAGAAAGGAATTACTACTTCGACGTTCGATGGCAGATGTCTTGACTCGTTTGTTTAGAAGAGTTGGTTGGGATGCGGTCCCATTCCTTGATTCGATGCTTCAAGATGAAGATGAAAGTGTCCTAGCTGCCTCATCAGCAACAGTTGGAGATTTGAAATTTTTAGATGAAGAAGTATGGGCCGACCGTCTCGTAGAACTCCATGTACACGAGGCATCGATTGTCCGAAGAAACATTGTGATCAGTCTGCGAGACTATGTTGAACGTTTCCCAGAAGACGACCGAAAACTCATTCCATCACTTTGGAATGATGGTGATGAAGTCGTTCAGATACGTCTTCGAGAATTGTTGATGCGGATGGATGAGATTGATCCTAAGCGATTGTCAAAACACATCCCGTTGCTAAGAGAAGATCGATTACAAGCACTCTGGGATTCAATGGATGCTCGCCGAAGTGAGCGCAGTGCGTTATGGAGACAATGGTTAGGCGGTGAGGGTGACATTCCACAACCAATCGAAGTTTTGACTGATACACATGTCAGTTCAGGCGAAGAACCAACTGAACTACCCGATCTTGATGATGCTCTAGATATGCTTGATGATACACTCGGATACCTCGATTAGTGTATTCACAATAGTGCGACACCCTCATATGTCTAACAACGTACACGTAACTATGAACCTAAAGATCTGGTTTGTATCCTTCCTCTTGGTTGTGATGCTACCAGTCGGAGCGGCATCGGAACAAACAGATTCCACTTTGGAAGCTAGAGACATCAATGCTCAATATCTTCCAGACATGGAGATTACACAAATTTCTTGGAGGAATATCCAATCAACAGATGGGCAAATAATAGACGAACTAAAGATGGCAACATATGAAGTCCATCGTTCTTCAACGATTTTTCAGCCAGGATTCGATCGTGAAACAACTTTGATTGCTTCAGATATCGTTGCATGCGATACAAGCGATTCAATTGAACAATGCTCTGGAAAGGAGCATACTTTGGAATATTATCCTCCTCCAGGCAATGTTAACGTACGGTTCATCCATTACGCAATTGTGACCATCCTTCGTGACGGTACTGTCACAGACCCTGTTAACCTAGGAGTATCTCAAACACCTCAAGGCCATGTTGAAGACACAGCCCCAATCCAATCCCCAGAAGATTTTACAGCAACATACTTCGCTAACAATCTCACGACGTACATCTCTTGGCGTCCTGCTTGCACAGGTTCAAATTACAATTATATTCTGTATCAACATTACGAACCAGCAACAAAATCAACTTGGGATGAGATAGAAAAGACCATCATAAGCAATGAAATTCCTCTAAGCGTGTCTGAGTATAAATTGGATTGGACCCATAAATCAATTGAAAGAGAGGTGTATTACACTCTAACATGCCTCTATCCTCCATATTGTGACGATGATGCATGCTATCCTTCTTCAGAGGATGTACGGTTTTACACCGAGAACACACTTGCTGAACCGATCCTTGAAGATACTCGTGTTCCGAGATACTCAGGCCATCTTCTTGCGGAATATGACAAAGAAGACTCAACAACCATCCTACAATGGACAAAGGTTGTCGAAAAAGATATTTCGTCAATCCTCCTTTATCATTCTACAAACCCAATTGTATCTGTTAAGCAAGAAAATGTGACTGTGCTAGCTGAATTACCGGCTGATTCAGTTGAATTTATTCACCATTTAACACCTGATTGGATGACAAAATCGTATTATGCCCTTGGTTTGGTCGATTCTTCAGGCAACGTGCAAACCGATAATTTCGACGTATTAGGAAAGGTCGGTCCAGTGTTAGAGCGAATGCTTCCAATCTCGATTACATCACTGGAAGTAGAAATCGAAAACTCGACGACCCTCTTGTTTTCATGGGATATTGATTCAAACTTTATTCAAGGCGATGCAGTGCTATGGAAATCCGAAGTTACAACACCTGATCTTTCAGTAGAATGGACCGAAGTTTCGAGACTTAATCCTATGGCAGGTGAGTTCTATTATTCAGTTGACCAACTTGACCGATCATGGTACGCCCTAACGTTGGAGGGGACATGGGGTTCTTCCGTCAACACTCACATCGATGACAGAATTGAAGCAGATACCAATGCAATCTATCTTATTCCACAATGGCAATCCGAAGAAGAAATCGATGAATTCAATTCAAGTTCAGATGATAAAATAGAATTGCCTCCATTTGAAATTAATTTATTGGAATCCAATCAAACAATAAAAAATGGAGACTGGATAACACTCTTAGCAGAAACAAATTCAACACACGAGTTTTCGTTCACTTCGGCTCAGAATGGCTCCACATATCGGTGGTCAAACGCACTCAACGATGATCCATTTTGGTTTGGTGCAAATCCATCAAATGGCATTTGGACAATTACAGTTGAGAATCCAATTAAATTAATTCATATTGAATCAACAAATGCGAATGGAGAAATTGATATTATTCGAGTCGGTATTGATTGGGATTATCTTGAATTGTCTCAACCTGTTATCGAGGAAGAAAAAACAACGACAGATGAGAAGAAATCTTCATCCCAAGAACAAACCATATCTCCTGTCCTCTTGATTGCCATCTCCATTATGGCAGCCTACATTGTAGTTCTCGTCGTTCAAAGAAAACCAGAAAAGCAACTTTTCCTAGAAGAAGAGTGATCATTCTTCTTCGCCTAATGGCCCTTGAGTCACAAGATATGCATATATTCCTGTAAAGCATGTTAACAATCCGATTAATGCGAGAATGAGTGGTGCTGGAACTGGTAGAGGATCTCCCGCAGTGGTATTTCCAAAGAACCACGAAGAAAAGAGAAAACCTACGCCAGCCAACAGAACATGTTTCCAAGAGGTTTCTGGATTCTTCCATTTTGCTATTGTTGGCAGTATTCCCAATTCTCCGAAGGTTTGTTCATACCAGAAAAGATAGATTAGAATCAGTCCAGAAAGGCCACTCATACCTCGTGAAAATGAAGCATCAAGCCAAGGGCCTGCTGGTAAAAAATCGAAGAATGAAAACGAAACGAGTACACATCCCGCCGCTAAAAGCAGATGCTTTCGTTCCACTGCCATAGACCATCGACGAAGAACACGCTTGATATCCTGTCGCTTTCAAGCCTGTACATGGGCAGAGTTCTGGATGCTGTCATCGTGGCCGCAGGAATGGGCACACGAATGTTGCCAGTGAGCGGATATATCGCAAAGGAAATGTTGCCTCTTGTCGATGTCCCAGTCATGCATCATCTCATCCTCGAAGCCCGTGCAGCAGGTTGTACTCGAATTCACATCATCACTTCTCCTGCAAAAGATTTCTCTCTTCTTTTGGAGGATATGAACCATAAGTTCTCTTCGTTTTCAAATGATCAATCATTGCTGAATCCAATGGGTGATGCGGAGTATTTCATTCATTATCAGCATGAACAATTGGGACTTGCTCACGCTATTTCGATGGCTTCACAATCTATTTCTGGTCCTTTCTTGGTCCTTCTTGGAGATAATATTCTCACATCTAATCATGCTGCAACCACATCTTTTGAACCATCATCCGTTTCTACAGATCTTGTCTCATTGCACCAAGAAACAGGCTGTGCATGCGGGTCTGTGTATGACGTTGGCCCTGATTCTGTCAATCAATATGGCATTGTTTCACTCGATGGTGATAAGGTTCAATCCATTGTTGAAAAACCGAACAAGGAAGATACCCCCTCAACTCTCGCTTTTTGCGGTAGATATATTTTCACAGAAGACTTTTCAGCATTACTTGATCGTTTTTCCGTCGAAGAACATGGTGAGCTTCAATCGATTGCAATTCTTGAACATTGGATGAATGAGGGTAAACTTCGAGCACACGTCTTGGACTCAACCGTCTCGTGGTATGATTCTGGAATGCCATTGGTCTGGTTAACATCCCAAATTGACCACGCACTTCGTCGTCCTGAATATGGTGATGAGCTAACTGCATGGTTGGCTCAGCGTATGAATCAATCTTGACCAGGTTTCCAAAATGTAAGCGGCTCTGGGCGCTCGCGTCGCATTGCCCGCTTTGCAAGGTGATCGGCTCGTTCATTCCAACGATGCCCTCGATGGGCTCGAACGTGATCCCATGAAATCTCTCTCAACGATGCTACCTCATTCCACAGCGCCTGTACGCGTGCAGCAAGTTCACGGTTTGCTTTTGCTCTCCAAGTTCCAGCCGCAATGTTGCCAGCATACTGGCTATCAGCACGAATACGAACAGGATCACTGTTTTCTTCAGTTAGAAGCCAGCGAAGCGCTGCAAAGAATCCTGAGAGTTCTGCGGTATTATTAGACCCAACTTCAGCACCGATAAATTCCGCTTCAGATTCTGACGTTATGACTGGTCCATGCAATTCCGTAACAACGTCTCCACTTCCACGGCCAAGACCTGAGTCGCCCAATATGACGACCACACCCCAGCCTGCTGGAGTTTCGGAATCGACATTCTGGTTTCCATCACAAGACCCGTCAACATACAATGTAAGTCGAGTGGGTTCTGGCAATGTATTCACTCGCCAATCATACTGCGGTAATCATCAGCAGACATGAGTTCAGATACAGCATCTGGATTGGACAAGCGCATTTTCACAATCCAACCATCTTCATATGGACTGCTGTTCATGAGTTCTGGAGCATCCTCAAGTTCGCCGTTTACTGCAGTGAGTTCACCAGCGAGTGGAGCAAAGATAGGGGATGCGGATTTTACGGATTCAACAATTGCAAATTCGCCCATGTCATCGAGGACATCCCCTTCTTGTGGAAGTTCAATGTAAACGATGTCAGTCAGTGCATCCTGTGCGTGATCTGTAATTCCTATCGTTGCGATGTCTCCATCCATTCGAATCCATTCGTGTTCTTTTGTGTAATATAAATCAGCGGGAATTTCACTCATAGCCTTACCAGTCCTTGCGATGCATAGGTAGGGTATGAATCAACCGCCCTTGCCTATTCAGATTCAGCCAATTCATTTTTGAGAACATTATGCTCTAGCGATGCCCAAGCGTCTCCAATGTTTGCTTCACGTTTTGTTTCCGTAACATCATCTTGAACTCTGTTGGTCATTTCTTCATCGGACTCATCAGGAAATTGGGAGCTAAAACTTCCCTTTGTTCGGCTAAGGCCGATCATGGATATGCCGAAGAGAAGAAAAAGCCAACCTACATCTAATGAGTTGAGGGAAAATCGTTCGTTTGAAAGTCCGATTGCAAAGACGAATACCATACATAAACCAGTTCCCAAGAGAAGTTTCTTGGCTCGTTCTGCTGGCGTCATGATGATGACGAAGAGTGTTGCCTGTATGAATCCAACGCAATCAGTATGTCTCGCGCATCAACTTGTGAATCTTGTACGGTAGAAGGGCTCTATTGACGGGAGTCACTTCGAGAATACGTCCATCATCACGTCGTCGAATGTCTTGTAACAGTGGGTGGCGGCTCTTCTTGTGAAGCGTTAGGAGTGTTGGTTTGTCGACCTCTAGTGCACTTCGCACTGCGTTGACGAAGGCTTCTGATTCAACAGCAAACTTACCAATTTCATCAATAACGATCACTTCACAATTTTCAATTGCGAATTCGATAGCTGGAACGGCTACTTTCTCCAGACCTTCAGTATCAAGACCGTATCCTAGGACGCGTAATCTCGAATCTATTTCTTTATGGGCAATTGTAGCGGTTTCACCGGTGACAATGTTTCGAACACTGTAGCCTAAACGCTCGCTTCCATCAAGAATTGGCTCTGTGCAAATGCCACCAATGATTTCAGAATCTGTTCCTGAATTTCTTGCTGCAAGTTCTCTTGTTCTCTCTTCTTTGAGCATGGAAAGAACCTTTTCCATCACAGCAGATTTGCCACTTCTTGGTAAACCAGTGATTCCAATCTTAGGATGAATGCCCATACATGATTCTCCTATGATTGCTTACGATTCTTTTGTGGCGGGGTTGGTGATATAAAACATCGTATTGGTTGAATTCTAATACGTCTGTTTGTTTTATACTGGAAAAACACCATCCATCAGTCCATCGTTATCCCAGATACTTCTTGCGCTGTGTCTAATTGAAGAGGAAGCATTTCCAGTTCGTAATTGTTTACGTTATTGTTTGCTGACCATGCCTTTGCCCAGTCATCAAGATCTCGTTGATTGAGTTGTTGGCACATCCACTCAAGTGCATTTTCGAGATTTCCTTTTGTTGCAGTAAGGCGGTTGAGAATTGCTTGGTTCATTTCGATGTGGTTCACACTGTTTCCAAGGATACATCCCTTTGGAATCACAGCCCAGCGAAGCCGTCGCTCTTGATGAGCGTTGACGATAGCTTGGCAAGCAAGTCGAGGCCCGTATGATTGAATTTCAGCAACTCCAGACCACATAGCGAGTTGACGTTCATTTGCTCGTGAAGGAATATCTTTGCGGAATGCTGGGTGACGAATGTAGACTGAACCATGTTCGTCTTCGGTAAAGTGAACTCCGCGAATGAACGGACGGGAAGCCCTGGCTTTGTCCCAGCTTGTGATGTTGTTCGAATGAGCAGTTTGATCGATTTCACCAACACGTACTTTGACAGTTTGTTCCTGGGTAGCAAGCCAGTGATCACGATCTCCAAGACGTGGCAATTCCGACATGTTGTCAAGAATGTTCAGGATGTGCTTTCGTTCGATTTGATCACGAGGGAGCCTTGGAACAGCCCAAGTATTGCGAGCCCACTGAACCCATCGATTTCTTGGAAGGCTAAAGGAAGGTACACGGGAAGACAAACCAGTGCCAACTCTTCGCAAATCGGAACGGGTTACAGGACCAATTACATTGAGAGTTTCAGTACCATGAGGTGTTGAAGAGATGCCCAATATGGCAACGCCTTGAGTCATTCCTGGGAAGAGGAGATTCGCCTCTTCGATTGCCCATACCTCTCTCCAAGAATGCTTCTCAACCAATAATTTCCTCAATGGATGAGATGATTGTTCTCTCAGGAGGCTATCGGGCGCAACAACACGCATTTGACCAGACTCACTGAGAATCTGCATTCCGCGTTCGATGAAGAGGCGGTAAAGGTTGACATTTCCTCTCATAGTTGAGAATCTTGGTCCATCATCATTCGCTAGATTTCGAAGGGTTTCACTGAGATTCTTTCTGCGTTGAGAACCATCTTCCATCCCTCTAAATCGATCTTTAATTCGCAACCAAGGAGGATTTGCGATAATCAATCGTGGAGATTCTGCCCATGGCCAATCATGTTGAAGTGCATCCGAACAGACCACGTTTTGTTCCAAAATCTCTTCGATATCCTTTCGATTGACTTTCCCTTCTTGTTCGCCATCCATGGAAACGAGGTCGAGTCGTATCGATTCGAGAAGGAGGCGTTTCTTTGTGGATTCGACCACAAGTGAATCAACATCGATTAATTGGAATCCTTTGAATAAACGCAGTGTATCTTGCTTCTTGAGTTCAGCATCCTGACCTTCAAACAGTTCGCTATGCTTTCGGAGCATGCGAGCGTGGAAAATGCCTCCTCCGCAAGACATATCAGAGAAAGGAAGAGGAATTCCGCTGCTGGTTCTTTCGCCTCGTTCAACCGCTTCAAGCGCATCTTCATCGAGAGTAACTTCTTCTTCTGCAGGTGGGAAATTTAGTTTCTTAATGTGCTTCTGAAAACCCGGAGGAAGGTCAGCAAGATGCATGTTTGTTGTTTGTTTCTTGACCTTTGGCTGAATCGTTGTGTCAAGCATTTCTGATGTGATGACAGAATCGGCGAGACGAGGAGGAGTCGGATGAGCCCCTCGGGGAGAGCGGCCATCTGATTCAGCATCATGACGAGCGAGAAGATGGTCGAGAACGTGTCCAGGGTCGGTGAGGAGATTTGCAGGAAGTGTTGGCCAGTCTTCAGGCAGCAAAGCAGCAATCGGCTGATGATTTTTGAGAGATTCTTCCCACGCAGCAAGCCAAATATTGATTTGTTCTGCTCTGTCATTAAGACATCGATCTAATCTTGCATACCAACCGCTAACCCCGTTTTGCATAGTCCGCCCCAACCAGTGGGTATTCAATCATGGTTTGAATGTGCCTGTCAAAATCATGAAACCTTTCATTCTGGTGTGTTTTGCTCGAAAGCCGTTAAATCAAGAACACTGCTTGCAGTTTGGTGCCATTCCCATCCCTGTGATACCCAATCGAAAACTTGCTTCAATTCATCATTTGAGATTTCAGCCTTCTTGGCAATCTGCTTGAGAATTTTCACTTCTCTTTTATCATAATCTCCATCAGCAGCGGCAAGTAAAGCCCCATCTCTTAGCACAAAGCGTAGAGTTTGTACCTCTGCATTTTTGAGTAAATTCGAAAGGCGATGGGGGTCATGAAGCCCTTTGCGAATAGAAGTTCTTGCTTCTGGATGGACCATTGCCCTCCCCATCAAACCCTCGAGAACTTGTATTTCTTCACGGACAAGTTCACCGTCTGCTGCTGCAATAAGAACGAGTAGATCTGCGTAACGAGAACGTTCGCTCGCATCCAAATTAGCGACATCGTCGCAAAACATATGATCAACCTTTCTGGAGTGTATTGAGTAATTCAACACCCTCTTCCATCCAACCATACCCTTTCTTGGCCCATTCAATAAGTTCAGTAACTGCGTTTTCAGCAAGTCCAAGGTGGTCTGAAATCTCTTGAAGAACGTCGAATTCATCACCGTCAATCGAACCATCTGCAGTTGCCATGAGCAAAGCATCCCGCAAGGCAAGGCGTCCAGATTCTGGACCAAGTCCCTCAAGACATTCTTCAAGTGTTGGAGGGTTCTTTAACGCTCTACGAAGTTGGTCACGCTGGTTTGGTGAGAGCAGAGCAGTACCAATTCGCTGCTCGAACATCGCGAGTTCATCGACGGTAATTTCATCGTCAACACGCGCCATGTATGCGAGAAGGCGGGCATAGGCAAATCGTTCATCGCGAGGCAATTTGTGCAGTGTGTCCGGCAGCATGTGGCATACACCCGCGCTTCTCCGTCAAGAACCTCTCGCTTCCAAGAGAGAAAAAAGAGCGAAGTTTTGATTGGCCTCAAGGAGCCAGAGCATGGTTGAAAGGTATTGACTCAATGGGACGTACATGCATCCGTCAGTAAACGTGCTTGGAACAAAATTGGAAACGTGTTCAAATGAACCGAAAACAGGCTGGTATCGTGATGGTTGCTGCAATACTGATGAAAACGATCGAGGTTCTCACACCGTATGCTGCGTCGTTACGGATGCCTTCCTTGAATATGCTCGACAACAAGGCAACGACCTCATCACCCCTGCACCACAATTCTCTTTTCCTGGATTGAAAGCAGGAGATTCTTGGTGTGTCTGCGCACGAACTTGGCTTGCAGCAGTTAATGCAGGCATGGGGTGCCCGGTTGATTTGGAAGCAACGCATGAAGAAGCACTGAACATCATCTCACTTGAGATTTTAGAAACTCATGCAATCTGATTCTCTTCCGTTTTGTATTGGAAGACGAAAAGGCGCATTATTGCCCAGATAATGATTCCCCATGCCAGTAGATTTGCTAGCCCAAGCCATCGCAGTGTTTCTTCCGGCTGATCTGCGAACAATCCAATCGTATACGTTGAGCCAACCAAACTGAATATGTAGGCACCAAACGAGGCTCCAATTGTCCACTGAATCGATTTTCTATTATCGAATGTAAACCATCGATGAACAAAATGAGCCATGAGCCCAGTTGCCCCCCATGCAACCCCCCATGCGATTCGAATTCCGGTCGAATCATCGCTTAGAAACAGGCGTAGGAATTCCCAAAGAAGGAAAAATACGCTGCTATTGAATCCTCCAGCAAGGGCGAATCTCTGAAGAGAGCCTCTTGGAGCAAGGCGATTAAAGGCAGACATTGAACTCATTTCAATCATCATTAGTGATGACATCGCTTGGTTTCCCAGTCAAGGTTTGTCGCAGTCTTAGGTTGTCTTTTTGCATTGCATCCATCCATTCATATTTGCATCCAAGTTCATCAGCTAATACGCCAAGGGCAAGAGAGTCTTTTGGTAGGCATTTTCCGCCAAAGCCCCTGTACAATCCGAAGATTGGATCGAGGTGAGATGGGCCGATGGGTTGTGCTTGTTCGGAGGTAATAATGTCTCGAATTGTATACCAGTCTTCCCCAAGCCCCTCACAAATATCGAACAGTTGATTGGCAAAAGTGACTTTCATAGCATAGAATGTGTTTTTTGTGTACTTGACAAGTTCAGCCTGTGTCGGTGTAACTTGAAACGTCTGATCTCGACGAAGAACACCGGCTTGCCTGTGTTGTTCGAAAACACGTTCAGCAACATCTGCATGATGTGTTCCACAAACGAGAATATCTTGATTTGCAAAATCTTCGAGACGGCGACGTTCGACGAGAAATTCAGGAGAGTATGCAATTTTTAGATGAGGGTATTCTTCATGATAACGCTGAGTTGTCCCAGGGACAACCGTGCTTTTGATGACAGCAGTAAAACCATCAGGAAGGGCGTCAAGCGTTGCTTCAACGATCCGAGTATCGCATGCCCCAGTTTCTGGATGAGGGGGTGTCGGAACAGCGATGTATGCAAAATCAACGTTATCGGTTACAATTGAAAGGTCAGTCCCACGAGCAGGGTCGTGGATGAACAACTCATGCGCATCAGAGAAGCAGTGTTCGATTGCTCCTCCAACCATTCCAGCCCCAATAATTCCAATTTTCATCCATCTCACCGCTCTCTGTAAGGGTGGGGATTCAATTTCCCGTCCTTTGCCATAATACTTGCTTGAAGCAGAGATTCGGGCGTACCACAATCAACCCAAGTCTCTTCTCCAACTGAGACAATTTTTGCATTGTTCTCGGCGATATACATTCTGTTAATGTCAGAAATTGAGAAGTCAGCTCCATGCTCATCGACGGCCTGATCGAGTTTGCTCCAGAAAGTTTCATCAAATAAGTAAATGCCACCAATAGCAAGATTGGAAGGAGGAATATCGGGTTTCTCTACGACATCGATAAGCGCCCCTTCTTCATCAAGTACAGCAACTCCAAAAGCTTCCGGATGTTCTTCTTCACGGGCGAGTAGGACACACCCTGGTGGCGATTGTGCGCTATTGAAATCTGAAACGATTTCTCCAAGTTCAACGGTGGTAATGTTGTCTGAAAAATAAATTAAAATTCGGCAATTTTGGTTGTGAGAGCGGGCTAGATTCAGTGCTTCAGCAACACCTTTCGGTTCTTCTTCAAGAACATAATGAATTTGTTCTCCATCCCTACTTTGGCCAACATGTTTTGCTATTTGGCCAATATGTTCGTTTGAAATGATGGTGATGTTTGTAATCCCACTTCTTCGTATTGTTCCTAGAGCGTAATCGATGACAGGTCTGTTGTATAATGGCAACAGAGTTTTTTGCGTGTAACGCGTAAATGGATATAGACGTGAGCCTTTTCCTCCCGCGACAAGGATGGCTTTGGTCTTCATAGTTTGTACTCACCATTCCTCATTGATAAACTGATTTCTTTACCGAACGTAACACTTCATTCTTGGAATTCATATCAGTTTAACTTCACTTGCGGAGAGCTCGTAGTTTTGCAAGCATTGAATTTCGATGCTCGTCCACTTCTTCTGCAGGTGTTTCTTGATTGCTTCGGCGTTCAAACAAAGTCTGCTCCCAAACCATAATCTGTCCACCTTCAGTAGCGATTCCAACCCTCTTTTCGTTAGCAGACATCGCATGTATGCGATCCCCCTCCAGTCGCGCAATCTCGTCTCCAGAGGACGAATTTCGAACCAACATGCATCCCTTGGAACCATTCCATCGAGCGATCCAAGTGGTTGCTTCGCCATTATGGGTGAAGCCATGCTTGAGTCCAACAACTGCATCTCCAGTCTTTGACCACCCGACTTTGCCCGATGTCAACAAATCAACTCTGCCAGAATCATCAGCCGTCAAAAGCAACCCGTCTTGATTTGACAAAACAGCAATTGAGTCGTCCATCTGATGAAAAACGCTTTCATCCATGTCAACAACACTTCCATCAGCGCGTCCAAAGAGAATTGGCTTGGTGTTTGATGAACAAATTGTGGGCGTACCCCAACCTTCTCGTTGATCTTCTATGGTTCCATTCTCATTGAGTTTGATCCATCCGTTCTTTGGTCGCCCAAGTCCTGCAATTACCCTTTCTTCTGACATTTGGAGTGTCCATGATCGTTCATCCATTCGATGGGTTTCAAGAAACTCTCCCTCAAAAGAAATGGACCAAAGCGCCGATTCAAGGAAATCATTGTGCTCAATATCGTAAACAGATGATGATGCAATAACACATTTGTTAGTAACAACAACAGCATCTGCAGAGCCCTCAAGTTGGAGTTGCCATTCAATATCTCCAGTTTTCAAATCAATTTTGAGAAGATGAAGTCCAGATGTTGCATAGAGCTTGTCTGCCTTAATGGTTAAGCAAGAGATTCGATTTGGAGTAGCGATTTCCCAGATCGACTCACCTTCAGCAGACCAATATTTTATTGCTCCATCCCATCCACCTGCAAGGACTGAATTGTCTTCAAGAAGGAGAACATCACTAGCAGACTGTCCTAAGTCTCGAACCATCCATGTCGATTGGGTCAGGTCCATGTTGTCCGATGCATTTTCCCTCATAAGGAAGATTGCAGATTTGCTTCAATAACACCATCTTGCATGACCTTTTTCCGTTTTGGGATGGCGAATGTGAGTAAGAAAGCGGTCAATCCTAGAATACATGCAGCGTAATAGTGGCCCATCCCAAAGAAAGCAAACATGGTGCTCATCCTTAGGATTCCTACTGAACCAGTTTTTAATGCCCAAATCACAAGTCCAACCGATATGATTGAAACTCCCATGAAGGCAAAACCAATCATGATGTAAATTCCTGCGGCACTTGGATCCATTCGAGGATTTTCCCGTTGCTCTTCATTACGGTCAATCAATCGTTTTGTACACGTTTCTTGTTCGTATGGACATGGTTCATCCGCAAAGACATCGGATGAAGGAACATTGAAATCAAGGCGCGTAAATCCATAAGGCTCGATCAACGCTGGTGGGGAAAGAAGCAATCGTTCAACCAATGTGTCGGAGTAATTTCCTCGCTCGACTGTAATGTCGATTCGAGCCAATCCCGGTTTGATGTACTCATAGGAAAATGAACCATTCGCGTCGGTATAAGTGACGCTTGAATTGTACCATCCTTTCCTCTCTTCCCATTCCAATTTGATTTCTGCACCCTCGATTGGCTCCCCAAGATGATCGTAAACCATGCCGTCGAACATGGCTGAATCAGGTGGAGCGGATTGCGACAATTGATAGACGAACTCATCTGGCTGGACAAGTCCAGAATCAGGCGAAGCGTAATCCAATCCGTTGAGAAACCCCGATGCGGCAATGAACAAGACAAAGATTGCAATCGACTTTGTAATTGGATGCAATGTCGTATCTGGAATGATGAAACTTGCATTCGAAGATGCGAACATAGTGGTAGGTTCAGATTCGGGAAGGCCTTCGATGCCAACCCAATCATTCCCTGTATCTTCGCTCATACTTCTCCCAGTCGTTTGGTCTACTTGAGTTCGATGCGTTCACCATACATTGATTGTAGAATCGCAAGAGTTTCATCGGAAGCACTGATTTGTACCTCAATGCAATCACCTTCTCGTCGATGATCGTGGACGTACACAGAATCGAATAATCGGGAAAGAAGAGCTTCGATGGCAGGCTGGTCATGCTTTCCAGGATGAAGAATTACAGTACGTTGTGGCCCGAAGAGCGAGTGAAGCATGGTCGCACGTAATTCTTCAATACCTATTCCGGTATGAGAAGAAATAACAATCGGATTGATGAATCCATGTGTAGCAACCATTTCGATAGCAGAATCAATAGATGTTTGAGAAGTTGAATCCGCTTTGGTTAGAACAAGTTGGATACGTTCCATAATAGAAGAGTGATCCGAATCAAGCACCCGTTCAGAAAGTTCACGTAATGAGGTTTGCAATTTTCTGTCAATCTCTTTTATTGGATCTCCAACATCAACAAGTAACAACAACAAATCACACTCAATCGCTTCAGCAAGTGTTGCTCGAAAAGCATCGAGTGCAGCATTCGGCAAACCGTCGATAAACCCAATTGTATCTGCTAAAAGGACGCGTGGACTTGCTTCAAGCCGTCCAATAGTCGATTCAAGCGTTGAGAAAAGACGATTTTCGACGAGTACTTCTTTCCCAGAAAGATTCCGAAAAAGACTCGACTTTCCTGCGTTAGTATATCCTGCTAAACCGACAGTAACAGCCTGTTTTTTTCGTTGTCTGCGACGTTCAGATGCAGATTTATTCTGTCTTCGCTGTTTCTTTCTCAAAGCCGCTAACTCTGCGTTGACGTTGGTTAATACTGAACCTGCCGCAGTTTGTCCAGCACCTCCGAAACCAGCACGTTCACCAGTTGTCTGCTGCTTTACAACTTCGCGTAGAACAGTGCGGTCTGATTGTAAGCGTGCAATCCTAACTTGAGTTCTTGCCTCAACGCTGGATGCGTGTACTGTAAAAAGAGAAAGTAAGAGACGTACTCGATCCCAAACCTCCAACCCTACAGCATCGTTCACACCAACCAGCTGCCGTGGTGTTGCATTTGTATGGAGGAGCAATAAGTCTACATCTTTCCATGGATGCCTGGAACTTCTCGACGCTAATTCCTCGGCAATATCTTGTAATTTGCCCTGGCCCATGAACCACTTCGAGTCATCTCTTCCTCGTTGTTCGACGCGTTCAACAATACTGATCCCCATGGTTTCCGCTAGGGCAATAAATTCCGCACAGTCTTCGCCATTCCGAACAAGAAGCAATGCTTTCCTTCCTTCATGATGTGTTTGAGATTCCTCAGTAACCAACCCTCCCGCGCCTGCAAGAAGGTCAGCCTTTGAACCCGCCATGGTTCTTGCTCACGTCATCCTCATATGAGTCCACCCTTTGGACCAATCATGACCTCAGACCATCATGTTGCCATCGCATGGGAAGGTTCAGAGGAAGATTCCCTCCCGTTACAGTCGGTTTTACGTTCAGAAGGTTACCAGTTTTCCGTTCAAGAGAATGAAGGGCTCGTTCGTATTGAAGTTCAAATAGAAAACAAATCCATTCGCCAGTTACGCGATGATGTTGATACGCTTCTTGTTCATTTTTCATCACTTGAAGATTGATCTGATGTTAGTTTTGAGACTGCTTTTGAATCTTGATTCTTTTCAAAATAACCAGTTGTGACGAGGTCTCCAAGGCGCTTCACACCTGCTTCAATGAGATCGGGATCGTTTCGTTCGGCCTCCTCCCAGCGTTGTTGAGCATGTTCAGCATATCTTTTGTCAGCCTCTGCCTTGACCTGTTCTGCTATGGTAAGGTCTTGTTCTAAATCAGCATATACGTCGTGTTTGGATATTGGACGAATCGCTTGTTGCTCATCAAGATCGGATTCAAGTACCCCGCCAGTGAACCCACGTGCATCCTTGCCACGAGTCCTTACAGGATTCTTTTCGACCTCTATTGTTTGCATATTCACCCTTTCAAGGACTCGCTCGAGCGTCAACGCTCCTTCGAAATCATCGATATCGATATGCAGTTCACTCAACATTTCTTCAATCCACTTATTCGCTGTTGCTCGGCGGTCAAGGTAATCTACGATTGCTAAAAACTGACCTACAAGGCTTCCAATGAATCCAATGAGAACCGCTTTGAAGACAAGATATCCAATACCAAATCCAAGGATGCCTAAAGAGATGGATAGACCGAACCATCGCTTTCGTAAGGCCATGTGTGAATACACGCCTTTTGGAATAGATTGCATTGTTATCCCTCAATTCTGCCAGCATACTCGTGCAACTTCGATAGCGAGGCCTCATCTTCTAGAGCAGCCTCTTCCCATCCCAGTTTGCCCAAGTGTGTTGCAATCATCGCGTCTGCTGCAACCGTAAAACGCTCGTGAGTGAGTTGCATTAGCAGGCCGATAAGCAATGCTCCTCCAAGACCAAATTGCCACTGAGTTAGGATTGCAACTGCAATAAGAAAGACGCATCCAATGCATATTCCAAGAATTGTTCTTGAACGCAGGCGTACCTTCGATTCCATCGCATCAAGGATAGCAACAGCATGTTCTCGCTTGGTCGCCATGTGCTGAGCCAAGTGCTCGTCCGTTCTCAAGATACCGCTACTCGAATAAGTCTGCAATAAACTCATTACTCATTCGACGGAATTGCCGACGCATTCGCTCTTCTTCTTGATTTTGTACCAGGACACTATCCGTCATCGTTACTTGCTGTCGAGGCTCCTTTGCAAGTTGAGTGATCAGTTCTGCTAGATGTTGTTGAATCGATGCAGTTTGTTCGGTTTGGAAGGCCAGAAGGCGCTCCATTGCTACAAACATCCGATCCTGTCGACTCGATCGATCGTCCAGTGCTGACGACTGTGCATTAATCGCTTCTTCTTGCCGCTTTAGTAATTCACGTGCAGCTGGTGTGCCGATGATGTCTCTTCGATGAAGTTCTGCTTGGACGTTCTGAAGCGATTCTTGAAGTTGATTGATGTTGTATGCTGAAATATTCAATTGCTGACGAAGTTGTAATCGCTCACGTTGGAGTGCTTTTCGTTCAGCCCTATGAATAACAGACTCACATACGAAGACACTGATGATCCCCGCTAAGACTGCGACTTCAGGGCGCGTCATATGCCATGTGATGAAGGTTAACCAAACCATCCAACCACAGAAGATGCTCGCTAGAATTCTCATGTATAGAATATGGTCTTGAGACCATTTAATACAGCAGTGGGAAGTCCGAGGGTTCCCTAAATCATGGAGAGAAAACAGTCGTCATCGACTTCGATTATTCCGCCAGTAGAAAGAAGGTGGTCAATCGCTTCATCGATTTCATCTTCAGAGACTCCAAGAGAAGACATTCGTTTGAAGATGACATCGAGTGTTGCCACAGGTTCTCCTTTTTCGATTTCACCATCAATAATCATGACAACCAATTGGCATGCCACAGCTAAGAGAGGATCATCGCCGTGGTCATCAGGAAGCAGTTCAATGAACGCTTCAGCACCATGAGATTCACCCTCTTCTAAGCGGGGACCTTCCTTGCGTTGAGATAGGCCAGTGAAGACTTGGTCTTGATCGAGACCAAAGCAATCAAAGATGCTCATCTGATGCTCATCTTTGGAACTATCAGGTTCAATTCGTGATGCAAGGTCATCAAGTCGAAACCGACGTTGTTCCAGAAGGAGTCGCTCACGCTTCAAGTCATGGCGAATCAAAGCCAATGTTTGTTCTGCTTGCTGACTAAGCCATGTGTTGATGCTCCATTCAGGGTCAAGCCCATGCATGACTTCTGCCATACGTCGAACGGGTTCAGGAAGGGCGTTTACATCGATAAGTCCGCGACTTTCTTGACTCTCCTCACTCATGGAACTTCCTCCGAGATGACGGCACTTGAAGCCTTCCCATCTCAAGGATGGGAAAATGATTATTCCGCAGCCTTGAAACGTTCTTTCATTCCATCGACAATAGAATCTAAAGCCGCTTGTAATATCTCTTCATGAACATAATCAGATTGATTGGGTAAATCCGAATTTGAGGCATTGATCATATTCGCAATACATCTCGAAACCTCGTCAACAATGGTAATTGTGCCTGTTTGAGATGAACGGGAAAGAGGATTAAGGTCGATGACAATGACAGTCTTGCCCATTGCCACCAGTGCTTGGCAGCGATCGCCATCTTCCAAAGGAACGAGCAAAACATCAGATTGCAGAATTCCCTTTGTTTCGCATTTTGCTCTAGGTCCTTTCAAACCTGGAATTTCACCATCTGGGTTTGCTCCTAAAATTTCCACATTCAATCCAAGACGTTCGTTTCGTTCATTCAAATCAGATAAAAGAGCAGTCATACGTTCAGGAGTTCTGTAAAAAATATTCACCTCAACGGGACAATCCAATAAATGAGCCAATTGAAGCATTTCATCACCAGCCAATGCAACAACATTTCCGTTGAGAGAAAGAATTGGATGAGTTGCATTCTTCAGACATCGAAGTGCAACTTTAGTAGCAAAATCAGCGCTTGCAATGGTCTTTTCTCCAAGCAGGTAGTCGTAAGCCTCCCCTCGGCCGTGGGCGATTAAAGCTGAATCTGCAAGCATTCCTTTTTCTGCTGCAACTTCAAGCCGATGACGCATTAGTAACGAACGGTAACGTGGATGGCTGGGATCAGCGGCATGCTCCATACATCCACCTCAGTCTTGTATAATGAGCATACTCATGTCCATTGGAGATACGCCGCGATTGACAGCGCTTGTTGAGAGCACATCAACCCCACATTCTCTCCACTCTTCCAAGTCATCAAAGACAATATTTCCACTCGCTTCGAGAACAACAGAATCTCGCAATCCCATCTCAATCATCTCACTAACCATCTCCTTACAGCGTTCTGGCCCGAAGTTATCCAGCATGAGGACAAGCGGGGGTGCTTCAACCTCGGAGGTTCTTTGTTTCCATGTTGTAGCAGCAATTATGGCTTCTTTTTCGTTCGTAACTTCAAGCTCAAGAAACGCTCCACATTCCTCTAAATTCGTTTCTGTAAGAACGGAGACAATTGCGTGCATTGATTCATTTCCAAGCGACATCAGATCATTTTCCTTGATCATTTTAGCATCGTCTTTGTTGAGTCGATGGGTCAGCCCCCCGCCAAGGTGGACTGCCCATTTATCCAATAAGCCCCAGACTGTTTTTCGGGTTGCAGCAACTTGACCTGAAGCGATTTGAGCCCACTTTGCTGACTCTGTAGCAATCCCTGATAGTTGGCCAAGGATGTTCAAGACAGAACGTTCAATTCGCAAAAGTGACTCAACGTCTCCGTGGAGTTCGAGGATAATATCGCCTTCACTGACTCGTCGACCATCTCCAGCACGCCACGTAGCATTTAGCCCAGGCGCCCAAATTTGCAACATGTAATCAACCACTGCAGCTCCAGCAACGGTTCCAGTAGATTTTGCCAAGATGTTGGCCGTTTTCTTATCGCCAAAACCCATCAAAGGCCCATCAATGCCATCATCGCCAAGAACAGCAGTGACCCAGCGGTCCATGCTTCCCGTTAGCAATCTGCTCGGTCCATCTTCGGCGGTCCACAAGAGGTGGCCACGGTCATGAGGCAGGGATGCTCGCTCGCCCATGACCAGCGCTAGGCATCGAAGGACTTCAAGCAACCTGTTTATCCGCGAGGGATTGATGAGGGGGAAAGCATAGCAAAGGCATGGCCAGAGTCATCGTCATCGGCGCAGGACTTGCAGGTCTTGCAACTGCGATGGAAGCATCTGTTCGCGGCCATCACGTCGTGGTCCTTGATCAGCGATCAACCATCGGAGGACGAGCATCAAGTGAACTTCGAGATGATTTTCCGATTGGCTTCGGTCCACATTTCCTCCTGAAGAAAGGACCTCTCCATCGGTTAGTATTGAAAATAAGCCGAATGAAACCGTCCACGCTTCCTTTACGCCCACATCGAATCGAACTAGTTGGACAGGGAATGATGCAACCACGGTCACCAATGATCGATGCCGTGTTGTATCGAAGAGCAGTTCGAAAATACGAAATGGCCCATCCATCCATTCGGGCCGCAGAACAATTTGCATCTTGGGGAATGGGCAGTGAACTTCGAAGCAAAGCCCTCCTGCGAAGTAAATTGCTTGGGTTAAAGGAGGGCTGGTCTGGATTGATTGGACGACTTGCAGTCACTCTTGATGAAGTTGGGGTTCCAATTGAAACTGGAGCGAAGGTGACACAGATTGAGCGAAACAAAGTCCACCTTGCAGATGGTCGCCACATCGAAACAGATGTGATAATTTTGGCTTGTGGCTATAGGCGGTCAAAACAACTTCTGCCAGATTTACCTGAATGTGAAGCCCTCAAAGCGTCAACAATTGATGTCGCCCTTGATTCCACTCCATTGGGAGATAAGCATGCAATCCTGGATATGAAGAATTCAATCGCATTGTTTGATTTGAAGCAGATACATCCAGGCACGTCTCCATCAGGATCTCTTCTTTCTGCAATTTGCTTTTCAGATACATCAAAGGAGAAACGGATGGAAATGCTGAATCAATTTCTGGATGAGCGAGCCCCTGGATGGAGAACGCATATTCTTCATGATCGAAGGCAAGAGCAAGTCACTGTGGCAGTTTTAGGCAACCGCCCTTCACACGATAGCGTTGCCAAAAAAGGAATTTTACTCGCAGGGGCGTGGGTTGAAAGCGAACATATTCTTTCGGACGGAGCGGTTGCATCTGCTCGCCTTGCAGCAGATTCAATCGCTTCAATTCCACTTCAAAAATGAAAAGCCCAGTTCTCTTGGAAGAGTCATGCGCATCGTCACATGGAACGTAAACGGTCTAAGAGCAGCAATTCGGAAAGGAATTGATGGATGGTTTGAATCCGTTGATGCAGAAATCTGGATGCTTCAAGAAACGCGTGTCCTAGAAGAACAATTTCCAAAAGGTTGGAATTGGCCAAAAACACACCAAGCACTCCTCCATCCAGCGGAAAAGAAAGGCTACTCAGGGGTTGCAACATTGTCAAGTATTGACATGGTTGAAGAGCGAAGAGGCATGATTAGTTCGATTGATTCTAACGATTCGGAAGGAAGAATCATTGTTACAAAACACGGGAATCTAACGTGCATTAACACCTATCTTCCAAGCGGATCAAACAAGGATGAACGCCAACTTTTCAAAGAGCAATGGATGGATGAATGGCGAGCATGGTTGATGCCTTTTCTCCAACTCAACACTCCTGTTCTTGTTGTAGGGGATTTGAACATCGCACATACAGAAGATGATATTTGGAATGCGAAAGGAAATGCAAAGTCGAGCGGCTTCCTTCCACAGGAGCGAGAATGGTTCACCAACCTTCTTGGGGATGGGTGGCATGATCTTTTCCGTGAACATGTTGGAGAAGGCGTCAAACTCTATTCATGGTGGTCAAATAGAGGTCAAGCTAGAGCAAAAGATCGCGGCTGGAGAATTGATTACATGCTTGGGAATGAAGCACTCATGCCATTTGTTGAATCCATTCGAATAGACCGCCAAGGTGGTCTTGATATCTCTGACCATGCACCCGTTATTCTCGATTTAAATGACAACGTTACGAGTTAAATCACAAAGAATATTGTATACAGGTAATGTAATCAAAATCATTCATTGTCTGAGACCACAACTGTTCTCATAGGATTGATTAAAACCAACATCAAGGCTATTGCAAATCCAAGAAACGCCATTAGGTTGAAACAATTGAATTGCATTATTTCTTCATCTTCTAACCACCATCCCATGATGTATAAGGTGGCCCAAAGTATAAGCCCAGGGGCAATAATCCATCGAGCAAAAATAACCCACTTTGTTTCAGAAGGCAATCCAATAACAATCGACTTTCCCATTTTAATCACCCCTCTCAATAAAACCAGAAGGCGTCATCATGAGTACAAGCAGCGCCATACCATATCCAACGAATGTGTAGAGGTAATGAATAGCGCTACCGTCGTCATCCATCAATAAGTCAGTAAAAATATTGGTCAAAAAGACCCAGGAAGACAATATTATCAAAATAACCGCGATAATATATCTCGCAACTTGTAGGAAATTTGCCATGGGTACAGAGTGATGTACATTGCCTCTCATCAACAACAAATAATTTTGAATTCATATAAAGATAGAACCTTCATTAGGATGGAAGTGGATCATTTTCGTATTTCATCAATGACTTACATTCTGAATCCTTCGATGATATACAAGAAACCCGAAGCGACGATTCCACAAAGAATCATTGTTCGAATATGGGTTTTCTTCCATCGAATGAGCCACCGCTTCCCAAGATGAACGCCGACAATAGCGCACAGCACAGAACCTGCGATGAGTGGGAAGAATTCGATGAGATCTTCACCGTCTGAATAGATGTAAACAGGTAAACGAGAGAGATCTACAATCAATGCAAGAAACGCAGCAGTTGCTGCATATGCAGATTTATCCGGCAATCTTCTTTGTAGGAACATTGCTCGTAAAGCCCCCTGGTGTCCTGTAAGCCCTCCCATAAGTCCTGAACCAAATCCACCCCATCGGTCTTCTGCTTCAGGTAATCGATAGGAAGTCCATCGCTCTGTTGCGGACAAAAGGGGCAAGAGGATGAGTGCAAATCCAACAACAATGAGCAAAGGTTTCTGGTCAATGCTTGTGCTCATTGTAGCTCCAATCAATGCACCCAGAACCATTGCCCAACCGTATCGTTTTACTGCTGTAACGTCAAGATGGGTTTTGAGTAAGACCAATTTCCAACCATTGTGCGCAGCATGTATTACGGCAACCGCAGCTATTGCAAGATGTGGGTCGAGCCACAACAACATGATGGGGGTGAGCATTGTTGCAAGTCCAAAGCCTGCTGGAACAGTTAATGCTGCAGCGAGAAGTGTTGCACACATGACAACCGCGATGAGGACAGCATCCATGACAAACCCATGATATTCCCCATCATCAATTTGTCTTTTTCATACGGAATCAGACAGGAGGTTATAGCCTTGTCAAGTCAGGTCGTGTTATGAGTTGGAGGAAGACTACGCAAGGCGATGGTGCGTTTTCGTCCCTGCTGAGAGTCGATTCAATGACGGATGTGGACACTTGGTGGTTTCTTCCGTACGATCAACTCAATCTAGCCTTTTTCGATGGTAAGAAATCATATGGAATCATTCTAATCGAAAGCGAAGAACAGGGCAGGAGGAGGCCATACCATAAACAAAAGTTGAGTTTTCTTCTTTCGAATCTGCGCCACTTTGCTCTAGAAGCGCAGGCCGCAGACATCCCTGTTTTGCATCTTACTACAACATCACAATACGATGAGGCCTTGAGGGGAATCATCCGGGAAATGGGGAGCATCAATATGTTCGAACCTGCCGAACGTGAACTCAGAGTTACACTCAAACCACTGATCGATGAAGGTCTAATCAGCCTCCACAATCACCCAGGGTGGTTAACTCCACAGGAATGGTTTACCTCAACTGTTGGTACAGAACCGCCTTTCAGAATGGATCGATTCTATCGAAATGTGCGCAAAAAAACAGGTTGGCTCATGGAAGGAGATTCTCCTCATGGGGGTAAATTCAGCCATGATGGCGATAATCGCCATCCTTGGAAAGGTGAACACACGCCTCCATTAGCCCCTGTTTACGAGGTGGATTCCATCGATGAAGAAGTGATTACGCTCGTTGATTCAACCTATGCAGAACATCCAGGCAATGCACGACTTGATCACCTCCCCACTTCATTGAAGGATCATGAAAAAGCACTGAGTTTTGCAACATCCATTTTGCAACATTTTGGCCACTATGAGGACGCGATGACAAAACAGAGCCGAGGGCTCTTTCATTCACGCCTTGCCTCATCGATGAACCTTCACAGGATTATGCCGCAACAAGTTGTCGAACTTGTTCTTGCAGCCGATATTCCTCTAAATTCCAAAGAAGGATTTCTACGTCAAATGATTTGGCGAGAATACGTTCATCACATCCACGACGTTACTGATGGATTCAGAACGATTGATGTGAAGAAAACAAGGCCAAAAAACCGTCAAGCGAATTGGAAGAACGACCCCATCATAGATGAGGAATCGCATCCAAATCACCTCAATCAAACACGTTCCTTACCAATGGCATATTGGGGCGAAAAGAGTGGACTCGATTGTCTTGATTGGGCTGTAGAATCTGTGATGGATGAATCATGGACCCATCACATTCCTCGCTTGATGGTATTGAGCAATCTTGCTCAACTTCTCGATATAGAGCCAAGAGAACTAACGGATTGGTTCCATGCTGGTTTTGTCGATGCATTTGATTGGGTTGTTGAACCGAATGTTTTGGGAATGGGAACGTTCTCTCTTGGTGATGCAATGATGACAAAACCCTACATTTCAGGAACACCTTACATCAAGAAAATGGGTGATTTTTGCTCTTCATGTCAATTCCATCCAACGAAAACATGCCCAATCTCGTCGATGTATTGGGCGTATTTCGAACGGCACAAAACCTCTTTCAAAGGAAATCATCGTCTTGCAATGACATTGAGAACATTGGAGAAAAGGGATCCTGAAAAGAAGCGGAATGACGCAGAAACATTTGCTTGGGTGAGTGCCACACTGAGTGAAGGAAAATCGCTTCATCAACAAACTCGATTGTGAAGAACATCTATTGATACGGACCTTGAGGAGCCAAAGCAGCCAGTCAAAAGGCCCTAATGTGGTTCCCTTCTCTGCTCAACCTGACGAAGCCCAAACAGGAGTGTGATTAGTATGGCAAGTCCTCGAAAAACCTCACTGACTTTAGCAGCAGTTTCTAATTCCATATTGACAAGTTTTCGCGGTAGGTTAGTGTCTTTGTGGTGAATTAATTGTGCAGGTATTCATTTGATAAGAGCAACAATACTTGGCGTTTCATGGAAGCAGGGCAGAGATTGATGGCCCCTTCAATTTTGATTTTTTTCGGGTTTCTTGTTTTCTTAATGACAGGCAGTGAGGTTGAACTTCTGGATTCGATCCTCCCTTATGTTTTCTCAGCTCCATTTCTTTTGTCGGGATTTTTCATTCTTTCAGTACGCTTAGGAGAACTAACAATTGGAGATAAATCAAGCCTAGAAATAGATACAAGTTCTCCAGAATCCATATTCAATTCTATGGAAAATTACAGTAAATTCAAGGAACAAGAAGAGAAATATGCTGTACAAGCAAC
>JBMZTB010000023.1:0-22350 GCA_049623485.1 Candidatus Poseidoniaceae archaeon
AGGCGCTAAAGTGAGCAGGTCGATTGGAGCTTTTTCTTCCTGAACTGCGGGCGTGGAAATGGGTGCCGAAAGAAGGGCTTCTGAAGCGGTTGCCTCTGGTTTTGATTTCTCCCAAGGCGGTGTACGTGGACCATCTTCCTCAACATTGGCAAAGGAACTGATTTTTGTTGAGCCTCCTTCTGAATTTTCTCCAAAGAATGTACTCATCTGAACTTGACTTGGATCGATGAGTTCTCTCTCTTGGACATTACCAAAATCATCAAGATGATTGTCAAAAGCGCCCATGAAAAGACTTGACCCTATCGCGTTTCCAGGTTTTCTTCCCTTCGCTTGCTGGAACTCGAAGTCATCATCATATGGCCCAAGGGACAGTGTTTGTCCCTGTCCATTAAGCGTAAAAGACCAATTTCCGTCACTGAGTTTGAATGCAAAGGAAAACGAACGAGTGAGTCCAGGGCCGATGGATGTCACACCACTTATTGGCTCGATTGTCGACCCTGTACTTGTCTTGATTGTTGCAGTCAGCCCGCCTACTGGAATGGCAGACTCATTGGTTAAATCAATAGAGACTTCAACGATATCTTCGTCGTCATCATCAATCTCCATTCGGACTGATTGGAGGTATGCCGTCAATGAACCCGCAGTTACAATATGCTCGTCAGTCATAGCGCCCACCTATCCATCGTATACTGTTCTTCACTTTAAATTCAAGCGCGTGTCGCTCGGCAAAGACCAATCAACTGCAGCAACTGTGTGATTGTTCACATCAACTGAGGTCCTGTACTCTGAAGCCTTTGACCGAGCACGTAGAATGTCCCTCATCCCAAACCAAATTACTCCAATGATTGGAATCATGTACCGTAGTTTATCGAAAGCACGTGGGCCAAAGTGATGAAGTTCGAGCAGCGTTCCGTTATCGTGAACGATTGCAATTCGAAGCGCACGCTGACCCAATGATCGTCCGTAAGCACGGCCCGTGTATTTCCAATACATCCACAATGAAGTGAAGAAAATTACCCATGTCATTACGAAAGAGAGTGCATAACGTGCATCTTCTTGAAGATAAGACCAGCTTATGAGAACTTCAAGAAATGTAAAACGACTCAGGAGATGAAGTACGAGAGAGACTGCTACGACATCGAGGGCAAATGCAGTCACTCTTCTCCAAACAGGAGCGATGAGCATGCCTTCAGGGGCATTTGACAACACTTGCTGAGCAAGGGTTCCGCCTTGGTATACGGTGACTGGACTGTCCGCCATGGTGTTGCCATTCTCTGTTTATTGTTGAACTTGCGTATCAGTCATTAACCAAATGCCAAGCAAATAAACCGCGTTCTTCTGCCCAATCTAACCATGAACGCCATGTTGAATCATATCGGAGCGTTTGCGGATCACCGAGGACAATTAAGCCACGCTTAGCACGTGTAATTGCAACGTTTAATCGACGGCGATCACTGAGGAAACCAACGATTCCATCAGGATTGGAACGAACTGCTGAGAAGATGATAACTTCTTTTTCTCTCCCTTGATAGCCATCGACACTGTTGATTTCTAAGCCTGCATAACGCTGACCCTGGTCGCGTTCTCTGTTTGAATCAAATATATCGCAAAGCGCTCGTACTTGTCCGCTGTATGGAGTGATGATTCCAATCTGATCGGGAGTGATGTCACCTGGAACCAATAATTCCTGAACCAGTCCATAGATTCGTGCTGCTTCAGCAGGGTTGCTTCTACTGCCACCTTCCTCTTCTTCTATTTCTGAACCTGTGATTGGGATGAAGGCGAAGGGATGATCCCAATCCGGCCATAGAACGCCTGCAGGGGCTGGTCGTTGTTCCGCTGAACAACCATCCTCGAGTTTATCCTCATAGAATCGAGCGCTCGGAAATTCTCGAAGAACAGGGTGCATTCGATATTGCACTGTAAGCATGTGCGATTTGATGCCAACATCGATTAAACGCTCGAAAAGAGAACGGCCTAAGCCCCCCTCCTGTGCATCATTTGAAATCACGGTTGGCGGAAGTTGGCGATGATCTCCAACCAAAATGAGTTGCCTGCATCCT
The DNA here is from genome assembly GCA_049623485.1 of Candidatus Poseidoniaceae archaeon. GTDB lineage: Archaea > Thermoplasmatota > Poseidoniia > Poseidoniales > Poseidoniaceae > MGIIa-L2. Next base: position 2,064 of record JBMZTB010000023.1, read on the forward strand.
TTAGAAATAGGAACCATTGAACTTGGCTCAATCGCTTGAGTCGCCTCGTCCATAAGAACGATGGGGAAGCGCCGATGATCCAGTACCCGATGACCGGTTCCGATGTTCGTCGAACAGATGACTTGGGCGTTATCGAGGACTGAAGCAATCATCTCTTTCTCTAGACGTCGAATTTCTTTCTTGTTGTATTGAATATCTCTGTGCGCTAGCCCTTTTTCCCGACCTTTGAGTTTTGATAAAGCGCGCTGCACTTCATCGTTCTCCTCTCGAATAATTGCAATTTCATCCTGTTTTGGATGCTGTTCAAGTTGGGCATCAAGTGTTGCTTCACGCAGTGATTCTCTGACCTTAACTGGACGTCCTGTTCGCACAGCCCGTATGCCAGCTTCGAGCAAACCTTCCAGGAGATTGTCAACAGCAACGTTTGACTCAGCTGTTGCAAGAATAGGCCCTCTTCCTTCTCGAGCAAGTTGGGCTAATGTCGCCACTGCCGTGTGAGTTTTTCCAGTACCTGGCGGACCTTGGATAATCGTCACCTTACGCTTCAAAGCAGCATCCATAGCCTCTTTTTGAGAGGGATTAAGCACGGTATCACTCGGTTCAACACGCTGGAATTTTCCAGAAATTTTTGGTGGAGAGGAAGCGTTTTCTTCAGGGTCATGAACTTGACCAAGGAGAAGATCTCTCAGTATGGTTCCTCTGTCTCCTTCGACTGAATGAAACATCTCAAGGGCTTCTTGCATTCTATCATGAGCGACGCGATTTGCGCCCCTGTCCAGTCTCCAAGTCCCTTTTTTAAGATCCTTCGGCCGTTGAGCAACGACGATTTTTATCCGCGTTGGACCTCGTTCAAGAACAATTCCTTCAATGGTTTTCTCTCCAATCGGTTTTGTTCGACTAAGGACAACGATGTCTCCATGTGTAAAACGATGTTGACCGATATGTTGGCGATCAGGTTTCTCAAAAGTAAGAATGTAATCGCCAAATAGTGTCCCATTTGGCCTTCCCCTCATTCCAATTAATGCTAGACCAGAGGCTTGTAATCGATGGTGAGACCACTTCGACCATCGCTCTTGAACCGTTTTTGTTTCCTGTTCTAATTCTTGTTCAAGGAGTTTGGAAAAATGGTGGAAATGATCTTGGCCGCGACGCCAAATTCCAGCGTCCTCGCCATCGATATCGAGGTCAATATCTGCATGAGCGCTGTTCATCCTTCGAACCCTCCCCTTTTCGCCCATGTAAGTTCCAACCCGTGAATGCATTTCATCCTATGGCGAATGAAGCAAACATCGGTCGCGGAATGGTGATACTTAAACCACAAGTGCCTACCGTGAAAGTAAGGCGAGAGTATGTTTTGGAAGCGTAAAGACAAGAATGAGGGGGATGAAAATTCCTGCCCATTTTGTGGCGTTTCGAATGCTATCGATGCCACGACGTGCATCCAATGCTACTATGATTTGACCAAACCACCTCGTGACCAACACAACGCTGTTGAAACCTCGGTCAAAAACGATCTCCTGAGCACACTCATGGACGATGGAGATGAAGAGGGTGAAGAAGAATACTCTGTAGAAGCAGTTCTGGCTCTCGAAGATGTTACTATTGATATCGATCAATACGATGATGCTGAAGATTCAGATAACTTCTCATTCATCAAAAGCGAAGGACCGACGCTCTCTGAAACCGTGGAATTTGAAAAGGCAGAAGATGTCGAACTTTCAACAGAAGATGCTCCTGAAATCGAGGAGCGGTTCATTGTTCCTGAATCAAACCCTCTCGATGAAGTGGAAGAACCGGTTCACACAGGACAGGGTCAATTGTTCTCAGAAACATCAGGAGAAGAATCCGAAGTTGATTTCAGTGGAACTGTCGGGCCAGACCCAAGCATGGTTCCTGATTTACCAGATATGGATGATGATGAGCCTCAAATGGAGCCTGCAACAATACCAAATTTACCAATCATCGAGGAAGGGGTTGTTCCAGAACTTCCTGAGGACGAGGATGAAGGAGCCCTTCCTGAACTTCCTGAGGAAGATGGTGATGAAGTTCATCAGACTCCAGAATTGCCAATCGAAGAGGATTCTGTACCTGAACTTCCTGACGACGCTGTCGTCGAAGCCTCAATTGAAGAACCAACTGAAGAGGATGTTGTTGCTCCAGAGCCACAACTTGGCCACAGAATTTGGCCATGGCCAGCCGCCGCTCCTTACGATCAACGCGACATTCATCGCATCGTTGTTGAATCTCTCACGCTCATAAAATCCGGTCGCATCCAAGAAGCAGAAGCTCAAATCGACGCCCTTGGACCTCACCTGGGAGAGGATGTATCATTGCTGTATCATATCGGCCTGGTTCTCCAACAGGCTGGACGAACTGAGCATCTCAATTGGATGCTTGAAATGGCAAGACGTGTTCATTCAGACAATGAAAGCGTAGCGACTGCCATTGCACACTTATCTGCTTGAGGGATGACGATGGCAAGAACTCCTGAACTCTCTGATTTACCGGATGGGTTTAGGCTTAGACCTGTTTCAAAAGCAATTCTTTCATCGGTTATGGAAGCCTATGTAGAAGATCCAGAATCTGCAAAGGCAGCGCTGCCTTGGTTACGTAATGATCGAGATATTACTCGCCAATTATCAGATATGCTCCACGATTTGGAACATCTCTCAAACGCTGACCGGGTTCATTTTTGGTCCATCCACGATGCTTCTAATTTGTTCATTGGGTTGATTGGCTTGGGTGATGAAATGCAACTTATTCATTCACACTACAACCTTGGCTACTGGGTACGCAAAGGATTCCGTCAGAAAGGCATCGCTTCATCATCCGTGGATGCTGTCCTTGGATGGCTTAACTCTCGTGGAGATACATACAGGGTTGAAATTACAGTGCATCCAAGAAACACTGCTGGGTTGATTACTGCTGAACGTATTTGCAATCGATGGAAGGGTCAAATCATTGAGGAATTCATTGGAATTGAACTCAATGGTAAAACCGTCCCTCACAGAATTCATGTTATTGATTTGCCAAGGACGTGAGGCTTGATGCGAACATGGTGCACGGTTGATACCGATGACCTACGACACGTTCCTTCGCACCAAGGACATCCCACTCGTTCCAAAGCAAAACAAATGTTGCCCGATTATTCACAGCGTTTGGAAATAGGTTTTCGTGGATTCAAACAATGGATGGAATCCAACCAGATCGCCGTTACAATTTTCGTCATAGCAGATCAATGTGAAAACGCCGAATTTGTTTCAACAGTACAGGACTTAGCGACAACATTTGGTGAACGAATCACTATTGGATGTCACGGATTAACACACAGAAGTTGGTCCGCATGGTCTGAAGATGCTGAGCGCTTCTCAAAGGATTTAGAACAAGCCACAACGATTCTCAAAGAGCACTTCCCTGATTCATTTCGCCCATGGTTTCGAGCACCTGCTGGCTACATTTCAGATTGGATGGCACCCATTCTATCACAGCAAGCCTATACTGTCGATACATCTGTTAATCCGAGTTGGCTTGTCCGAAAAAAATCAAGCCCTTCTCGAACGACGGTTATCGAATCGATGGCCTCGAATGGCATACTTGAACGCCAATGGAAAACCCGCTTCTCTTTGCCAACATGTGGGCCTGCTCAACACATCATAGGATTGCGATGGAACGCTCGACAGGCATGGAAAGGGCTTCCAAAGCCCCTTGGTGTTGAAGACCTCCATTACATTGAAGATTCACAACAGGAACTTACAACGATATACTGGCATATTCTTGATCATGCTCGAAAGAACAAACGATGGTCTCCGCCAATCAAAGGCGTGTAATATCAGTTCTATCTGCTGAAACTCCGAACGATTTCATCGCTTCATCGTAGACAGATGCTTCCAGCGTTCCTGCTCGAACCAAAGAAGATAATGCTGCCAGTGCAACTGATTCTCCATCGATTTCAAAGAAACGACGCAATGCTGTTCGTGTGTCGGAACGGCCAAATCCATCGGTCCCCAACACTGTGTATGGGGCATGAATCCATTCTCGTATCATTTCAGGCACTGCAGCCATGTTATCGGAAACCGCAATAATTGGAGAATCTCCATCTGCAAATTGTGTCTCGACCCAACTGGTTTTCATTTCCTCTCCTGGATGGAGACGATTCCATCGAGAAGTGTCCATTCCATCTCGACGTAGTTCTCCGTATGATGTAGCAGACCAAATCTCAGCACGTACACCAACTGTTTCTAACTTTTCAACTGCGTCGAGAACTTGGAGCATGATTGGGCCTGAACCGATCAAGCGAACCATTGGACCATCTCCCTTTGGCGCTGCACGTAATCGATACAATCCCTTGAGAATCCCTTCGTCTGAATCTTCTGGTTTTGGTGGCATTGGATAATTCTCATTGTACACTGCAAGATAGTACAGTACATCCACATCTTCGTCAGACATTTCAACAATACCTCGTTTGATGATCGTTGACAATTCGAAAGCAAAGGCAGGATCGTAGGCTCGTACTGCAGGGTTGGTGTGGGCCATGAGGAGGGAATGACCGTCCTGATGTTGGAGTCCTTCTCCGTTGAGTGTTGTACGACCAGATGTTGCTCCAACAAGGAATCCTCTGGCCCTTGAATCAGCAGCAGACCAAATTAGATCAGCAACACGTTGGAATCCGAACATCGAATAAAAGATGTAGAATGGAATCGTTGGACTGCCCTGTGATGAATACGATGTTGCAGCTGCAATAAACGATGAGAGCGCTCCTGCTTCATTGATGCCTTCTTCCAAAATTTGCCCCTTAGCAGACTCTTTGTATTTCATCAAAACTTTGTGGTCAACAGGTTTGTACAGTTGTCCTTCAGGATGATAGATTCCAAATTCAGAAAATAATGGGTCCATACCGAATGTTCTCGCTTCGTCTGGGATGAGCGGCACGACACGTTCTCCGAATCCCTTCGTTTTCATGAGACTGCGCATCAATCGCACAAAGACCATGGTTGTGGATACTTGACTGCTTCCTTTGGTACCCTCATCGAAATCAGCATACACAGAATCTTCTGGAAGAGTTAAACCAAACTTCGGCGAACGTCGTTCAGGACATGGTCCGCCCATTGCAACACGCCGACTCTTTGCATATGCTGCAACTTCAGGAACATCTTCTGGTCGTATGAACGGCAGTTTTTCCAATTGCTCATCGGTAAAGTCAAGTCCCATCGCGTCTCGAATCAATCGCAAGTCCTTTTCATCAGCTTTCTTTCGTTGATGTGTTGTATTTCTTCCTGCGAATGCAGGGCCAAGACCGTATCCTTTGATCGTACGAGCAAGAACAACAGTCGGTTGGCCTTTGTGCGCACAGGCTGCTGCATAAGCAGCATGAATCTTAGCAAAATCATGGCCGCCAAGGTCTTCAGTTAACGCTTCCAGTTCAGCATCTGAGTAATCGGCAACCATTGCAGATAACTCGTCTCCAGCAAAGAGTTCCTTGCGGATAATAGCACCTTCTGCAGTAAAGAGGCGTTGCTCGTCTCCATCGACGAGGTTTGCGAGTCGTTGTGCAAGAACGCCTTTGGTGTCTTTTGCAAACAATGAATCCCATGATGAACCCCATAGAAGTTTGATGACATTCCATCCAGCGCCACGGAAGCGTCCTTCCAGTTCTTGAACAATCTTAGAATTGCCACGAACAGGGCCATCGAGACGTTGAAGATTACAGTTCATCGTCATGACGATGTTGTCAAGTCCTTCACGGGCCGCTAGTGCAAGTTCAGAGAGGGATTCTGGTTCATCAGATTCTCCATCGCCCATTGTGTACCATACTCGCGATAGGGTGGTATCAGCAAGACCACGATGGTGGAGATAGCGGTTGAAGCGCGCTTGGTGAATAGCGGTCATAGCACCAAGTCCCATCGAAACAGATGGATATTCCCAAAACTCTGGCATCAAGCGAGGATGTGGGTAAGAAGACAATCCTGTTCCATCAACTTCTTGTCTGAAATTCTCGATGTTTTCGTCGGTAAGGCGGCCTTCTAGCCATGCTCGGGCATAGACACCAGGTGAAGCATGTCCTTGCCAATACACGTGATCGCCCCAGCCATCGCCATCTTTTCCTTTGAAGAAATGATTGAGTCCTATCTCCCATAGGTGTGAAACGGAAGCATACGTCGAAATGTGTCCTCCGATTCCATCGAAGTATTTGTTCGCTCGAGTGACCAACATCATCGCATTCCAGCGGTTGATGGTGTGAAGGCGTTTTTCCATTTCAAGATCGCCTGGATACGCTCCTTGCATTTCTGGAGAGATGGTGTTGAGATAGGGCGTTGTTGTCGTATCGATATCGATGCCACCATCTTTTCCTGCAGCGATGGCGGTATGGAGCAAACGTTCAGCACGCTGTGCGCCTTGCTGTTCGATAACCTGCTCCAACGATTGCTCCCATTCACGACTCTGAATGGGATCTTCATCCGGTAAAGCGTTGTGAGCGCCGGCACGTCGCACCATGTTCCCCTCGTGTAACCCTCGGGGAGCCATGCCTTGAACCCCTCGCTGGTTTCAAGATACAGATTCAGGTGCTTGAAACACCTTCCATTGACCCCCTCCGTTAAGGAACGGAGCCTCATCGGAGCCGATTAAAACCCAATCCTGTGGAGGATTTGTATCGATGTTCGGGGCGATAATAATGAATTCAACATTCTCGAGATTGCCTCGCTGTACCATCTGCTGTCCTTCGAGTTCAATTTCCCAGTTACTGTCTGGAGATCGCCAATGACCAGTGATGTTTTTATCGCTATCAGGATCTATTTCCAATCTGAATGTATACAACCAGTGCATTGCTAAAGATTGATCGTCGATGTAGAGGAAATCTTGACCTTCTTCAATCTCCAGAGAGATCACCTCCCCCGCCTCATCCGTCCACATCGTTTGGCCATGCAACCCAGCAAGCATTGACAGTGGAAGAACCAGAAGAATTGCAACGAACATCGGTTTGCGAATTGGAGCTAAATCATACGATTGACGGGTGTTGAAAAAGTGGTTCACCAACATCAGTACAGGAATGCTTAGGGCTGTGAGATAACGACCATTATTGCCCATTGCGATCATATTCTTCCACAAAGGTACGTCCCAACGAATCGCTTCATAAACCCATAAAGAAGCAATCCACATCGCCATAATGATCATCCCAGTGACAACAAATACTGTGAGAAATGTTGTTCCAGAATCGCGTGAACGGCGGATACTGAGAAGCGTCGGGATAAGCAAAGGCCATATTGCAAATCCGAGCAGAAGATACAATCCTACGCCATCACCGAAGGCCACAAGAAGTGCAAACATCCACTGTATTGGATTCGATTGCATTGCCTCAAACGACCCTCCTTGAACAAAAGAGAGGCCGACCATGGCTCCAATCGATAGTGGAATTCCAATCGATAATGATTGCAATGGATTTCGTGAATATTTGTGGAAGGTTGGAAGTATTCGATCGAGAAGAATCCAAGTGAATAGAAGAGTCAATAAGATCCATCCAACGTTGCTTGAGAGCCCTTTTGTCAACACCAAGGTATGAACACTAGCAATGGCCAGAAGAACCCATTTGATGAGAGAGAATCCTTCTTCTTCCAACATTTTCACTGAAGCAACTGCGATACCTGCTACTGCAAGAGCAACTGTGGATTCAGGATACAAGCGTCCAGTGGCAAAGATAAACGATGGATGGAGAGAAATCAAAGCAGCAAAATGCGGTTTCCCATTACCGAGCCACAATCCTATCCCAATCAAGGCTATCATTGGCAAAAACGCAGCAAGAGGGAGCATTGACTCAGGATACATATCGAGAATCTGCCACCAACCGCGCTCCATTATTTTCGCATCATCAGGATTGCTTGCGAGCGGATCCTCTGGGCGAACATCACCCCATTCCAAATCCGGAGTTCCATCATCATTGGATTCAAGGGCTGCAAGATGGAGGTGAGTATCAAGACCATAATCGCTAACGGCCATTGAAGAGAGATGAAGAAGAATTCCAAAAATAAGCAAGCCCCACCACGGACGATTCCGTGGGTTTCTCAACTCGCTCATGGTCACAAAGCCATAGGGTTGGGTTCAACACTTTCGGATGTCTCGCCTTGTCATGAGCGGAATATTAGATGGTATCAAAATTCTCGACCTCTCTCGAATTCTAGCAGGGCCATATACCGCCCAGATGCTCTCGGATCTCGGAGCAGATGTCACTAAAATCGAAGCACCATGGGGCGATGATACGCGTGGTTGGGGCCCTCCTTTCACAACTGATTTCGATGGAGAACGGGTTGCTGCATACTTCCTTTGTTGCAATAGAGGGAAATCCATCATCCAGATGAACCTAAAGGAAGAGAAGCAACGTTTGATTGAAATGGTCAAACATGCCGATGTTGTTCTTGAGAATTTCAAACCTGGAACACTTGAACGTTTGATTGGAACGATTCCTAATGATACGATTGTTTGTTCAATTTCTGGCTACGGGGCAACTGGGCCAAGACGGGATGAACCTGGATATGATTTGGCCTTGCAAGCACGTAGCGGAATTATGAGCATCACTGGTGAAGCAGAAGGAGAGCCTGTGAAAGTCGGAGTAGCATGGATTGATATCATCACTGGATTGTATGCAGGAAACGCAATCCTTGCAGCATTACTGGATAGGGAACGAACTGGACGAATCCGACATATCGATCTCAGTCTCTGGGACTGTGCAGTTGCATCTCTGGCAAATCAAGCTCAGAACGTCATTGCAAGCGGCATTAATCCTCGTCGCATGGGTTCAGCCCATCCAAATCTCGTTCCTTATCGAGCGTTTGAAGCAAAAGATGGGTGGTTTGTTGTGGCCATTGGCTCAGATGCACAATGGGAAAAATTCTGTTCAATTTCTGGAGTCGAAGCAAGGACTGAATTGTCAACAAATGCTGGACGCATTGAACATCGGGAAGAGATTGAAGCCAATATACAAGAATGGATTCAACATCATAATCGAAACGATTTGGAAGAAATGCTCGCTGGCATTCCTTGCGCTCCAATCAACACTGTTTCCGAAGCGCTTGGAGATCCCCAAAGCGAAGCAAGAGGTGCTTTACTCAACGAGAATGGAGTGACGACGTTAGCCAGTCCTCTTCGTTTTATGAGGGTCCAAGACAGCAACTAATCTTCCATCATATTGACGAGCCTAGCCGCCTCGACAACATCGCCTTCTTCCCACCAATCCACAGCGATGAAGGTGGGACGCTTTCCGTGTTGTTCGATGCATTCAATCGCTCTCTCGACCATGAACTCGACATCATTGGCTTCAGCTGCTCGCTGTGGGTCTGAGAGGCCAACCTGATTCTTCAACCAATTATTCATGTGATAAACAGGTTGATTTGAATCTCCTCGATGAGGATCACAATCCATTGATCCTGTATCGTCGTTTGCATAATCTGTGGTCCATCCGAATTCAAGGAAATCGTGGAAATATGGGTGTTCAGAATCACCAGATTGTTCCCAGAAAACAATCAGCCTCTTCTCCACATTGATCAGTTCAATCAGTGTCGGCCACTCTGTATTCATATCGTGAACATACATCATATCGGACAAACCTGCGTCATCAAAGACTTTCTTGAGGTGGTCTGGTTCGACGTAGTTTTCGATAAGCAGCGTTACAACATCCCGATCTTCATCCTCCATCTCAGTCTCTAATTTGCTCAACCAATTGAGGGGGTCAACAGCTCCATACGTGCATGGGCTAAACGCCTCGTTGGAATTTCCATGACAAAATCGCACATTCGATTCGCTCTTATCTGCGCTGGTCAGGTAGTGTGTGTCAAGCATAAAGGCACGCATTCCTGCATTCCATTGTGCCTGAAAACCTGTAAGATGATTGCTCGCTGGGTAGTAGATATTGTCTTCATGCGTTGAAAAGGAATTGTGCGTTTCCGGGAAGGTCACCTGATCATAGGTTCGATGACAAAGCAAAACCATCCCATTGCAAGGAATTGTTTCGAGATACTCGCACGAACCATCATCTTCGTTCGCAGTTTCATCATAATTATCTGCATCTGGATCTGTACAGCCAAGAATCGGTTCTGGTTCTGGATAAACGCACGATCCATCATCTTCCTCTGCTTCTGAATTGTAATTCTCTGCCTCAGGGTCTGTACAACCCTGAATCAATTCCTGAATTTCTACGCTTTCATCGACCTCTTCATCCGAAGAATCTTCTAGATATGTGCACCCAGGGGCGGCGAGAAGAACGAGTGTGACGACCAAAGCCATGACTCGCATGACCTGTACTGACAGTGAACTGTATTGAAAACTCCGCTTATGATTCAATACAGTCCTCTGTTGTGGCAAGAAAGGGATTGGCTAATGTATCAGTAACATGCCATTTTGCTTCATGGAACCTTCAGACGGGGATGCTTCTCTGAATGTTCTACTCGTTCACGTCTGGTATTGGCCTCACCTTGGAGGGGGAAATCAACACGTTGAACACATCGCTCGACAGCTTGTCAAAAGAGGCCACAAAGCAACCGTCTGGTGTGCTGATTTACCCGAACATGATGAGAAACAATTCATTCGAGACGGTGTTGAAGTCCTTCGGTTACCGCCGAAAATGGTTCTTGCTGGAATCGACCCTGTTGTTGCGGTCAAGAAATTGAACATGGATTTCGATGTTGTTCATCTTCATGATATTCTTCCCATTCTCATTCGACGTTCACTAAAACGTGCAAAGAAACTGAAGATTCCTGTCGTTACAACCTTCCATAATGACTACATCAAAACGGGCTTCATCAGCAAATCCTTCAAGGCACTTCGATGGGTTGTTCAAGGGCGTCGTACGCTCAATACTTCCGATGCACGCATTGCTTTGACTCCCTATTATGCAAATCATCTCAAGCAAAGAGGTGTCAACGATCCAATCGACATCCTGCCGAATGGCTTCGAACCAGTCGCAGAAGATGCTGTTCGCCCGACACTCCTTCCAAGCGATGCAGAACAGCATCCAATCATGGTCTTTGTTGGACGATTAAGTGAACAAAAAGGACTCGATGTTCTCATGGATGCATGGGACAAATATTGCGAGGGTGGCTTGCCCAATGCACGCCTTGCCATTGCAGGATCTGGAGAACTCAATGAATGGTTAGACCAACGAATTGCGGACGCAAAACAGCCTGCTTCTATTCACAAACTCGGTCGCGTTGAAGACAGTGAAAAACGATGGTTATTTGAGAATGCAAAAGCCGTGCTTCTCCCTTCAAGATTTGAAGGCCTTCCAACGGTTTTACTGGAAGCAATGAATGCAGGAGCGCCTACAGTTATGTCCGATGTCAATGACTTGGGGCGATTAGTCACTGAACCAGATGCTGGTCTTTCGATTCCTCCGGGTGATGTGAATGCTCTATTTGACGCGATTAGTACCATCCTCAAGGCAGATGAAAATCAAATCCAGCATTGGTCTGCAAATGGAAAGGAGGCTTCCAAGCCATATCTATGGTCAACGATCACTGAAGATTTACTTGAAATCTATCGGCGGGTGAGGAAGTGACACTGCCTCGACTGGTTATTTTTCATTGCAACATGGGTTTGCTTGGAGGGGGTCAACGTGATCTTATTGTTGCTTTACCAGAACATGCGAAACGATGGAACATCACAATGGTCACACTCAACGCCCCAGACCTGCTTGTCGATACGTGCAGAGAACTCAACATCGAGTTGATCACTCCTCCTCAGCCTTGGCAAGAACCTCGCGGAGGTCTCAAAGAGATGACTGCGGCTTCAGGTCGTTCTGCTCGAAAGGCTTGGAAACGCCTATTTCCTTCATTAAAAGAACCACTTCAACAAGCTGATGCTGCTTTTGTTATCATCAGCGTAGGCGGATTAGAAGTCCTCGAATTGATACCTCGTTCGCTTCCACTTTATGCCTTCATTCTTGAGCGAAACAAAGGAATCTATGACGACGTCTCTCATCGAAACATGGATGGATCATTCAAACGTCCAATGTGGATGAATAATCTCGCTCTTTCTTATCTTCGTCGTTGGGACAAGAAGTGGCATCGCATGTTGTGGAATCGGCCAAATACAATCATTTCAGCAAATACGCCAACCAGTGCTCGAAAACTTGCATCAGCGCATAAATGGCCGACACTAAACTCATGGATTGCTGGAAAACCTGAATTCCGAGATGAGGAAAAACGGCCAGCCGGAGCAGGTGTTCTTTGGCCAGCCATTAATCCTCATGCGTGGCCAGTTGAACCAACCACAGATGAATTGGAAGTTTGGGAACATTTCGAACTTAAACCAATCACTCCCTACCTTTTGACCATTGGCCGTGCTTGTTTCATGAAAGGAAGTTTTGAAGCGCTTACTGTTGCTCAGGCGAGCTCAATGTCTTTGGTTCACGTTGGCGGTGGAGAAACCGAAGAGATGAAGAAAAAGGCCACGGAGATGGGTGTTGAATTAATCATCATGCCTAGGATCGATGAATTGGAAATTGTTTCTCTTGTTCGTAATGCTCACGCCCTTCTCGCAATTGCTCGAACCGAGGGATTCGGTCTGACTCCTATGGAAGCGGTAATGGTGAACACTCCAGCACTCGTTGTTGATGACGCAGGCTTCACGCACACGATTACGGATGGGCTGAATGGTCGTAGGCTTCCATGGCCAAACAATCCAGATTCAATCCAGAAATGGGTTGAAGCAATTGAACAAGCAGGGCAAAAAACCATTCGTGAACAGTGGTCAAAGGCTGGAAGACAACGTATTCTCGAACGATTCAGTGCGAATCATCAAGCTGAAGGATTAGCGCGTGGATTAGCGACACTTGATGTCCAAGTCGAATTAACAGATCTTGAGATCTTACCTGGTCTTGACCCTGCGTGATTCATTAGAATGAAAACAAGGAGGTTTGACCTCCTTCTCGAATCAGGTTTCCTTTTCGCAGTGCATCGAAAGCGGCGTCCATTCTTCGTTGACTGAACTCACGTTCTTCTTGTAAGAAGTGGGTCAATCCTTTGACATCCACTTCACCCGGTTTGAGATTATCTGGATCAACTTCAATTGCAGGATGATTGAGGAATATTTCTCGGATTTCATCAAGTCGTTCAGGAACTTCCTTGCCCTTTTCTTCGCAAATTGCTTCAATTGTCCCCAGTGATTTAATCAGTTTGATTCCAGTCTTTGGACCAATTCCTTTCAAGCCTGGATGGAAATCAGTACCGATCATTATGGCCAGATCAACAAGTTGTTCTCGGGTCAAATCGTGTGTAGCAAGGAGTTCTTGCAAATTGATCTGCTGAGCCTTGACGGTGCGGCCATGTCGTTTGCTTCCGTGGCTCATAAGATTACGAACGAGGATAGGACTTCCGTAAAGTAGGGCGTCCCAATCCTGAGTTGCTACAATATCGAGTTGTCCCTTAACAGCCATGACCGCCGCTTGGCCTTCTCCTTCTGCTGCAGCATCTACCCAGCGAACGCCAAGTAAGTCGAGCATTTTCTTCGTATCATCGATCATCTCTGCACTGTAATGAACAATGCGTTGTGCCATTTTTTGAGCAGTTTGATAGTCGCCATCTTCGAGTGCTTGTTTGTGAATCGCTTCTGCTTCTAATCGGCGTTTTCGACGTGCTGCAATCTCATCCGCCTTCAATTCCGGGGATTGCCCATCAAAAATGAACACAGGCTGAATACCCATTGAGAGCATGGATGTTGTTCGATTCAAAATACCCATCAAATGAGCAACTACGCGCCCTTTAGAATCCCGTAGCGGGCCTCCGTCACCAGTTGGAGATCGGTCTCGAATTGTTGTTAGAAACTGGAAAGCAGTGAGAAAGGCATCGATGCCAACGCGCTTACCGCTAAGTTCTGCAAGATTGATTTCCTCTGGTGCAGCAAGGTCTCTTAGATTACAGCCCATAACATTCTGTTATCGTCGAGGGTATGTCATGGTTCGTATGCGGTGCCGTGAAGAACAAGCACACCAAGCGCGGTGTATGGGGGAGCATATCGTAGCCTTACGAGGTTGGCATCCAGCTCTCGCTCAGGCTGAGGTACGGGCTCTCTTTCCAAACAGAGTCATGCGTTCATTCGCTTCATCTCGACTGATGCAATTTCAACTCGAAAAAGAGGAGATTCCGAATGTATCGATCTCCTCTGGAATTGAAGCGATATTCAACAACGGAGAAAATCATCCATTCACAGATATTGAATCAATACGACTGATTATCAAATCACATTTGCTACGATATCCACCAAACGATGAGTCATGTGCTGTTGTTGCATGGAAACATGGGCGTGGTATTGAAGGCGTTTCACGTTCAGAATTTGCTGGACGCATCGGAGGATTGCTTTCTGCAATGGATGCAAAAATCGATTTGGAGCATCCAAAGCAACGATTTGGAATTCTTCTTGACGAACTGTCATCGTCAGTAACGTTTGGGTGGCTGCAAGGGACTGGGCCAAAAGGCGACGAAAGCGTTGAACGTCGTGCAAGTCAGCGTCCATTCTTCAAACCTGTGAGTTTAGAGCCGAGACTTGCTAGATTGGCTGTTAATCTTGCCAGTGGCCCGTTGCAAAAAGGGGCAACACTCGACCCTATGACGGGAACTGGGGGCTTTGCTATTGAAGCAGCGTTGAGCGGAAGAGATGTTGTCGCACTCGACCTTGATGAGGAAATGATTGCAGGTGCTAAGAAGAATCTCGAGTGGTCTGGATCGACTGCAAATGTGTTCTTTCAAGGCGATGCAACTGCCATTTCTGCATCGATTCCAAATAATGGCCCTCAGTCATTCTCTGGTATCGTCCTTGACCCTCCATATGGAAGGAATTCCCAAGGATCTCTTGACCATGAAGAGCTTCTCAAACAAACATTGCTCAGCTGTTCAAAGGTTGTAGAAGATGGCTCGCTCGTCCTCATATTACCAAGCGAAGCAAGGGAATTATGTTTAGACGGTGCTCTTATTGCGGAAGAGCGCCCTCAGTTGATTCACTTCAAATGGTCTGAACTTGAGCAACTCTTATTGGATTGCAATTGGCAATATGAAGACGCATGGTATGTTTTTGTCCATGGAAGTTTGGGACGCGTCGTCATTTACGCATCAATCGTTCCTCAAGGTTGAGTAAAGCGATTGCATCGTCTTCAGTGGGCTGGGGGAACTGCGATCTATGAGGGCATCCATCGTCCAAAATTGCATCGTCTTTTGAATTCAACACAATAGGGTACTTTCGGCATCCTTCTGGGCGCACTTCATACACTGAACAAATTCCTTCTGCGCTAAGTTCAGAAGAAGTGGTCAAAAGGAAGACGCACGCTCGTGTTGTTTCATCATTAAGCAGAGTCAACACACCTTTATTTTCCCACGTAAACGATTCAACAGCCATTCCAGTGCGGCGAGAAAGTCGCTTCGCTTCCGAGATGGTAAGCGGCATTGTTGTTTCACGACAACAAGCCGAACAGCCCATTGGAACGCATGGGAGTTGTTTGACCATAGCATACTCTCGCGCATCTTCGCTTTTGAATATCGGGGCTAAAGGGCAATAAAAAGGCCGATTTAGAGAGGGAGGTCAGCCGGCGCATCCCTGTGTGAGAAGCGCTCAACTGAGCCATCTTCTCGAACGATGAACTTGCCAAAATTCCACTTAATGTCTTCAACGCCATTTTTATCGAGAACCTTACAAAGTTCGGCATACAGAGGATGTCGGTTTTCACCATTGACATCGATCTTCGCCATCATTGGGAAGGTAACGCCAAATTTACTTTCGCAGAATGTTTGAATTTCTTCATGCGTCCCTGGTTCTTGCGCTCCGAATTGATTACAAGGAAAACCAACAACGACCAATCCATCGTCTTTCTTTGATTCATACAACGCTTGCATGCCTTCGTATTGTGGAGTAAATCCACATGCGCTTGCAACGTTGACGATCAAAAACTCAGTTCCGCCAAGTTGCTTTAGAGTAGTGGTTTCACCAGTGATTGTTTCAAATTCGATGTCAAATATCTCGCCCATAACCAATCTAACATCATGTCATTGATGAAGATGTGGTTTCTTGAAAAACGAAGCAAATGCTCTTGAAGTATCGACCTGTGGTCCAACCATGCAAGTGCAAATGGAAACCTCAGCAGGAAACATCATGATTGAACTCTTTCACGGAAGTGCTCCCGATACAGTAGCAAATTTCGTTAAACTCGTAAACCAAGGATTCTACGATGGGCTTCACTTTCATCGAGTCATTGAAGACTTCATGATTCAAGGCGGATGTCCAAATTCAAAGGACCCAATGGCTCGTGGTGCGGGTACAGGCGGACCTGGATGGAAGATTCCATGTGAGCGCTCCGCTCTCGCACTAAAGCACGACAAGCCAGGAATCCTTTCAATGGCAAACGCTGGCCGCAATACTGGTGGATCTCAATTTTTCCTTACAACCGTTGCCACACCATGGCTCAATGGCAATCACGCAGTCTTTGGACAAGTTGTTGAAGGGATGGATGTTGTCAAGACAATTGAAGGATGTCAAAAGTTGCCTGGAGACCGTCCAAAGGTCCCACAACAAATAGTTCGATGCACTGTTGTTGAGTGAAACCATTGCTGTTTCAGCGATTCGATGCATTCATAATTCATTGACGCGACCGTATGGTCATGGGAACCGAACGTGTGTTGGCAAAGGCTCGCAAACTTGCGAAGCGATTGGCAGACAAAATAGATCAACTCAGCGACTCACTTGAGGACCTTGAGTTGGAATTCGCCATGTTGGTCAAGACCATTGACAAAATCGAATCCAAGCAAGGAAGCACCAAAGCAGTCGCTTCCGATGTTCAAATCGATGTCTCTATCGATGTTCAAGATGAAGATGACTTTGACGTCACAAATACCTCAGCACCAAATGCAAAGGTTCGACGTAAGTTCTGATCAGGCTTCTGCCGCTTCGCGTGCCTTACGTGCAGCAATAAACGAGCGAACACAGAGAGCAGTGTATGCCGCCCCGGTTAGGAACATCATCAGCATTGACGAACTTGCATAAGTAAGTCCGTCGCCCATGACCATGAAGAAACGAGTCCCTCCAAGAGCACCAATCAAGCCGAATGTGACAGCTACATGCATCCACAATTTCCTACTTGCTTCGGGATGTTTCGCCATCTCTCCAGATACAAGAAGAGCAAGTCCAAGAGCGGCGGGTAAGAAGGAAGTGAAGGATTGTGCTTGAGAAATATAGGTCACAATTAATCCCCAAGAAAGGAGAAATAAGCCATAGTTTGTAGTCAGGTTAGGCATGGTGTCGGTCTGTTCTTCCATATTTGTCCTATTGGTTGGAGGTTTATGAGTTCAGTTATTGACTTACTATGCCCTTAGCATTTGTTTAATAACATCATTCAATTGTTAAACTCTATGGGAAAACACAATGTTGGCAAAAGCCGAATCGTATCCGTCAGCATACCTGAAGATGTGGCTCAAGAACTCGATCGCTGGACTGGTGGTGGAAAGAATATGGGTCGCAGCGCATGGATTGTCCAAGCCATTCGCAACCGCCTCGATGTTAAAGGAACCTACTCTCAAACCTACACTCCTCCAAGCCCAAAGGCTCCTAAATCAAACGTCGAATTCCGAATCGAAACAGATACAATGGGGGAAATGAAAGTACCTGGAGACACATACTATGGTTGTCAGACAGCACGTTCACTGGTCAATTTTGATATCGGTGAAGATGTGATGCCAAAACCACTGATTCGAGCATTTGGAATTTTAAAGGCAGCTGCCGCAAGAACCAATCGTGACCTTGGTGTCCTCGATCCAGAAATTGCAGCACTGGTTATTGATACAGCAGAAGAAGTCATGAATGGAGATCATGATGCTCATTTCCCACTACGAATTTGGCAAACAGGTTCTGGAACTCAAACCAACATGAACTCAAATGAAGTCATTGCAAACAGAGCCATTGAAATGGCTGGTGGCGTCCTTGGAAGTAAATCTCCTGTTCACCCCAATGATCACGTCAATAAAGGACAATCTTCCAATGATACCTTTCCTACGGCAATGCATATTGCTGCAGCAGAGGAAATCGAGCACCGCTTGTTCAAATCAGTCAGAGGGTTAACGAAGAAATTGAGAGCGAAACAAAGAGATTTCAAAGACATCGTCAAAATTGGCCGCACCCATCTTATGGATGCAACTCCGCTAACACTTGGACAAGAGTTTAGCGGCTATGTGCACATGCTCGAGGCTGATCTTCGAAGAATTGAATTTGCTCAGAAAGATTTGTTTGAACTTGCACTTGGAGGGACCGCGGTTGGAACCGGTCTCAATTCACATCCAAAATTTGCTGAGCAAGTCGCTCAACGCATCGCTGAACGTACCGAATTGCCATTTGTAAGCGCTGAAAATAAATTTGCACAATTGTCTGCGCATGACGCTATTGTAGCGGCGAGTGGAGCAATGAATACGCTTGCAGTCAGTTTAATGAAAATCGCTAATGATGTGCGTTGGCTTGGCTCTGGCCCACGATGTGGTTTAGGGGAACTTTCCCTACCAGCAAACGAACCTGGAAGCAGTATCATGCCAGGCAAGGTTAACCCAACACAATCTGAAGCGATGACAATGGTCTGTTGCCAGGTCATGGGCAATCATACTGCAATTACTATGGGCGGAAGTCAAGGAAATTTTGAACTCAACGTTTTCAAACCGATGATGATTCATAATCTCCTGCACAGCATTCGCTTGCTCAGTGATGCATGTGTTTCCTTTGGAGAACGCTGCATCGAAGGACTGGAAGCAAATGAAGACATGATTCAGAAGCACCTTGACAGTTCACTCATGTTGGTTACTGCTCTTAACAACCATATTGGCTATGATAAATCCGCAAAGATTGCCAAGAACGCCCATGAGAAGGGAATCACGTTGCGAGAAAGTGCTCTCGAACTCGGTCTCCTAACCAACAAGCAATTCGATGAATGGGTACGCCCTGAAGACATGACCAGTCCAAAGTGATTATTTCGTCGGCGGATTGAACAAGACTGAACGCTCTACTAAGAGAGCTACACAGGGAATTCCAATCCATTGGTTCCATTCTAGAACGAGATACAATGCATACATGGTCAGGAAGAATAAACCGAATGCGATGACTAAGCCGACGATAGCGTATGGTGCATTTTTTGGCCTTGGATCGATAAAATCATACACAAAATATCCACCAAGATAACGCCCCCAAACATAAGCGAAGTAAAAGTAGATTCCACCAAGGAAACCGCCGAGAATGACTCCTTCTGGAAGCACCTCAATCGATCCAAAAACGAGTTCGATTGAAAGCAATATAATCGTCCAATTATGCATCACTTGTTCATGCTTCAAAAACAAATGGCCAAGCGGATTATTATCTTTAAAATCGGCAGGAATAATGACGTATCGAACGACGATTGCAGTCAAACTCGATGCGCTCAAAGCCATAAAGTACAGAAGTGGAATCATTCGATTAAGAAATGAAGGAACTTCTACTTCAAAAATGGCCAACCAGCTTACAAGGCCTGCCAGAAAGAAAAATATTCCAAAGAGAATGAGTTGCCAACTGCTGAATGTTACAAGACGTTTTAGTCCATTCACTTCATGTTGATTGACATTTCCTGTATGGTAATTGATGCTGTACATAACCCCAGGACGGGGGCTTTTTACCATCCAAAATACGATTGTATGAAACGCAAGATAGGCTGCTCCTACTCGAAAAAGACCAAGTAAAAAATCTGGAATTAGATCTGAATTGATAATCGAATCTGTACTCGCTTTGTGTGAAAACAAGTCGGTCGCAAATCCAATCCACAACAGCAGTATAAACACCGCCGTAACAATGGTGAATGTCACCTTTGTTCTTGGTGACTCGGAGAGAGTATTTCCTCTGACCATGTTTGATTGGCAATATACCAAGTACTTGAGGAATCGCTTAGAGTGCTGCTTGCTTCTTCTTGCGGTTTCTGTTCCACTTCTTGATTCGTGGGAGTTGCCATTTGATAATACCAGTCCAGAAAACAATGGCGAGTACCCCTTGTCCAACAAGCATGGTCACCCATTCTTGATCGTCCCAAGCATTGACATTACCCGTGAAAGTAATTCTTGCAAAATAACCTGAGATCATCATACCAAATATGAGGTGAACCCAACGAAGAATAGTATTCCAATTCTTAGCCAAACTCATTCCTCCTTTTCTTGGTTCTTATGTTCTGCCAACTTCTTCTGATATTCTTCATTTGATAGACCATGCCATCCTTTGCACATACCTGTTGGTGATCTTCCACATCCACATTTGCTCATTTTTTCGC
>JBMZTB010000024.1:0-21708 GCA_049623485.1 Candidatus Poseidoniaceae archaeon
CCTCGGCTTTTTGCTTCTTGCTGACGGAGGGCAACAAAGTGATACAGTAACAGCCATCATGTATCCTGAAGGAATTGACGATTCATGGCGAAGCACTCTCAAAGCAACCTATGAGACTCAGGTTATCGGAGCCCAAGACCATTTGAAGGGCAAAATGTTCAGAGTTGGAAGCATGGGGACGACGACTGTTGAGGAGATGATTGAGGGATGCAAGAGGATGATTGCTTGCTTCAATGAGATGGGACATGCGCTTCCAAACGTTGATGTTGCACCTTACTTTGCCTAAAACATGGCGAAAGGAATTGTTCTTGGGCGATTCCAACCGTTTCACAAGGGGCATGAGCATCTCGTTCTCGAAGCCCTTGAGCTGTTTCAAGAAGTTACGATTGCAGTAGGATCGTCTCAAGAAGAATGGACTACAGAAAATCCATTTTCATTCCAAGAACGAAAATTGATGATTGAATCATGGGTAAGTGAGAAGGATTTGAACCAACGCATTACCATTGTCGGTATTGAAGACATCAACGACCCTCCGAACTGGGTTGAACATGCATCCAAGACTCATGGTGAGGGCACGTTGGTTACTTCTGATGAGAACACCAAAAACCTCTATGAAAACAATCAATTTCCTGTTCATTGGATTGAATTACATCAACGAGTCCAATTTGAAGGTTGGCGAGTTCGACAATCCTGCATGATGCTCTCAACCGTGTATGATGATGATGCAACACGTTCTGTTCTCACCCCAAGCGTACCAATTGCAATCATTGAGTGGTTGATTACAAACGATGCACTATACCGATTTTTACAACTCAATGCTGGCCCGCATGCAGGCTGATTACTCAGTTGCTACAACCACACGTGCTGCACTTAGAACTCGCTCTTTGTACATGTATCCTGGTTCTAACACATCAATTACGAGTCCTGTAGGGAATTGTTCAGAAGCGGGCAAAGTGGTTATAGCTTCCATTTTCGATGGATCAAATTCTAATCCTTTGGCTTCAATCGCCTTGATTCCATCAGCTTCCAACTCCCTCCACAATTTGTTCCTAAGAAGGCGTAATCCTTGTGCCAGTGGTGATTCATCATTTTCTTCAACTTGTTGAAGAGCACGATCAACGTCATTCAAGATTGGAATCATTCTTCGTGCAAGACCCATTCCACCATACTGGATTAGAGTTGATTTTTCTGCCATAAGTCGCTTGCGAACATTTTGTATTTCTGCCTCTTTATACGCAATCTCTTTTTCGGCTTTTTCAGCCCGTTGAGTGGCCTCTTCCAATGGATCGAGGGGTTCAACGTGCTCAGACAAATCGATTTGTTCAGCAACGTCCTCGAATTCAGGAGTTTCATCATCATGAAGTTCAGGAGTCTCTTCCGTCGGCACATCTTCATCCTTCGACATGAGCCATCCCAGCCAGAAGTGGTCTTTCAACCCGACGCTGTCGTATCGTCAGGTAAACCCTGTGCCAATACAGTGGAAACATTCCATGATCCAGTCCCCCACTTTCGTGCTTCAAGATGATCTCGGCCAATGATGGCAACCAAATCTGATTCAGAATTCCAACGATTCATTGTGTAAACAAGAGATTTTGCAGCTCGATCATGGGCTTCATAGGTTGGAACAATTCGAGCATCTTCCTTTTCATCGAGAGTTTCCCCTAACGCTTTCCTTCGATCCATCCAATCCATACAGACCTTTTCTGCATATTCAGATTCAGGAAGACCTGCTAATTCCATTCGAACATTGTCCCATGTTTGGCCTCCATAGAGAACATCTTCACCATCAATGGTCGTATCAAGGGCAACATCGAGATACAAATATGCGCGTCCTTCCCAGACTTCCCATGCACCTGGACTAGCCCACTTCATTGCCAAGAGAAGACCATTTTCACCATCAGTCGATTCATCAAGCAGTTGATTGAATGATTTCGATTCATCTTTGCCCCAAGGTTGGGCATCCATCCAATCGAGTAGTTCTGCTTCGGCATCGATATCAAAAAGAATTTTCAGTCGTGAATCTTGAACAGGGCGTGTGTTGCGCAATGTGCGTTTTTCAAGACCTTGATACAACGTATTCCATGCCAAATCCAAGGTCAACCTAAGGCGAGAAACATCGACTAAGAGAACGATGATTTCAAGCCCCATGCATCATACCATACACACCTCTTCTTTGAGGCATTCGGCTTCTCCACAGGCTTCAAGTTTTCAACGAATTGAGCCTCAAGAGCAAGAGCATTGAAGAACAGCGGTCTTGCCATTGCAAATGAGGCGTTACAATGGCGACGATTAAGGAGCAAATCGATTTGATTCGCGCCGAGATCGACAAGACCCAAAAAAACAAGGCCACAAACGCTCATATTGGTAAATTGAAAGCAAAAATTGCTCAATTGAAACTCAAGGAAGAAAAGGCATCTGCTCATTCGAAAGCTAGCGGTGGCGGGAAGGGGTTCGAAGTTCGAAAATCTGGTGATGCAACTGTATCTCTTGTTGGATTTCCGTCTGTAGGGAAATCCACACTCATCTCAAAGGTGACAGACGCTCATTCAGAAACTGGTGGTTATGCGTTTACAACCCTAACATGTATTCCGGGAGTCATGGAACACAGAGGTGCTAAGATACAGATTCTGGATTTGCCTGGTTTGATTAAAGGCGCTGCTGAAGGAAAAGGAAGAGGAAAAGAAATCCTTAACGTCATTCGTTCATCAGATATGGTTCTCTACATTGTTGACCCATTCCAAGATGGTCACTTCAAAGTCTTGCATCGAGAATTGCATAATTCTGGATTGCGGCTTAATGAACAACGGCCACCTGTCTTCATCAAACGTGTCGATAAAGGCGGAATTGATGTCCGCACCACTGTAGAACAAACGCACCTAACACAAGAGGAAATGGGAGACATCATTCGATCATTCGGATTTACATCCGCAATTGTAACACTCCGTCAAGATACAACCGCTGAACAAATTGTAGATTGCTTGGCAGGCAATATCATTTACGAAAAAGCAGTTATTGCAATTAATAAAATCGATATCGCAACTCCAGAAGACATCGCTCGGGCAAGAGTGGGTTTACCATCCGATTGGCCAATTATGGAAATTTCAGCATTCAAGGATATTGGCCTCACTGAATTGAAGGATTTTATTTATGATAATCTCGGATTTATGCGAGTGTATCTCAAACCACAGGGTCAAGAAGCAGATATGGAAGAACCTCTGATTGTCAAGGATGATTCAACTGTTCGGACAATTTGTAACAAACTTCATCGTGACTTTGAGCGAAAGTTTAGATTTGCTCGCATTAAGGGTCCATCTGCAAAATTCGATTGGCAGCGTGTTGGCTTGGACCATCTCTTACAGGATGGTGACATCTTGACAATCGTGGTGAAGCGATGAAGACGTTATGGTCCTATCATCGTGATACAATGGCTATTGGACTTGGTTGTTTCTTCACATATGTTGGAATTCTTCACTTCATTGACCCAGAATGGTTCACTGCCATTGTCCCAAGTATTCTCCCTGGCTCAGATGTATTCTGGGTTATTGTCAGTGGAATACCTGAAGTTCTTTGTGGAATCGGATTAATCCTTCCAAAAACAAGAGTTTTGGCTGCAAAGGCGACTGTGTTTCTCCTCATCATTCTGTATTGGGCCAATCTAAACATGTGGATTTATGATATCGAACTAAATGGAGAGACATTCCCATTATGGGCGCATATCCTGAGAGGTTTAGCGCAGGTTGCAATGATTCTTGTTGCAGCTTACTTAGGCGAGTGGATTTTTAGACCAGATGCTGAAGAGAAGTAATCAAGACCATTCATCATCACCAGATTCACCTTTACGAACTCGTATGAATGCAACGAGTATGAGAAGGATCACAACAAGTACTCCGATTTGCGTCAGGGCAGACGAACTTAACGACGATTTGCTTTCATCATCAGCATCGATAGGGTCTTTTGTATCCTCAACTGGTTGGTTTGAATCAGTCGTTGTCGAAACATCGACAGTAAACGAAAGAGTGCTTGAATTCATGTTCCCAGATGCATCTGAACTCTTGACAAGAAGAGTCCAATCATCGTTAGCAAGAATATCGGAAATAAACTCATGGTTCTTTTTGGTTGCGAACTCGTTTGAATATACAAGTAGATCATCAAGATATACTTCTTCTGTTGAACTTTCAGAAGTATACCAAGTGATTCTCGCCTTTCCATCTTCAAGAACTTCGACTTCTAAATTAAGCAGCTCAGGTGGTGTCTCATCAACAATGTTGCTCGTCGTAAATGTCACCACGACTTCAGCCGTATCATTAGCCCGGATATATGCCATATACGACGTATTGACATCTAGTCCAGTCAACGTAATTGCATGTTCAGTTCCAAGTTCAGTCCATTGATTTTGCAATGGAGGATCTGTAGGCTCATTTCCAGAAGTTGTGTATTGTATTGATGTTGCATCAGCAACTGTTGTTGACCAAGTGATGACCGCAGAATTTGCAGTTACTGTATCAACAGTGGCTCCAAAGATTTGTTGAGGAACCTCTGGCATCTCAAATCCAGTCAATTGCGCATAGACGTGCCCATCCACATCATAAGACGAGAGCATGGTTTCTTGACCGTCCCCATCAAGGACAATGTCCAAAACATTCGGGTCATAATCTATGCCATCATCGGGTGCAGGATCGGAACCACCTCCAAGGGTCCATGTGCTTGCAGTTGCGTCCACATCTCTCCATTTGCCTGTACCAAATCCATCTTGGCTGCCAACAACAACGATGTAACGGTAGTTAGGGATATCATCCCCAATCACATCTTTGCTTACAGTGAAGGTGATCGTTTTCGAAGTGACATCACCTGTAACATCAACACCACGAGAAGAAGTGCTTCCAGTCATTGATTGAACAGCCATGACTGCACCAGGTTCTCCAGTCCCACTAAGAGCAACCTCCCAAGCCCAGTCTGGATGAATCTCAGCATTTGCGCCATCAAGCATATCTGTAGAACCATAGGTTGTATTGCCTTGATCAACATAGATTTGCACAATTTGATGACTAAATCCATTTGAAAGACCCCAAATGTCAGTCATTTCACCAACTTCGAGGATGAATTGGGCATTCCAAGCACTTTGACGAATCGTTAACTGTTGGGCATCCCAAAGACCCCCATTGTTTGGAGTTGTAAAATCACTTGAAAGTGGATACGTGTAGTCTCCATCCCCAGTTTCATCGCCTATTGTATCATTCAATACAAGCAACGTCACCCATTCTTCGAGATCTGGCAACACAAGTTCAGCAGGAGCCGGCGGTGCAATCTCCATGTCTATACCATCACCGTATGCAAGAGATTCTGCCCATGATGATACAACCTTCACGCGAGTTGAATAGCGTGGAGAGAGTCCAATTTCGGACCATGGAATCATGAACTCATAAACATCATCAACTGCACAGTCTCCTAGAGAGGAACTGCCACTGAGAACCCATTGCTCTTGGTCTCCTGTCTTGCCTTTTGCTGTAAAGAGATTCCACTTTGCACGGCCATCATCTCGTAGAGTATCGAAATCAAAAGCAACCATGTATTTCGATGGGAATCCAAGTATCTGATTGCCATAATAGGTTCGGAAATTCGTCTCAGCTTCATTAAAATTCACTGCATTCGGTTGCATGAAATAAATGGCGAGATCGGGGGCATCTCCATTTGATGATTGACTCTCAAAGTCTGTAGGAGTATCTGCATCAATGCGAACAAATACATTTGATGAATCATAACCTATGAAAAATTTGTCGATATCAAAGGTATCTCCTGATACAGGTGCATCATATTGTGCAGAACCATCCCATTCCCCTGGCAATGCTATACCATCGATCATCGGTTCAATAATCGACGATGCTGCAACAGAAGGAACTGCTGGATTGGTCCACAAATCCTGAAGGTATGGAGGTAGATCGAGATTGACCGCTCGATAGATGTTGGAGAGATGAACCTTGAACAGTACGTCCCAGTTCTCATCGTATCCACTGTCTTGGTCAAGACCATACCACCAGAACCAATCGCTTCCTTGTGCAATGTACAAGGATTCCCATGCTGCTTCAAGACCAGGATCGTTTGGATTTTCCTCTTCAAAGGCAACGAGTTGTTGACGTGCATCAACGAGACGTTGCCAAGCGAGTGACTCCTCTTCTTCACCAGCCCATGTACGCAATGTTCCGTCAATCCAAGAGCCGGTTCCAATGGTTTGGATTTCTGGTAACGTTGGTTCTGTTTCAAGGAATTCTGAAGGAGTTGTGGTTACGATGGTCGGGTGTGTTGCAAGTCGGCCGTACCATTCTGCCATGAATGGTCGAGCATTGTCTTGATGCTGGAATTCGGACATGAACATCCAGTTTTCGCCATCCAAGGCCACGGTGAGTAGATGCTCAGAGGGATCTTCCCCTGCATCGAGAAGTTGTTGACGAATGTTGTCGAGGTATGCAATGAAATCAGAAACAGCTGCTTCTGGTGTCATCGTTCCATATTGGAATGCAATTCGATCAGAGATGACTCGATCTCGGAAGATGACAGCAACCTCGCCACCATCTGCCCCAGAGACTTTCCAAGGTGTTGCAAGGTTGGTCACATCCTCAACATCGATATAGTCGCCGTTTTGATTCGTGGATTGTTTGAGGATTTCTTCATCCGTCACCATCCACTCAATTCCAACATCTGTTACAGGTTGAACCATCGCTGGTGAAACCGCTTCTTCACTCGGCCACATTCCGGTTGGACGGAAACCAAGTTCATCCTCAAAGAGATCCATTCCTGTAATGAGATGATTCTGAACATCTTCAGGCCATGCATCCTTGTTGACACGAATGCCGTCTTCCATCGTCCAACCTTCCATCATCAACAATGGCATGATTGGATGATAGTACGGTGTTGTAGTCAATTCAATTTGACCATTCGCAGCAAGTTCGCTGTACATTGGCAAGACATTGCCCATGTGTGCATGCTGAGCGTCAAGAACGTAATTCAAGTCATCTAAATCGTAGTTTCCGTTTTGCATGAACAAATCGATCAATCCTTGATCACGATGGCTTGCGTTATAGGTTCCAAGCACATAATCTGGTGAGAATTGGTAGAGATACCACAGAACTTGGAGATCAAGGAAATCTTGAGGCGGAAGCAAATCATCGTCCATGATGGTTGCAGGCTTGAGGTTGTGCAAGGTTGCATCATACAGTTCCTTGTAACGTTCACTCGAAGGATGAAGCCATCCTAATTTTGCATCATCCTCTGATACATTGTAAATCCAACCGCTGTTCCAGAATGACTGGAATTGCATGGTATGCAACTCGAGATCCGTTGCATTGGGATAACCACCTGCTGCCCACGGACGCTTTGCAATATCCGTGTGAACATCGAGTGTTTCTTCCT
Organism: Candidatus Poseidoniaceae archaeon; assembly: GCA_049623485.1. Classification (GTDB taxonomy): domain Archaea; phylum Thermoplasmatota; class Poseidoniia; order Poseidoniales; family Poseidoniaceae; genus MGIIa-L2. Next base: position 7,405 of record JBMZTB010000024.1, read on the forward strand.
CATGATAATCGACCAATTGCTCAATAAACGAAGGTACAAGATTGTAGGTTACTTTCGTATTTGTATCCCCAAGAATACCAGGCGAATCGACATATTCAGTCATAGCATGAACACGTACCCAAGGCATCTCGTACATTCCAGTGAGTTTGTTTTTGTAATAGGGTTGATGTTGGTGGAAGACAATAGCTAGATTGAGTGCATCGTCAACCTTTCCAGAAGCAGCGGGTTGAATCACAGGAAGTTGACTCGGATTTGTCATATTGTTGACGTTTTCAACATGCCAAGCATGGGTAAATGTCTCCGCACCATTGTTGCTTGCAGGATTTTGCTCTGGGAACGAGGTCCAAACATTCCCTTCATCCTGCCATTGTGCATAAACCATGACATCGAAGGAAGTGGGTGTTCCAATCTCGGCCCATGGGATTGCAAATTCCGTGACCTTGTTGCCGCTCCAACCACTGTAGATATCGACGACGTGAGGGCTGTCAATCCATGCGCTTCCATCATAGGAAATAATGCGGAAATACGAATCATCTTCGAGAACAAATCCATAATTTGCCGCAAATGGTAACGTGTGAGAAAAGCCCCATTCTTTACTCAAGACGGACCCCTCTGAGGAGGTGTTGAAGTAAACGAATAAATCAGCACCTTCAAACGAATCCTTCCAATCGGTTCCATCCCAGCCAAAATAGAGATTGTTCGCATCCCATGTAAGATGAAGATCGACATTTCCAGATGCCATTTGACTATCAGAATCCCAATCAGACAAATCACCATCAACACTTATCGTCGAAGGCGTAAGTCCAGCAGTAAATCCACCCATCGTAGATGTTATGAAAAGCAGGGACAAAATCACAGCACTTCTCCGCATGGCTTAACCGTAGAGATGATAATTTGAAAGACTTTGCAAAGAATTGATGAGACCTAAGAGAGAGGCTGGAATTCTCTGTCACATCACTTCATTACCCAACAGTAGGCTGTCAGATGGTTTCAAATTCGTTGATTGGCTTCAGGCAAATGGATTCGCTTACTGGCAAATACTTCCACTCACGCCTCCAGACAAATATGCCTCACCATACGCATCTCCATCGGCTTTTGCTGGCTGGAGTTCATTGTGCGATTCTGGAACAAAAACGGATATCCAAGAAGATGAATTTTGGTTGAACGATTGGGCATTGTACTGCGCGATAAAAGCAGATCAAAATGGCAAACCATGGTATGAATGGCCCGAACCACTCAAGAACCGGGACAAATTTGCTTTGGAGAAGTTCAGTGATCAACGCCAATTTTACATCGAACAACAAGCCAATTTCTCTGCTGAGTGGAACACGTTACGACAATACGCTCGTGAAAATGGTGTCAAGATCATCGGTGATGTTCCTATTTTCATTGCACACGATTCCGCTGACGTATGGGCGCATCAAGAGTTGTTTCAATTGGATGAGAATGGATATCCTACGTTTATTGCTGGTGTTCCTCCCGATTACTTTAGCAAAACCGGTCAAGTCTGGGAGACCGTTCTTTACGATTGGAAAGCACACGAACGAGAAGCGTGGAGATGGTGGAAAGAGCGTATGAAACGAATGTTTCGACTATATGATGTTGTTCGAATCGATCATTTTCGAGGATTCCATTCAAACTGGGCCATACCTTATCCTGAAGAGGATGCGATAAACGGCCACTGGCAAACTGGGCCGCAAGACAAACTCTTCGATCATCTGATGACATTGGTATCCACTCCTGAACAAATTATTGCAGAAGACTTGGGGATCATTCCAAATGAGGTCATCGATTTTAGAAATCGACATAACCTTCGCGGAATGAGTGTGCTCCAATTTGGATTCGCTGGTGATTTAACAACTAATCCGCATCATCCAAGCAACATAACAGAACAACAAATTGCGTATACTGGCACACATGACAACAACACAGCAGTCGGTTGGTTTGAGGATGCAACAGATGAAGAGCGAGCCAATGTACAATCCCTCGCAATACCAAACGAAACCATTCAAGAAACATTAATTCGGTTGGCAAAGGATTCGAATGCGAGAATATCGGTCTATCCTCTGCAGGATGTATTGGGTTTAGGTCCGAAAGCTCGAATGAATAGACCTGGTCAAAAAGGTGGGAATTGGAGATGGAAATTTACATGGCAGCAACTCGATAGGTGAAACTATCAACAAAGAACTCATAACCTGACAGGATTAGCACAAAATATGCCTGTGGTAGGGTATTTTACAGCAGAGATTGGCCTCTGGTCAGAGTTGCATACTTACTCGGGCGGTCTAGGTGTTCTCGCTGGAGATCATGTCAAATCAGCAGCCGATGCAGGCATACCTCTGGTTGGAGTAACCCTGCTTTACCATCAAGGATATGCACGGCAACATATTGACGACGCTGGAATCCAAACCGAAACATTTCCTGAACTCGATATGAACCGTTTTCTCACAAAAACAGACATCGTTCTCGACCTTGAACTTGATGGGAAACCACTGTTGGCTTATGTTTGGATGGCTGAAATTCTTGGTCAATCAGGTCACATTGTTCCCGTTTATTTCATGGATACCCGACATCCAGAAAACGCAATCCAGCATCAAGATCTTTCATCAAGATTGTATGGAGGTGACGATGGTATGCGAATTCGACAAGAATACGTACTCGGCGTCGGAGGCGTGAAATTGTTTGATCATTTGGATGTCGAACTGAATGGGCTACATTTGAATGAAGGCCATTGCACATTCGCGATGCTTGAACTGTTGAGTAGGGGTTGGAGCCGTGAACAATTAGCACAACGCAGCCTGTTTACAACACACACACCTGTTCCAGCAGGACACGACCGATTCGATTGGTCATTGGTTGAGGAAGTCATTGGGGATTTGTTACCGACTGATGCGAAGGAATTGGTGAGGAGTGCAGGCGATCCAGAAGATGCAGCTCGCTGTTCAATGTCACATCTTGCTGTTTCACTTTCAACCACCGTGAATGCTGTTTCCAAATTAAACGCTGATGTTGCAATGACGATGTTTGATCAAAAAATCAAACCCATCACCAATGGAGTCCATCACATCACTTGGACAGCACCAGCGATAGCAGCGTTTTTTGATGAGCATGTAAAAGAATGGAAGGCGAGCCCAAAGAACCTTGAACATGCATCTTCAACTCCGACAACCAACCTTCTTCAAGCAAGGGCTCAGGTGCGTCAAGAGTTACGTGATTACGTACGTTCAACAACTGGTGTTGAACTTGATTCAAACCGTTTGACGATCGGTTTTGCTCGACGGTTTGCAACCTATAAGCGAGCAAATCTTGTGTTTAGAGATCTCAAGCGTTTACAGGCGATTGGTGCTGGGAAAATTCAATTCGTGTTTTCAGGGAAAGCACATCCAAGAGATCAAGGTGGCAAGCAATTGATTCGTGATATTTTCGCTTCTGCTGAACAAATTGAAGACGATATTCCAGTCGCTTTCATTGAAAATTATGATATGAAAACCGGTTTGATGATGACGAGCGGTGTTGACATTTGGTTAAACAATCCGATACGACCCATGGAGGCATCAGGAACATCGGGCATGAAGGCAGCCATGAATGGAGTTCCAAATTGTTCAATTCTTGATGGATGGTGGCCAGAAGCCTGTGTTCATGGAGTGAATGGATGGGCCATTGGTGAAGGCGAAGAAGATCGTGATGATGAGAGAGATGCAAACAACATTTACAACGTGCTTGAACATGAGGTCATACCCTTATGGGAACATGACCAAGAGGGATGGGCTGAGATGATGAAAGCAAGTATTGTCGCATCAGCAGGCTTTACTGGACAGCGTATGATTCAAGATTATCTTGAGTTTTATCATCAATTTTCTTGATCGTTCGATTCAATATTGAATGTGTTATCATCCTGAAAACTACTTCTCTTCCTTGTAACGACGAGAACGATTGCTGCAAGAATGATGCCTCCAACCAACAGTGATTGCGTTAATTCAATGGTGGAAGATTTCGATTCACTTCCCTCTGATTCTTTACACACCGAACAAGCAGGAGTTGGACATGGTTCATCGATGCTAACCTCGAATGTATCTCCACAACACCCTTCACAAGTTTTCATTTCCTCTGTACCCGATTGATTCCCGTTCGTTTCATTGGTTGAATCGGGCAATTCTGTTTCATTGTTTGAACCCGTTTGAGTTGTACTATTTGTTTGGTTATCGTCATTGGGTTGCTGGCATATTGGACAGCAATCCCCCTCCTCTATTGGCAACGTGACCCATCCATCGGGACATGCATCACAGAATACATTGGCACATTGGTCAACAGGGTCGGTCTCATACTGGCAATTGCCATCATCTTGGGTTGCCACTGCATCAAAATTTGTTGCTGTACTATCAGTACAACCTAGGATTGGTTCAGGAGGATATTCACAGGAGCCATCATCTTCAGTAGCAGATGAGTCAAAGTTCGTGGCTGTTGAATTAGTACAACCGTAGACGGGAGTCACAATAGCAACAGCATCAAGTTCGATAACGGTCACAGAATGTGCCCCGACTGAGAGTGTGTCATCGAGCATTGTAGATTGACCAAAGCGAACAACATCGTTGCTTTCAAAGCCACCAACAGTCGTTGGAGCACCGCGATTGAGAACAATGGACATGACCTGATCATCATGCGTCATATTGTAGACTAAGAGGTTCGGCATTGCCAGTCTTGTACTGTATCCACCACGTTGTAATGCGATCGATTCGGAGCGTAATTTACCAAGTTCTGAAATGTTCTCAAACAATTGTGTTTCCATTGTGCTCCACGAACTTTCATTTCGATACATGTGCCGATTATCAGGATCTGCGCCTCCGTATTCTCCGTACTCATCTCCATAGTAGAGGAGTGGAGCACCTGGTGTTGTCAACAGCCAGCCATACGCTTGCATGGCAGCATTGTAGGCAGAGACATCACCAGGTTGACCAGGAAGTCCATCTTCTGCCCATTGATTGAACGCATCATTGGTTCCAGTATCTGCTCGACTGGTTAATCGAGGCACATCATGACTTCCAACATATGGGACCATAATTGAGCCATCGAGATATTGATCTTGACTTCGGTTGGTCCAATAATCGAGATGCATGTAATTCTCATTACCAGAAACGAATACATTGTCGACAACTGCGTGATAGAGAACAAAGTCAGCTTGACCGTCCAACCCATCCTCACCCATGTAGGCATTGATTGTCCCATATTGGTCCTGATTATCTTCGAGCGAGTGACCGCCCCAACCCATCGCCGTCTCACCTTTGAGATAGTAATCCGTTCCAACCGTCTCAAATCGTTCGTTGACTTGAGCTACTAAATTTCTCGTAGCCAAATCTTCGACGTGTTTCACTGCATCAATTCGCAGGCCATCGAGATCATAGGTTTCAAGCCACCAGAGGGCATCATCAATGAATTGTTCAGATGCATTACGAATCTTCCAATTGACATCAGGCATGTACGATGTGAATTGGCAATCCAAGCGATGCTCGGTCCAATCACAATCTGAAGAGCCACAAATGCAACCAGAATTGAACCATTCTGGATGCTCTTCATGGTAGGTATGTTGCTCGTGAACATGGTTGACAACAAAATCCATCATGACACGAATGTCACGATCGTGGGCTGCTTCAACAAGGGCATGAAGTTCTTCTTCAGTCCCAAGTTTGGGCTCAATGCTTCGTGGTTCCGTTGGCCAATAACCGTGGAAAGCCGAGACATCGTGAACGCCATCTGCAGCCTTTCCAGTTCCGTTAGCCGCTGTATTGAAGGGAGAAAGCCAAAGAGCTCCGACGCCTAATTCATCAAAATAACCAGATTCAATCATCTGGGTGACCCCAGCAAAGTCTCCACCTTGCCAATCAGCCCCTTGTGCTGCACCAACCATGGACTCATCGTTCGATGTATTTCCATTAACAAATCGGTCGGTCATGACCATGTAGATGAGTGCGTCTTGCCATTCGAAATCAGCACTCGAACCTGTCCAGAATGGCACAAGCAAGTCATAAGCAGGAATTCCATTTAGATCGAATCCGTTGATGTTCAGGGTATGTTTGCCATCGGCCAATCCACTCAAATCATACGTCCATGTCATCTCTTGAGCATTCCAAACAGCACCAGAAATAGCCGCTGGTGTACCATCGAAATTCGCACCTGATGTACCTGGATGATAGGTTACAACAAGCGATTGGTCAATCAATTCAGCACTAAATTGGGAACGTGTATGATCGCGAACACGAACAAGCGAATTTTCAATATCTCCACAATAGGAGCGTTCTGGATTCATTGGATCAAAAATGAACTCACCATCGACGATGAATTTGTAGCAATACAATCCTTCCTGCAGTTCAACATCAACTGTCCAAACCCCATTTTGTTCAGTCATTGGAATCTGGTCGCTCCAATTCCATTCGCCTGCAACGAAGACCTCGGTTGCAAAGCCCTTGAACGAAAATGTGGTCATCGTTGAGGGAGTATGTCCAGACGCTTTTGCATCGTTTGATGAGAGAGGAGAAAACATAACGATGAGCATCATCAAGATCAAGAAACGGGCGACAAATTTCATTCGTTTTCCTCTCCTGGTTTCTTGAACAATGCATTTGCAGTATCGACCAGATCATCAATATGTTTGCATAGGAACGAACGAACGAAATCATTGGCAGGATTATTGTATGCTTCAAGTGGTTCGCTATGTTGCTGTAAAGTGCCTTTGTCGAGAATAGCAATTCTATCGGCAAGAGTCATTGCTTCAATTTGATCGTGAGTGACATAGATCGTCGTCGTGCCAAGTGTATCGTGAAGTCTACGAATCTCTTTCCGCATTTGATGACGTAGTTCAGCATCTAGATTTGAGAGAGGTTCATCCATCAAGAGAACTTTCGGACGTCTTACCAATGCTCGTCCCAAAGCAACTCTTTGACGCTGTCCTCCACTCAATTCCTTGGGTTTTTTATCAAGATGATCTGATAATTCTAATACTTCAGAAATCTCTTGAATTCTGGAATCAATTTCATCCTTGGTAAGTTTCAATTCGCCTTTTGCCATTCGTAACCCAAAGGAGAGGTTGTTTCGGATAGTCATGTGTGGATACAGAGCGTATGATTGGAACACCATACCTAAATCACGGGCACCTGGCGGTAAATGATTGACCTTCATTTGATCAATAAGAACATCCCCCTCGGTGATGTCCTCCAAACCAGCAAGCATCCTCAATGTGGTTGATTTACCACATCCAGAAGGGCCAAGTAAGACAAGAAACTCACCGTCTTTGATGTCTAAATTAAGGCCTTTAACCGCTTCAAAGCCATCTTCATATTTTTTTGTCACATTCTTAAAATTCACTTCAACCATAACATCACCCTTTTACGCTACCCGCAGACAATCCTTCGATGAGGAATTTCTGGAAGAATAAGAAAAGTAAAGCAACAGGGAGGCTAACCAGCAGACTTGCAGCAGCAAAGTCTCCCCATGCTTGCCCTGTAGAGGAGATCAAGGAGGCAAGCCCGACTGGCAATGTGTACATATCGTTCGAAGTATTGAACGTCAAGGCGAGAAGGAATTCATTCCAAGCCGCTAGGAAACTAAAGAGGGCGGTTACAGCAATCGCAGGCTTTGATAAAGGCAAAACAACCTTGGTAAATACTTGGAATTGATTGCATCCATCCAAAGTTGCAGCCTCTTCAAGTTCTCTTGGTATTGTATCGAAGAATCCTTTTAGCATCCAAACACATAATGGCAAAGCTGTCACGCAATATGCTAGAATCAATCCAAGATGTGTATTCAAGAGGCCGAGAGTTTTCATGACAAGGAAATAAGGTACAAGAATGATGATGCCCGGAAACATCTGAACCAATAAGAATGCAAACATCGAAACATCTCGTCCAGTGAATTTGTAACGGCTGAAGGCATAACCTGCTGGAATTGCAATTGTAAGGCCAAGCAAGGAGGTACCAAGGCTTACAATCAGAGAATTAACGAACCAGATCCAGAAAGAATCTCCTTCTAATATCTTGGAAAAGTGTTCCATTGAGAATGAATCTCCGATTTCACCGCCCAAGGCATTTCCTGGTGAAAAGGCGATATCAATAATCCATATCAATGGAATAACAGTCATGAAAACGAAATGAATTAAGATGAGATGAGTTGAAAATTTCTCGTGCTTTTTGATTGTTTCAAAATTTCTAAGCAAACCGAATTCGATCGCTGACGTCGATAATTTATTCGAGGTCCAAACAGTAACAGCTCGACTTGAAAGCCACCATAGTGAGAGACTTGAAGGGATAATTGTCCAAGCATGCATCCAGATATCAAAAATTGAAAGAGATGAAGATACGAGACGGGATATTCCAATCCCAATTATCAAGGCACTCAGAGCAAGAGATACATTTCTCTTCCCCTGATCATGAATCTTAGGAAGTGAAGCCCGTAATATAGCGAAGAGAATGCATAGGATGAATCCAAGCAAAAGAGATACTGAATCATCACGAAGTACTTCCACAGTTAGTAAGAGAAGGTGAACGATGAACGCAACTACAAGCCATGTTCTAAGCGTGAGGATCTCCACCGGGACATACCAATCCCTCATAAGCCTAGATTCTGTCAATATGAGCCCTCCGTAGCCTTTGTCTGTTTCATGTAGGTCCAAGAAAATGCGAGAAGCATGAGGAAGATAATCACAGACCACGCTGCTGCAACGCCATATGCACCTTCTCTGAAAGCAACATCATAGACGTATGTAATGAGGATATCAGTTTGTCCAGGCTCCCCAAAGTACAGATTTGGACCTCCATCTGTCATAAGATAAATGACATTGAACATATTGAATGTCCAGATGAATCCTAGCAAAGTAAGAGGAACTAAAGCACTTCTGAGATTTGGAAGAGTGAGATGTCGAAATGCATCCCAACCAGTTATTCCATCGAGTTCAGCAGCCTCGTACATATCCTTTGGTAATGCTTGAAGAGCACCACTAATAGACATCATCATAAACGGCACTCCAAGCCAAATGTTGACCAATATAACAACGATTTGCGCACCGGTTGGATCAGACAAAAAGTCAATATTTGTCCCTAGTAAATCATTCACGAAGCCATCGGGTTGGAACATTCCTCGCCAAACCAGCACTGAGATGTATGAAGGAACTGCCCAAGGCAAGAGGAGCAATGTTCTGTAAGCAGTTTTCCCTTTGATAGAGGTGCGTTGGAGCAGGAGAGCTAAGAATAATCCGATTCCAATATGGGCAGCAACGTTTACGATGGTCCAAATCAATGTGAAAATAGTGACACGAATGAAACCTGATGCGGTGATCACGTCCCAGAAGTTAGACAATCCGATGAACGATTGTTCTCCAAGATGTGTTTGATCTGCATCTGTAAATGACAACCAGAATCCATAGATAACTGGATAAAAGGTCAAAACAGCAAGAGCCAATAAAGCGGGAGCAATATAGGCATGCGCTAATCGAGAGTTTGTTCTATTCAAGCGTTGATCCCTCCATCTGCCATAACTTAGCAATGCAATCAATGAAAGAACGATAGCGCCTAAAGCAAACATAACTGGAGATGTATTCCCTGCACTAGGTCGTTGATCTGAAACAAATGTGCTACCCGTCGTCGAATAGAATAGTTCACCATCCGCATACACATCGATGTCGTGCTGAACGTTGGGAATCATACCTGTCAAGGTACAATTGAGATTGGTATATGTTGATGATATGACTCGTATTTGCCCAAGTTGATTCAGTTCCTCACCGTTTGATTGACACGAGTCATATCCTGAATTCATCAGTCCAAGTTCATCACTAACAATGAGTTGGGTGTGCAGTATATCATCCACAAAAATACTGTAATTCGATATGGTTTGGTTTAATTGAAATTCCAGAGAAATGGTTCGATAACCTGTATTTTGTTCCAAAGGTGCAGCTTGCTGTAAATCATTCATTTGAGAAACAAGTTCTTGATTTGCAAGAACGAGTGCGTTTTCAGATGATGAAATCCCACTGTATGCTTGTTCAAAGGCAGTAGACAGTGGATCATAGACAAGGGCCATCGCTCGAGTTGTTGGAGCCGGAGTCCCCAGTTTTGTTTGTTCAAGAAACCCGCTAATGACATCATCGCCAAGAATATCTTCATCATTTTCTAATTGAGAATGAGTTGGCATCGTGTAGGTTTCAAGGGCAAAATCTTTCTGAACAGTGGCAGAAGAAAGCCACAAAGCTAAATCTGCTGCTGCGATTTTGTGTTCACTTTGCTTACTCACAGACCATCCTTTGTATGTGACAAGGGGTGACATACGCTCTCCCGTATCTTCAACAACAGGTAGAATCGTTTGACCTATGCTAAGACGGCTCGATTCATAAGTTGCCCAATTCCATGGTCCGTCGATAATCATAGCAGCCTTTGAAGAAATAAACTGATTCTTCATGCCTTCAATTTGAGTACCAGTTGCAACAACCTCATGTTCTAATTCCAAATCAAGCATCCATTCCATTGCATCAGCAGAACCATTTGAATCGAGAGTCGGCGTTCCTGAATCATTGAAAAGTGAACCACCAAAACCCTCCTGTACAGGAAACCACCAATATGCAGATTTTATGGGAAGCGCCAATCCTTGAACATCTTGATAGGTCAACTGCTGGGCTGCACTCAGCAAATCATCATGTGTCCAATCCTCATTGGGGTAATCAATTCCTTGTGAATCAAAAATGGCCTTATTGTAGATTAATGAGAGACAATCTTGGCTTGCTGGAACACCATACAAAGCATCACCGTACCGCATTGCTTCAAGAGCACGTTCCTCGAAATTGGCTCGATCTTGTGGAGTGAGATGAGGCCTCAAGTCCTCTAAAAGAGGAAGGCTATCAACCCGTATTTCTCCAATGGCTCCAAGTTGATCACTGGATAAACGCATCAAATCAGGTGCTTGACCACCTTGGGCTGCTGTCATAAACAATTGATCTGCGTTACCGAATGGCACCATTGTAACCTCAACAGAAACATTCGGATTATTTTGTTCATATTCCTTCACAGCATTTGTGAAAACTTCTTCCTCCTTGCTTTCTGCAGCGAATGTGTGCCAGATGTCAAGGGTAATTTCTCCAGAGAAAGATTGGCTACTCCCGTCATTTCCCGAATCATCTCCATCTAAGCAACCAGGTAAAAGAAATAGTACTGACAAAAGGAGGACTAAAATCCCCTTACGGAATCGAGACTCTTGGTACTCGTCCCCCATACAGACTCGTGGTTTATCATCCAATTAAACAAATCTCTTGACACGGTAAAAATCAACAATTTAGTTTGAATGGAAGGCAAGAGGTAAACGTCCAATTTCCATCCATTCAAGATGCAGGAGTGTTTTCATCTCAGTTTTTGCAGCTTGTCGCCATCGTTTTCTCATCGTTCGCTCTGCAGCACGGCTTGGCAGTGGAGGAGGAGAAAATTGATGACATTCCGAGAAGGATTCAGGAATAGGGGAGTCTTCCCACTCGACACCCCAAAGAATGAGCCAATCAGGAGGTGCGACACCAAAGTCAACACTCACTTCAGGTTGTTCGATGGCTGATTTGACTTGTTCGGGGGTGATCTCGCCAAGTGCCATTTGATGAATGGCCATAGCAGTTCTTCGAACTTGATTCCAAAGAAAGGCTTCACCTATGATTTCGAATCCTACCGTTCTTCCGTCAACAATCCAAGGTTTGCAGGATAGGATGGTACGGATTGGATTCTTCCCAGGTTCAAGTCGTGCAAAATTCGTTGCATTGTAGGTCCCTTCAAACATTGAAAGCCATTCAGAAAGAACTTCTCCTGGGTCTTTCCAAAATTCAATTCCTTCTAATCTGTAGCGATAGATTCGATGCAATGCAATTCTTGGATTCCAATCGAATGCAACCTCTCGCACATCTAAGAATGCTATATCATCAGGCAATAAATCATCAACTGCTCGGATAAATTTTCGAGGCGTAATGCTTTTCCACAACTCGTTAGAGATTCGTACAGTTCCACCATTCAATCTCACATGAACACCAGCATCTGTTCGACTGGAAAGAACGAGGTTGTGCTCTTCCTCGGTTTTAGAAATCCAGCCAAGAGTCTGAAAGACTCGCACTAATTCACCTTGAACTGTAGCAACATCGGGCTGGATTTGGCTGCCATGGTATGAATCTCCAAGATAGCCAATTCGGAAATGCAGACGTGTTTCTGCATCAGACATTGAGTTCGCCTCAGTCATCGCTTCCGAGAACTTCTATGGCTTCTTCAGGAGTAAATCCAAGTCCACCTACAGCCCAAATGAGGGCCTGCTTGAGCCAAGGTTGAATCGTTGGTGCATTTCGAGATGGGTCCATAACCTCAATCGCATCGACAAGATTACGACTTGCTTGGTAAAGCACATCATCTACAGGAATGTCTTCGATTTCCAGTTTCTTTGCATATCGCTGGAATTCTTTTACTGCAACGGGGACACGTCGGCATTCGAGAGCAAAAGAGGCAAAATCAGCGATGTACTCAACATTCTCTTCGTCGAGTTGCATTGCTTTCTTGTAAGACATCATGATCTTTCCACCTGGGACAACATCATCTTGTTCTTGCATATTCAACATATTTGCGAATTCCGCAAATGTATGTTGTAAGATTGCATTATCGCCATTTGAACGTAGTTTTGACTCTAGGTTTTCAACTGCTCCTTTCAAATCACCTGAACGGAATAATTCTATTGCTTCAGCCATTATCTCGTCACTCATCTTTCTCTCTCCAATACAATGGACAAACCATTGGCTTTTGAATAAAGCGGTTCAGTCCTGTCCTTCTTCACGAGTTAAAATATCAGCGAGATTATCCAATTTTGTTGACTGACTGTGCTTTTTGTGCATTTCATTCAGCAAGGTCTTGGTATCTTCCCATCCTCGGATTTTGAAGAAACAATGTTTCGGATCAGGGCGTACTGTTCGAACGGTTCGTTTGTAAAATAAGAGGGCGAAGAAGGAACGGATGAGGCCCTTTCCAGCCTTTTCTGCAGTTGTATCGTTCTCGTTTGAAGAATCACTCGGAGAAATTCCAATGCTCCCACCGACGGATTCTTCGACAATTCCAACACCAGAGTCAGTGAGAATGGTCAATGTTGCATATCCAGTCATTGTGCCGAGAGGCGTTCGCTCCACTTGTACCTCAGAAATACGATCGAATAAGATTCTACGATGTGCACGACTTAGGAGGAATGCATGCTTGAAGATGACAGCGTTGCTGGTAATTGCATAGTCGAAACTTCGTTGGTAATAGAAGACGAGTCCCCAGAAGGAGACAGTCAAGGCGATCCCTGCAATAAGGAAGTTATACTCAAACCCAAGGAATGGTTCAACATCAGCATCAGAGAACAAATCTCGAATCAATGCGATTAGCCCATCGATTTGAATGAGGACTGGAAGAAGGGTTGCAACAAGTAACCAAACAGTCACCCACTTGCCTGATGTGGATGTGTTTAACATTCGATTAAACCAAGTGATTGTCGCCATGACAAGCACAAATCCAAATGGTAATTTCGACCCGCCGAGTTCCATAATCCATACAATCGCCTTAGCGATTCCACCAGACTCATCGTCCACCAACATATCTGGCTTCCAGAAGATGATATGGACTCCAAAAACAAGCAATCCAAGCACATACATGTTGAGGAAACCAACACCGCTTGGTTGCTTTACATGCAGTACTTCTTCGCCGTCAATCAACTTGAAACGGTTCTTCATCGCTTCTTGATTATCTGCTTCAGATTTTTCATTTGAATCTGATTGGACATTCTGTTCTTCAGTTGGCTCAGTATCTTCGCTCATATCTATGCCTCAGGGTACTCTTGCCCCACTGGGTCATAAGTCCTCCGCCATCATTGGTCTTGAATTAACAGAGTTTTTGTCAATGGAGAAAGCCCCAACTGTGCTCAGCATTCCCTCTCACCCAGTCATAATCTGTTTTCGAGCGAACTCCAAATTCATCAGTGATGTCCAACTCTTCTACGACCAGAGGATATTCATTATAGGTTAAATGCGACCAAACTCCACCTCTTGTAGGTTGATGGAAATCCCAATGAGCTCGTTCAACAGCGCGGGCTGAGATATGAATTGAAGTTCTTCCATTTTTCAGATGGACATTGAAGTGTGGCAAGTTGTTTGATTGCTTTTCTTTGAGAACAGATACAATCTTAAATCGCTCGCTACGTTTGTTTTTTGCATCATGAAAGAGCCCACCTTGACTCAAGGCAATATGAGAAATATCTCTCTTCTTCCATGCCCTGGCATCTCTGCTC
>JBMZTB010000025.1:0-21662 GCA_049623485.1 Candidatus Poseidoniaceae archaeon
CAACAATTTGTTTTGGATAAATTACTCGATGTCAATCTAGATGATATGTCTCCTCGCGATGCATACAAACTGTTAGAGGACCTACAAAATCAGCTGGAGGAATAATTGGATGACCGAACCAAATAGAATTCAGCAACTTGATGAGAAAACAATCGGCCATATTTCTGCTGGAGAAGTCGTTGAGCGACCAGCACAAGTCGTCAAAGAACTTCTTGAGAATTCACTCGACGCAGGATCGACTTCGATTCATGTCATCATTGAAAGAGGAGGTTTCGATAAGATTCAAATTGAAGATAATGGGTCTGGAATACATCAAGATGATCTAGCACTTTCACTTGATCGCCACGCAACATCCAAGATGAAATCTCCCGAAGATCTCAATGAAATCTATACGCTTGGATTCAGGGGAGAAGCTCTTGCAAGTATTGGAATGGTGTCCAGACTAACAGTTGCCTCTCGACCAGATGGACAAGACGGCCGTAGCATCCAAATGGAAGACGGCAATAAAGCAGAACTTGAACCATTTGGAATGGCTAAGGGAACAGTGGTTACAGTGGAGCATCTTTTCGAGAACACGCCTGTTCGACTGGGTTTTCAACGTCGCCCTGCCACAGAACACGCACGAATTGTAGAAGTGGTTGTTGCTCATGCAATTGCCCATCCAACCGTTGGTTTCCGCTGTACTATTGATGGTCGTTCGACTCTCCATTTGCCTAAAGTAGAATCAATTGAAGATCGTTTATATGACGTATTGGGGGGCCAATCATCGTCTCTTCTTCCACTTCAACAACCAGTTGATGATGCAAGCGTTCCTGGTGAGGAGCGATGGTCAGGTTACATCAGTACTCCAGATATATCAAGAGGGAAAGGTGATGAGATTCATATTCTTGTTAATGGCAGACCAGTAGCCTCTACTCCATTCCACCAAGCGATTCGAAGGGGTTATCGGACCCGTTTGATGCAAGGAAGACATCCTGTGACAGTTCTACACCTCGAAGTTCCCGCCACTGAGGTTGATGTCAACGTACATCCCACAAAAAGAGAAGTCCGTTTACGTCATTCTTGGCGTGTCCTTGAGCGTCTCGAACGAGCCATTGCCTACACGCTCGCTTCTTCACCCACTCAGCCTGATTCAAGCGGGGAACTTCAGGGGCTTGAAGGCCTTTCACATAATTCTATAGAAAAGCCAATACAAGAACTCTTAACGCCAATAAAGGAGGCTGTGACTCATCAACATACATCCCCTGTATCTAATCCACCTGCATGGGTGCTTGCAGCAGGGACGCAACTCAACCTTGTCGGAGACGTTGCTGAAGATGTGATTGAGAGTACCGAAAAAGAACGCCCACAATCGATGGCTGCATCAGCCCAAAAAATATTGCCGGGTATGGATTCTTTTCCAGTAGCTCCTGCCCTTTCAAAAGAAGAACGGGCATTGCATCGTCATGCAGGTCTTGGAGGCAGTATCTTACCTACTCAGGAATCTCCATTGAAATCGAGTGAAAACGACTTGCCGAAGATGGAGCCCCTGTCACAATTTGCTGATTCATACATTCTTGCTCAAGCGGGAGAGGAACTTCTTCTCATAGATCAACACGCCTTGCATGAGCGAATCCGATATGAGCGTCTTCGTCACGACAAGACAATTTGGCAGCCACAATCTCGATTAGTTCCTACTGTAATTGAATTCAATTTGACCCAACAAGCGCGTTTGGAAGCTTCGATGGATAAACTGAATGAACTTGGATTTACGCTTGAGCAACAGTCAGATGGAGAATGGCATGTACTTCAGGCACCTCGTCTTCTTGACGGAGATGAAATTCAACCATTCTTATTCGACCTCTTACAAGATGTTAGCGAGGACGGAGCGCCGCTTGAAACAATTGAACGAAGAAAAGATCATCTCGCTTTTCTTAATGCCTGCAGAGGTGCAGTAAAAGCAAATGATGAATTGAGCATAGCAGAAATGCGTCGTTTACTCGATGATATGCGACATGTTCCAAACCCATGGGCTTGTGTTCATGGCCGCCCTACAGCCCTTCGCTTATCTCTGGACTCCCTTGACAAGCACTTCGGAAGGCATGGTTGAGAACCTCTCAAGGAAAAACGGGTCTGCTACTTTGTGAAGACGCGGTCCCTCGATTGTTGCTCCAACTTTTGTTGCTAACAGAATCGCAGTCATTTGAAGCCGATGATCGCCATATGTTTGAACGAATGAAGTTGGTTTCTGAAGAGACTGGTTTCCTTTGATAATAATTCCATCTTCTTTTATTTGAGATTCAATTCCAAATTGTTGAAGCATTTCTGCGGTTTTTGTAATTCGATTACTTTCTTTGTACATTGCATGCGTGGCGCCAGAGATTGTGCCACCTCCCGTTAATGCCAGGATCGCCGCAAGAGGAGGGAGCAAATCATTAGCATCGATCAAATCAATTTCGACAGCACCATAATTTCCCGAAGGTATAAGTCTATTATCGTTTATTTGAAGTCCAATTTGTGGTAATTTTTCAAGTAAAATCTCATGGCCAATTGAATCGTTATCCAATGGAAGGTTTGCAATCATGATTTCTTTTTTTGAAAGGACGCAAGAAAGAGCAGTAAAAGCAAGCATCGATGCATCAGGTGGCACTTCCCAACGCTTTGGAGGCCTCGATTTCCAGGGCTGAATGGCAAATGTTGAATCCACTTTATCGACTGTAGCTCCGCATTGTTTCATCAGATCCATTGTAAGTTGAGCATGTCTTTTGCTAACTGAGTTTGAACTAATTTCGATGTTACATTGTTTTTGGATCCCCTCAGTGGCGAGCAACAAACTGGAAAAAGGCTGAGATGATTTCGTTGTATCAACGTTCAGATTAGAGTCTCTCCATGGACCTCTAAGCAGTATAGGGAGGCGTTCCTGCTCAGTGCCATAGGAACATTCTACGCCCAGTGATTGCAGGGACTTTAGCATGTCACGATGATCTCTGTTTCGTAAACTTGAATCTCCATCAATCATGATCAAGTGTTCGGTTCGTGAAGCTAATCCCATCAAAAAGCGTAACGCAGTTCCTGAATTACCCGCATGTAACACGCTTGGTGGACGTACAAACCCGGTAAATCCAGTGCCTTTGATACTCAAACTGTCCTTTCCTCGAGTGATCCCAACACCAAGTTGTTCAAGGCAGCGAGCCATGCTTTCAGGATCATCTCCGAGAGAAGAAACTCCTGTCAAGACGTGTTCTGATTCGCTTAATGCGCACAAATACATCATTCTGATGAGGTGGCTTTTCGAAGGAGGAAGAACCCACTCTTCGTTCAAAACAGTAGTGTCCTCTTTGACATCAAGGGCTTCAATATGACTTGGGCGGTGTCCTTTCCCACGGTGACTCCACCGCTTCGTCCAACCCTTTGCCATGTTTGTTCCAACATCTGTTATCAGATGAAGGCTTGCAAACATTCACAATACAACGGCACTAGGATAGGGCATGGTCCTCAAGGATGTTTTCAAGCGTCCATTGCTCGATTTGAGGATTTCTGTAACCGATCGTTGCAACATGAGGTGCCGATATTGCATGCCTCGTGAACATTTTGACAAAAACCACATGTATCTTCCTAAATCAGACATCCTTACCTTCGAGGAGATTGTTTTCGTCGTAGAATCTCTTCTTCCTACTGGCCTGAGAAAGGTCCGTCTTACTGGAGGTGAACCATTAATTCGCAAAGATTTGCATATTCTTATCGGGAATCTAAGAGCACTTTCTCCAGAACTCGACATAGCCTTAACAACAAATGCCCATCTTCTTTCTGATTCTATTGAACAACTCAAACAAGCTGGGCTTTCAAGGATTACAGTCTCACTAGATGCCATAGATGTTGGAATTTACCAATCGATGGGGGATACAAAATCAACTCCTGATACGATCATAGAATCCATCGATAAAACACTCGCTCTGGATATTCCTGTTAAGGTAAATACTGTTGTGCAGAAAGGTGTTAATGAAAATCAAATCATACCTCTAATTCAAGAAATGGGTCCAAGAAACGTCCCCATTCGATTTATTGAATACATGGATGTTGGGGGGACAAATTCTTGGAATCTGGAACATGTTGTCTCTGGAGAAGAAATGCGGGCTCAAATCGAAGGAGAGTTTGGCCCGATTCAACAAAATAAACCAAATCACCCCAGTGATGTTGCAAGAACCTACAGCACAAAGTTGGGATATATTGTTGGTTTTATAGAATCAATTTCCAAACCGTTTTGTGGCGATTGTTCACGGGCAAGACTTTCGGCAAATGGGAGCATATTCACTTGTCTTTTCGCCTCAAAAGGGCACGACATACGATCTATACTCCGAATGGATGCTAGTAAAAATGAGATCTCAAATGCAATATCTTCAATATGGAGTCAAAGAAAAGATCGTTATTCAGAAACTCGTACTGAAAAGACGCATACAACACGAATCGAGATGTCTTTTATTGGTGGTTGATGTACAATCCTTCAATAACTCCTAGAGTGGACTACGTTTATGGCGCAGACGATGAAGATACCGTTGTTCGTTTTACCAGTCGGAATCTTCCCAACTGTGGAAGAGCCATTACGAGTATTCGAGCCAAGATACAAACAAATGCTCGATGATTGCGTATTGGATGAAAAACCGTTTGGCTACATCTCACAAGCAACTGATGGATCGTATGTTGATGGTTGGAGTCAGCCAGGAAGGTACGGTGTGCTTTGTGATTTGAAAAATGTTGAAGAACAAGGGACAAATCTTCTTTTTACAGCAAATGGTACTTCTCGATTTGAGATCATTGATGTCGAGCAAGCCGCTCTCCCTTCGATGCCATTTGGAGATATTTTCCCAACTGTCGATGAACTTGTCGAACAATACCATGAAACTGCTCCCAATGGTAAACTATACCTTCAAGCAAATGTTCGTATCGTTGATGAAATCGAGGGTGAAATTAGTGCCGAAGATTGGTCGAGTTTCCTTCATTCATGGGCCCAGCATATTGTTGATGTCAATGCTATACTCCGAAACGATGATCTAGGTCTGGAAGACATGCTTTTACTTCTTGAAGAAGAGTTCCTGCCATATGATTCTGCTTCGATTTGGCAAGTTGCACATGCCGTACTCGATGATGATGCAGATCGACAACAAGCGCTAGCATCAACGGATTGTAACGAGGTATTCAAAACGCTTGAAGAAGCATTGAAAATGAAGAACGCTCAACTGAATTTTATCAGAACACTCAATGACCAAGACGATTGATTAGGCTTGCATTGGTGGTAAATCTATACGAACCAGCACATACTGTAGTTGCTGGTCTAGAAGAGTAAAACCCCAGTCACCTACATCTGCGCCAATTTCCCTTGAATTCACAACGAAATAATCACCTGCTGAAATTGAATAACTTGCATCACGATCGTGGAATGAGATGTTTGATCCAATGACAGAATATACATCCGAATCATCAACAAATCCGAGGAATTCAGTTCCATTGGCATTGTTTTGCTCTGCCAAACTGAATGAGATTCGACTAGGGTCAAGCGTTTGATCGAGTGTTGTAATACGGATGACATGATATCCATTGTCAAGAGCACGTACGCTGACAGTCATTTGTGGTGGCGCTTTTTCACCAGTTTCAAGGGCTCCTTGCATGAGGACGAAAACCATCCCAGACAGCATGACCGTTATGGCGAGAAGAAG
This sequence comes from Candidatus Poseidoniaceae archaeon, assembly GCA_049623485.1. Lineage (GTDB taxonomy): Archaea > Thermoplasmatota > Poseidoniia > Poseidoniales > Poseidoniaceae > MGIIa-L2. The sequence goes on from JBMZTB010000025.1 coordinate 5,691, forward strand.
AACAGTTGCGATGACAGGGCTGACAGCCTCTTCATCGCTACGTAGGTTCGCCATGACCTTTGCAGATGCTGATAAGACTTGAACACACCGATGGTTGAAATGAAAATGATCGAATTAAATGACCCATAGAGGTTTGTCGCATTCCATTGCCCGCTTGATGCCGCCAATTGGTCCTAGTATACGCAACAAGACTTCTGTGATGAAATCATTTTGAAACATCAAGTAACCCATATTTTTCGAACGTAATGAGTTTTTCAAAGCACGTCCGAAGCACGCTTGAATTCTGTCCTGATAGGATGTGAGAGGCTTTTCATGTCTCTTTAAATCAAGATAAGCTTCAGCAGCGAAGCAACCCGAAATCATTGCCTGCGAAATTCCGCCCCCATTCGAAGGCATCACCAAGCCAGCAGCATCTCCAATGGCGATTACATTCTGATCGACCATCGTCTTAACAGGCCCTCCCATTGGAATCCAACCTCCTCCATAGGAGAGGATTTCGAGGTTAAGATCATCGCAGAATTTCTTCAAGTGCTCTTTAATTGAACCTTTGAGAGCACCTGCACGCACACCTAATCCTACATTTGCAGTATCTGGTCCTTTTGGAATAATCCAGGCATAGCCTTTTGGCGCCACACTTCCGAGAAACACATCGAACGTTTCAGGTACCTTTCCGCGCACTTGTGCGTAGGCAGTAGGGACTTGATCATCAGGACGGTATGCTTTGTCCTTGCCATGCAATAAGCGAGATACGTGAGCGAGAGAACCACTTCCGTCTATGAGAAGGTCACAGGTGTAGCGGCCATTTTCAGTAACGACAAGGAGCGAGTTGGATTTGCTCCTTCTCTTTATGTTCAGTACAGGTTCTGACATTCGAATCTCTACGCCAGCAGAGACTGCCTTCTCAGCAAGATACCCATCAAATTGTAATCGATGGCCTGCAAAGGCATCAAGGTCAAAATGGTAAGCCTTTCCGCTTGGAAGAAAAACCCTCATGTGATCCAGGCGATGAAGTTGAATCCGATCTGGAAAGTCAAATGAATCTTTGAGCCATTGATGATTTTCCAACCCAGAGAATGTTCCAATGACTTCCCCCCAGTTTGGAATGCACTCGCCACATTGAGCAGGATTTCCGATGATTTCTCTACGTTCCAATATCAAAACATCAATGTCTTCCTCTGCTAGACGTTGACCACATGTGGTTCCTGCTGGCCCAGCGCCAACAATGATGACTTCACGATGTTCAACGTCCATTCAATCGACCTCACATGTGCCGTTCGTGGACATGTTCAACGATTCTCATGAGGAGTGATTTAGATAGAGAATCTGGGAATCTTTGAAGTTCAAGTTTTGCTCGTTCAAGATGTGTTCTAACGAGTAGTTGTGAATAACCCAGCGAGTCAGAGGTTTCGAGCAAACCCATCAATTCATCCCAGTTCTTATCAGTAAATTGTTGAAGAATGTGAGAGAGTTTCTTTCTTTTTTCGCCGTGCAGCAGCGTTAAAGCGTGAATCAACGGAAGAGTCATTTTCCCTTCGATGACATCTGCGCCTCGGGGTTTGCCCATTCGTTCGTCACCTTGCAGATCGAGAATGTCGTCCATGAGTTGGAAGGCGATTCCAAGTTCCATTCCAAATCGCCCTAGTGCTTCTGCATCTTCTTGACTTGACCCTGCCACAAGAGCAGCAGCTTCACAACCAGCAGCAAATGGGCCTGCGGTTTTGCCACGGACAATTTGCAAGTAATCTTCTGGAGAAGTTGAAAGGTTGAGCACATGATCGAGTTGCATGAACTCAGAAATTGCAATATTTGCACAACAGTCAGTTACTAGATCGATGATTGATTTAGTGTACAGTCCACCAAGTCCAAAGCCGTGGACAAACAACCAATCTCCGGCAATGATGGCCTTCGCCTGACCCGCTCGTTCATGCAATGTCGTTATTCCTCGTCTTTGCTTTGCGGCATCATTGATGTCATCATGAACAAGGGTCGCTGTGTGAATGAATTCGAACGATAATGCCAGATTCATGATCTCGTCGATGTTCTTACCACCTGCAACCTCATAAGCAATAATTGCTAGCAGAGGACGCAGTCTTTTTCCTCCGGATAGGAGCATCTCTCCAGCAAGTTCAGCAACCTCTCCCGCCCCTTTTTGGAGCTCAGTTTCAATCTTTGAATGGAGGGCTTGATTCACTTGCTCTCGCAAGTCTTCTAGGCGGTTGACTTCCGCTTCGCTAATGGCTTGCACATTAGCCTCCACAACGGTGCCCTTCTTAACGAGTGGTCTCTGCCCATGAAACGCTGAGACCCATGTTTCGGCCGAGGTGAGGCTTTGGAAAACGAACGACTTGTGTTTCTATCCACATCATCGCATGGCGACGGAGTTCGCCGCCAAATTGAAAAAACACTTGAGCAGCGTAGCAGAACCTTTGACGCTGTTTTGAAACAAACTCCAACAATACCCGACGCTCTTTCAATCCTTTCAGAGGGATTAGGCGATATCGTGGCAATGAGTCCAGCAGATTGGAATCAATACCAATCGCCAGAATTTTCAATTATCGGCCTTTTACCAAGAAGAGAACCTACTTGGGTTATGGTCAGCGAAGATAAGCCTGAATATCTGGTTAAAAATGCTATTATCTTCTGTGATCATGAACTCCTAAGACGTCAATTGATGAGACTGCGTCGAGACATCGTCCTACGAACTTCGGTCGAAATTAATCTCGGAGATTGTGATTCAGGGAGTCGAGAAGAAATTGACGCTTTAGAAGAACTTCGATTGGATGAACAAATTGATGGATATGTTGTAAAAAGGTCTCAATACAATCTTCTCTCCTCAAAAACACGGCGTCATACACTTGGGCTCCAGAGAGGTTCACCAGAACGGGCGCGGTTTATTCCACCTCCTCTGGACGGGTTCACTCTCCTCGTAGGGCGAGTTGGTTTTCCGAAAAGCACTGTGGAACATCTGCTTGATCCATCGGCTGAACTTTCCTATCGAATTGAATCGAAGATTCTAGAAAGTATCCCCAATCATCTCGTCTCAATTACAGGTGTACATGTTGAGCAGCGTGGAATTGGAACAATTCTTCGAGAAGCGAAAAGAATCAATGATGATTGGACAATGGAAGCAATTATCGATCCCGAATCCAATGTAAAACAAGCGGGTAAGCGGTTGGAAATGAGAATTGAAACTCTTGGCTTAGATGGTAAGGTCAGTGCTTCAGCAGAACGCGTTGGACAAGTCGATGGACATCGAGTTTCGATGATTAATCTCCTTCAAGAATGGGGCAATATGCTCTCAGCGCTTACATCTCCGCATGAGGCGACAAACAGACGTGTTTACGGCTTACCAGATGAATTCCATGAAGAACGTCCTGCAATGATGGATCTTCATTCGGATGAATCTGAATGACCAAGTTCCCTTCGAGCGAGTTCAATCGATTCAGGAGAACGGTTTTCTCCTGCAAGAATGACTTCAAATCCATTGTCAAGAAGGTATTTTTCTAAATCAAAGAGAGAAACAGGCGGATTGGGATCGCATAGAGTTCCAATAATTTCGTCAATTTCCCTACTTGTTGCTTCCCAAGAACCCGCTGCACGCTGAAGTTCAACCGCAAAGCGTTCAACAATTTCAACTGCACTTCTGCTCGGTGTTTGGCCTTCTCTCATCGATTGTGCAACGGTTTCGTGTTGCTCACGTAACTGATGTATCTCTTGCAATGAGTCACGAAGTGTAGAACGAAATTCTTCGAGATTGCTATTTTTGGAATATTTTCTGTAAGCCTTGTCCAGGCGTGAACTGAGTGAGGAGGCACCAGCTGCAATCGCTTCCTTCGCCTTCACTGCCTGAACTATTGTTTCGCTTGCTAATTGAATACGCTCATTCAGTGTGTCGTTGAACCGCCTTGCTTCATCCGCAAGATCTCGACGAACAATATCGCGAAGTGTGTTTCCTAATTCGTGCGCTTCTTTCAGCATTGAACGAGCAGTCTTTTCTGCATTTGACATAGATTCACCGAACCTTCCTGTATGTCGAACGTGTTTGAAGGTTTAGCCGTTTTTTCTCTTTCTTAGGCAGAAATACATTGTTGAGGAAGATATTCATGCATCAAAATCGAACGATTTGCCATGTCTTGACAGCGAAACCACATATACTGTAAGGGAACAACGAGGCTCAGGTGACCTTATGAGCGATCGTTCAAGTCTCTTGTCTGAACTCTATCAGGCTCGCCTTGAAGACCTAAAGGAAATTGCTTCAGCCTATGGTTTAGCAAAGAATGGATCTGTGGAATTTCTTAGAGCACAACTCATCCGTGATTTGATTCTTTCAGAGTGGGATCTTACAATCGATGGATTACGGACTATTCTCAACGCCGACTTGGGGGAGTTACTTGGGGTATTTGGAATCAAGAAGACTGGGTCGCTTAGAACTCGAAGGCAGCGTTTGTATCTTCATTTGAACCATGACCCAAAGCAACTTAGGGAGGACAAACTTGAGAAATTGTCTAAGGAAGAGTTACACTCCCTCTGCAAAGCATTGGAATTACCACGTTCTGGCAACCGACAGACATTGTTAATTCGTGTTGCAGGAGTCCTCTCTGCACAACATAAAAACTGGGGTACAATAAAGCGTTCATTGAAACGTAATGGCCCTAAGGTGAAGATACCTTCTCCGACTGATGTTGATGAAGCACCCTCACAATCTTCCACTATTGAATCAAGAGTTGAAACATTTACAGAACAAAACCCCGATGGCTGGACCTTTGAACAGGAGTCTGAACTCATTGGAGAAATGGAAGAGGAAGGGCTGGATGCGTCTCTTGCTGAGATAGCAGCTTCTATAGATGAGTCTCTTCATTCCCTTGCACCTGTTTCAGATGCCAAAGAAGTCCCTCCTATGCTTCAAGAGATGCCTTTGGAAGAACCAACACTGGAAGAAGAAGCAGCTCTCTTGGAGATCAATGCCCGACGCGCTGAAGTTGAAGCAGCGGCTCGTGATTATCTCCTCGTGGGTAGTACCACAGACATGGCGGATATGGGTGCGTTCATTTCAGGTCTTGCCACGCATGGATTCTCTGTAGAGATGCAAAGGGTTCAGGATGCAATTCGGACAATAATCATGGAAATGGCGTATCGCTCTGAACAGGAGCAAAATGCATTGTCGAGTAAACCTGGTTCATGGTCCGAACGTGAAGCAATCCGAATGTTTGAACAAATACGCCCCCTCCTAAGAGAGCGCATTCCTGAGATTGTTGCTGGGCAGAAAGGAAACTTAGTTCAAGCTCGCATGGAATTTGAGGAAGAAGCCCGTTCCAAAGGCTTAGATTTGAGGAGTCCTGCTGTTTCGGGAAGACTCCATGCTTTGTTCGACTTACATCTTGAAATCAGTGAAGCCGAAGAGTTACAAGATCCTGCTGCAGCCAGAAAGAATCGTCTTCTAAGAATTCTCTATCATGGTGCAATCCATCTTCCAGACCAAAGCCGTAGAACAATCGAGCGTCTTGAGAGAAATTTAGGTTCCTTTGAATCATTGGTAGAGACGGTACTTGAGTCAAGCGAAGGTGACTTTTCAGAAGGTCAACAAAGTTTGATAATTCGTTTCTTAGAATCTAAGGGTTATCTCGTAAATACAAGCGAATTACGTCCTAGAGTTCTCGCATGCGCAGGAATCATTGGAACTGAGTTAGGATATTTGACTCCAAATCAAATTCCACGCCTCGCACCAGGGATTCTCGTGAGCGATGATCAAGTGGATGCAATCGTAGCTGAATTGAGAGCCTTAGCGGCGACATTCAAGCCGAAGCAAGTCGAAGTAGAAGAGCCTGAGCTTGAACTCGCAGATTCCGTTGCTGATGCATCTGAACGAGTTGGTGATGTTCGTGGCAAGATTGACCGAGTCGATGCGTTATTGGCAAGACTTAGGCTTCAAGACAATCAATGATTGTTCTGAGCATAGAAATTCTGCACAACAGTTGTTACTGATTGGATGTCAGAGATCCCTCGGGCAACAAGATCTTCGATAATTTGTTGTCTTTGATTGACATGCTTTTCAAAAACATCAGGTGTAACGCCTGCTGCTCTACAAATGACTTCTCTGAGGTTGGATGGAATTCCAGTTTCTTCGATTTCATCAGTGTGAGCATTGTACTTCCAGATTGTGTTAAGACGTGGTTTAGAACCTTCCATTCCTGCTATCTCGGCTACTTCTGTAATCTTACGTGCTGTTTTTCCATTAACGTGCAGACGGGCTTGAATAATAATGAGATCAAGACCTGTGAGCATAATTGGAGGAACATTCATTGGAGGATTAATCATTCTAGTAACTGTTTCTTGAGCTGTATTTGCGTGCAGGCTTCCGAAGGAACCATCGTGACCAGTGTTCATTGCAGTCAACAACGTAGCACACTCTGGTCCACGCACTTCACCAACAATGATTCTGTCAGGCCTCATACGTAGACTTGATTTTAAACAATCATTCATGTCAACTTCAGGGGTTCCATCAGGGCGTTCTCTTCTTGTCTCCATACGCAGCCAGTGATCGTGATAAACTTGCAATTCAGCAGTATCCTCAACAGTAAGCAACCTTCGACTCCATGGAATGTACATTCCAAGGCAATTCAGAGTAGTGGTTTTACCAGAACCAGTTCCTCCCGCTATGACGAAGTTTGCAGGTCGACTATCCAACCCTTCAATCCAAACCCACATCATTGCAGCGAGTCTTGGATTCACTGTTCCGAATTTTACAAGATCGATCATTGTAAGAGGATCTTCCTTGAATTTACGGATTGTTAGAGTCGGCCCATCAGGTGAGACCGGAGGGATTGTTCCGTTTACACGAGATCCATCTGGAAGTCGGCCATCGAAAATAGGCACCATCCCAGGTCCATCACCAAGTGGGACATTGGTGAAACCTGCAATATTTTTCGCAATTTGCATACCAGCCTCATCGTTGATCCAAACGTTAGTACGGCACATGCCATGCTTTCTGTGAGCAACTTTGACACATTGGGTCCCTCCATTGTACATCACTTCTTCCAGATTATCGTCTTCGAAAAGAACTGCGAGATCACCATGCGGGTTAGGAGCTACTGAACCTTCAACGTGATAAATTGGAGAAGGATGGTTTGCTTCCGTATAGATTGTTACATTCCCATATTGTTCTAAAATTTGTTCTGACATACGTTCACCTCATCCACCGATCATTTTTGTTGCTCCCAAAAAGAAGAACATGGACATCGTCATCCATAGTGGAACAAACCACATGACATCTCGCATTCTGCCAAGCATTCGTCCTGAGACTGCAACACCTACTGCGCTTGCGATAGCAAAGAAGAGGCTAAATGTTGATAGAAAGCCATCAATTTGGAAACCCTTCGAACCAGGGGTAAACAGTCCAACAAGGAATCCAATGAGTCCAGGAAGGCCAATGCAAATGAAGAGGATGATAAGTATTCCACGTCCTTGAAGTTCGGACTCTCTTTTGTTCATCAAATCATTGAGTCTCTCATAATCCATTGATAAATTCATCAAAATTTCCTGAAGTGGAGCGCCTTGCTCGATTGCAGTTTCCAGTAGATGCATAACTCGTTGAACCTGAGCAGATCTTGTTTTGGTTGCAAAACTCGAGAGCCCAGCGCTAAAGGAACTTGCATGGCTTTCGGTTAATGTTTCTCCGAGCAATGGGCCGAGTGGAGCTGGTGCAGTTTTGGCTTGTTGTTGCATTGCCTCTTGGATACCAAGTCCTGCGCCTACTGTGTCAGACAAGGCTTCAAGAAAACTTGGTAAGGCATTCTCGATTTTTCTTCGGCGAATTCTCTCTCGAATAGGAGGGATTCCACCTCCTAACATAGCAAAACCAACGACACCCAGAAACAGCATCATTGGTTGATCATTGAAGGACTCCAGTAAACGAAACAGCATGGTATCACAATCCGGGGTCCTTGGTGTGGGTTTTCAGACCAATCATGACCATTGCAAGAAGCGTGAGCATTAATCCAGCATTTACGACCATATTGATCGTTGATTGCTCAGGCATGCCGAAGAAACTGCCCATATCGCCGACGAGTTGTGGAAATAGGCCAAAAACTGCTAAAATGATTGGGCCAATCATACCAATAGAAAGAAGTGATTCTGGAACTCCGCTTAAATCGTCAATATATTTTTTGACATCTTCATTGCGTTCTTCTTCCATTCTGTTGCCCTGTTTTTTCAAGGTATCAATAATGTCTGTATTTTGAGTGATATTCATGTGCATGATGTTAAGGAGGCGACGATATCCTTCAGTTTCGGCTTTATTCATCATGCCTTTGAGTTCCTTTTCGAGGGATCTGCCACCACTTCTTACCTTGTCCATCATCTCTTCGAAGTCTTCAGATATGATTCCATATCCACCTTGAGAAATGCTGTGGATTGTAGCTTCAAGACCAATACCTGAGGACATTAGAACATCCATTGCACGGATGACATAGAGAACTTCTCTCTTCTCGTCCAGTTTACGCATCATTCCACCTTCAAATAACGTCTTCAATGAGTTCAAAATGGAACTTTTCGGTTGATCCCTCGTACTCAAGAGCAGCAAAAATGACTTTGACATCACGTTCTTCAAACGGGTCGTGAATGAATGGTTGTCCTGAACGGAACATCTCTAAAATTCGTTTGTAATCTTCTAGTGAAAGAATTCCTCGAACATTGTAAACAGTGGACTCAGATCCTTCATCATGAAGGTTATCGCCCTCTCCACCTCTGATAATTGTACGAGTCATCCTTCTGGTTAATCGAACATCAATGTCTGCGTTTGGTATACGAACCCAATCAGATGCCCCAGTTCCAGTTGCCGGTCGAATGAAAAAATCCATGCCTGCCATATTGACCCCAATTGATGGGAGGGCGAAGGCAAGATTTGAATGTGTTGGAGTAATTCCTTCAAGATACAATCTTGAACCAACCAAATCTTGGTTCATGTAAAATTCCTTCATCACTCATGGCATCGAGTTCAGATTCGCTTTTATCTCGTGAAAATCCGCGGGCGGCTAGGTTGCGAACAAGAGACTCAAAATCGACTCCTTCCCCGTTATCCATTGCCTGAATGCATTCCAAAACAACCGATCGCAAATCTTCATCTGCTTGTTCAACAACATCTTCTGCATCGGTTAGATTAAGCGTTGGCGGCGGGGCTGTTGCAGCCTCAAGTTTTCCTTCAGCAATGTCCAACGCTTGCATCACATTCAATCGGTATGTTTCAGTATCGATTTGACCATAATGCGTTTGAGCGGCGAGTAGGCCAGGTATCATTTCTTGAGCAATACCTGCATCTTTCATTGCTTCAGCAGTTGGTTCACAATTCAATGTAAGTTGGTGCTGATTAAGTCGACTGAGAGTCGCATCGGAAGCGCTTACGAGCCATGAAGCATAACGGTCCCTATCAATAATACAAGCCTCTTCAGGTCGTAGCGAGGTATAGACTGCTCCTTCGTCAGTCTGATACCATCGTGCTTTTGCAGTCATTGTAAGTAGAACAGGTTCTCCTGAATCGATTTTCTCCATTAATTGAATGACAAATTCTCTCATAGATTCTGAAGCATATTCTCCGACTGAAAAGTAGTGAAGGCCTGAAGGATCCCTGATTTGCCCGTTGTACATCTGAGAGCCATTACTGGTTTCTCTTAATTCCAAACGTTCAACTAAGCCTGAAACAATAAGTCTGTTGACTTTTGCTCCCAATTTTGTTATGACAAAAGTAGGATCAAATTCTCCTGTACCTTTCTCATTTAGTGTGGATTCTCCAAATTCTGAAGCGAGCATAAACCATGCTGGTTGGCGTTTAATTTGCTGTGAACCGATCATCATTCCAACCCCCATTGTGCACGTAGTTCAGTCGCCCTAAGAGCGGATTCAGGTTTGAGAATTTTCGCTTCATTGCACAAGATCATTGAGCCTTGACCATCATTGATTACTCTTCCAGAAGCTTCAACTCTGCATCCAAGTAATCGATTACGAATTGATTGGACATACATCATCGATCCATTTGCTTGTATTTGGTCAACCATTGTTGGGTGGTCTGTTTCAAGTAACATCAGAGCAGCTTCCTTGGAAACAAGGAGTGCGCATGTTGCCCCTTCATCATCGAGGACAAGACGGAGTCGAACATCTTCATTGCCTTCAACGCTACCATGCTCGCCGCATTGTCCTTCTCGCAGTACTCTTCTGCATTCTGGGCATCGCATAATCGTTCCAGAATCTTCACGAATGGATACAATCGTTCCTGAGGTGGAAATCCCTACTCTGCTAGGGCCATTGACAAGGTCGTGAAGGCCAACATCGACCTTCAGGTTCGCAAGGTCAATATCACCATCCCATGGCGTTTCATCAAGAATTGTGATTTGGTCAGCCCTATCGACTGTGATATCAGGAATACCTTGCCAAGCGCGTACACGCGCATCCGTAATTCGCACCGTAATTGGTAACTTCGACTCATCAATAGGTAAATCAGTCCAGGCACTCATACGACATTGCCCAGTCGGATCTGCAATTTGACCAGACCAAAGGTATCGCTCTTCTCCGTCTTTAGTGAAGGTACGCTTTGCCCATTCAGTGATGCTAACAACGATTTCGACATCCTTTGAACCATCACGAAGTGTGCTTACTGTTGCAACAAGACCTTCTTTCAGAGAATCAGTGTCGGCAAAGGAGGCATCATGATATGGCTCTATCTTGGTCGTTCGACCAAAGTTAAGTTCGGGTGTGTCTCTAAAAGTTTTGACTTGAGCGCCATCGATCTTAAGCAATGAACCAACTTCAAATTCAAATGGTTCCCAAGAAAGGAAGCCAATAGCGCCTGATTCATCAGCTAATCTACCACGTACAACATCAATGCTTCCGCTTCCGTCTCTCTTGTGGATTTGGTCGGCTCGCACAGACATAACTCTTCCAACAATGCAAACATATCCATCGCTTGGAAGAGAATCTATGCCGATTGGCTCTCCTGGGGCGACAACAGGCCGTGTTCCTTCTCGTAAAACAGCAATTCGTGATGATTGATTGATATTAATCGACATGCGTCCTTGGTATTCATTTACGGATGCGCCTTCTATTCGTACAACAGAACCTGGCGTAATGTTTGCGTTATTGCCCCAATCTTTGTATTCCCATCGAGTTCTTTCTCCAGAACCTTCCTGCCATGGGTCGTCTTCAAGAAGACCGAATGAAATGGACTTGGATTCTCCACGTATCATCTGTTCGCGGACATTATGTGAAACAATTTCGACTTCGATTTCAATGTCACGATCATCACCTTTCAATTCCGATAAGGAACTGACTTTTTTGGTGGGTCGCTTCGTCTGGCCACTGGCTCCAATCTGCGTGGAAGGAGCATCACTTTCACTTTTGAAACGTCGTACAATGGAACGAATAGCATCCTGTGGTGGTATGAAGAATTCAACTTCGTATTTTACGAAAGCCGAACGGATTTCACCTTCATCGGCATCAGGACATTCTTGCAATACTGCTGCAATATGTCCTGCATATCTATCGTCGTCGCTCAAATATCCCACCTCCGCCAGGCGAATTGATGATTGGGCCTGTGCGGAGAACAGGCGGCGGGCTTTCGTGCGGATTGGTTAAGACTTGACACTCCCATGACCTCCATGGAACCGTACAAGACTGACGAGGGGTGATAAACAATCCCCTTCACAACTCAGGCAGGATTGATGCGCATTCCTTGTGCGAAGAGGATGTCCGAAAGATGATTCGTTCCTGTGCTTGAAACACCGTTCCTTGTGGAACTGTGGCCGAGACTAACTTGATCAGAGAGTGCCTTGAAGAGATTGCCTGATACTCCTGCTTGCTTGATAGCTCCCTTTATCTCACCATCTTCGACTCGAAGGACAGTACTTGATGTTACTGAAAAATCTCCACTTGTTGGGTTGGCAGTATGTGCTCCCATTACGCTGTGAATGACATAACCAGTCCCCATTGCATCGACCATTTCATCAAGGGACATCAAAGACTTTGATGAACGCAGGTGGACGTCGCCGCAACCTGTTGTCGGCGGTGACATGTGACTCCCTCTTGATGCAGAACCTGTCGTTTCTGCAGCATCAACCCGTCCTTCTGAGACATTCTTCGCAGAATCCCGTGATGACCATAGCATCTTTCGAAGAATTCCGTTTTCGATGATAGTATGACATGATGTTGGCACGCCTTCTCCATCACGAGATCCTGAACCGAATCCACCTTCCATACGTCGATCATCCAGCATAGTAAGGTGATTGTCAAGAACAACTTGATCTAATTTTCCAGACCAGTATGATTCTCCACGAACCATTCTTTCGCCAAGAATTGATGGTCGGATGATGTTTGAGAACAAGGAACTAATTCCCTGTGACGTCATAATCACAGGTGTGTCGACTGCGTCAGACTTGATTTCAATAGGGTCTCTGGTTTTTTGAGCCCATTCGACTGCTGTCGGGACACAATCAGGAATTCCTTTCATTAATTTTCGTGAAGAAGAACTTTCCCAAGAACTTGTCATTTGCCCATCAACATCAATCGATACTTGTACTCCTAAACCGTGTGATGTTGAAATTCCTGATGCCTCAATTCCTTGACTCGATAGCATCACACTTGCCTCAGCACCTATCCCAATACCTCCACCGATCACAACTGCTCTTTGATCGAGAGATGCAACTTCAGATATGATATCATCTCCTTGAGAGAGCAGATCATCGGGTGATAACTTTAGAATAGAATCATCTATCATTCCATCGACAGTCTTTGCTTCTTGGGTTGATGGTAGATTAAATCCTGGAATGCTTGGACTTGCTCTAGCAATTGACAATGCTTGCGAAACCGCATGTTTTGCTCCAGAGACGTCAACAAGATGAGCATAGCCATATCGGCCGTTTTCAAGGATTCGAACACCAAATCCACCTTCACCTCCACCGGAAGCGAGAGATATTCTACCGGCCTCGATATCCAATGAACGACCATATCCTTGTGACCCAACAATTTCCCATTCCGAAATGTTTTGTAGTTCACACTCTTTTGAAATTTCTTTACATCCATCAAGAAGTCGTTCGACCGCATCTTCAGGTATCATGTTCATCCCACCAACGCTTCTCGAATTCTCATGATAGGTCCGCCATCCCCTACAGGGACAGTTTGCCCTTTTCCGCAGAATCCTGGGCTGGCAAGTTTTGCATCCTTTGTTAATCCATCAACATCATTCAAGATTTGCAGTGTCAACCCGCTGACACTGACGTCTCGCAAAGGAGTTGTAATCTCTCCATTTTCAATTAAGTAGGCTTCTTGAGCTGCGAATTGGAATGAACCACGGCCAGTATCAACCTGACCACCACGGGAGCCGCATGCATAAACGCCATAATCGATGTCTTCCATTAGTTCGTCGATATCGTTGAAATTCCCGCCCATAATCATCGTGTTCGACATTCGAACAAGCGGATGGTGGAGGCCATCTTGAGCACGTGCACCTGCATTTGGTTCAAGTCCGAAATGATGCGCCGTTTCTCTATGATTAAGATAATCTGTCAAAATACCGTTCTTGATGAGAGTTTTCTCTTTTGTATCGAGTCCTTCGTCATCGATTGGATATGCTCCGTAACCCCCACGCATGGTTGGGTCATCGACAACTGTCACGATTTCATTTCCTATTTTCTGGCCGAGTTTACCGTCCAAACAAGAATCGCCTGCTGCAACAAGATCTGCCTCGCAAGGATGGCCTAGTGCTTCATGGATGTAAACTCCAGTGAGGTCACGGTCAGCAATTAGTGGCAATTTACCACTAGGTGAACGCTTTGCTTTGAGCAGACGTAACGCCGCGATACGGGCGTCTCCTCCTAGAGATTGTAAATCACAGGCTTCGATAAGTTCGAGACCACCTTCTCCGCCATGCCTCATTCTATAGGAAACTGGATCTCCGCCATCTCTTGCAGTAACCATTCCATTTACCATCGACCGTTGGAATGACCATGTTCGATCCATGCCTTCTGTTGTGAGAAGTTCAGTATGCAGATGTTCATCGGACCAACCGCAAGAAACCGAGATAATTCGTTCATCGTCATTTGCGGATTGATGGATGCTGTCGAGCATTGACAACTTTGTATCCAGGTCTGTGTTTCGAACATCCTTTTTAGATTTCCAGTGGATTTCATCTTGATGAATTGGAATTTCCGCAAGTTGAATTGGATTTGAGCCACTTGGTCTGCGGGCTGCGACTGCTTTAGCAAGACGAACAGTAGCCTCTATTTCATTTGGAATGTTACTGATATCTGTTGTAGAGTGAACACCCCATGCTCCATCTGCTAAGATTCGAAGAGTTGCCCCTATCTCTTGACCAGGGATTGCGTGTTCAAGTTGGCCATCTTTCAATCGCACTGAAGAAGTTGTTTCAGCCATTAATCGGATTTCAGCATAACTTGCACCAAACGTCAAGGCATGATTCAGGGCATTGTTCATCTTCGTTCGATCTAGATATCGTGATGAATAAGATGTGGGGGAGTGTCGCTCGGACTGGATGACCATGGAACTCCTTTGATGCGGAAGTGTTTGAACTCTTTGTTTTCAAGCAAAGAAAATGAGTCTCTAATGAGATGTGTTTACATCAGCAAGGAGTATGTGCCCAATAAGTGCAGCTTCAATACGTATATCTTCTGTTTCTCCATCAAGAGAGACTCCCAGTTTTTTAGCACCATGAGGACTGATTTGGAGTGTATTTTCAGTGTATTTCAATCCAAGTTTTCTCAACAAAGATTGAGCTGATGATGAGATCTCATCGACGTTTTGCGGGTCGTCAATGTTTGGAATATGAAGCAGCCAACCCGATTTGGCACCTTGAGCAAGACCTGCTCGCTTGAAAGCCTCTGAGACGTTGTGGGTTCCAGATAAAACCCTTAGAAATTCAGCATCTAATGAACGAGCCTGAGCAGTAGTTCGCTCAATATTGCGTGAACTCACGACTGCGGCAGTCCACAATTGGCGAGGTGTTTGAGCAACTCCATCTCCACAGAAGACCCATCTGTCCGAAGGTTGTGATTCTTGGAAGGATTGAACAAATTGCTTGAGGTCAATAGGTTCATTCGTATTCCAAGCCCAACATGGGAACGTACTCCACATAAACGGATGCCGTATCCTGTTAGCACATCAATTATCCGATTGACCTTCGCCTTCGAGAGGCAAATCATCAGTGCGCTGACGTGGCGGAAGGACGTTTTCTTCCTTCGATAAGACCTTCCTTACCTCCGTTATGATGTTCTCAACCAGAGTAGGACCCCAGCCTCTCCATGAAGCTACTTTTTGTTTATCAGCATGATTCATTTGTAAGACTGCCTTTGGAGTACGTATCCCGAATCCGGCGAGAGAACGGGCCCTTGCACGACCTACATGTCGTATCTTAACAAGTTGGAGAAGATCTTCCTTGCATCCATGGCGAACTCGTTGACGAAGTAAATCCAAATCTTTGGAAAGTTGAGCGAGCACTGGCATATGTTCGTCGGCAAAAACATCATCCGTAAGTAGAATTTCACGTGCGCCATAAAGCAACCATTGCATTAGATCAACCCGGTGATGAACGTCTCCGGGAGAGACGTCGAGTTGCTTTTCGATTTCTCGCATAGTTTCTTCTTCAAACCAATGTTCAATGCACCAAGCTGATTTCACGAGGCCAAGATGCCGTTCTTCGTAGGACATCTCATGAAGGAGTTCATCTTCGACTGCTGCTGCCTTAAGTTGAAGATCAGAACCGAGCGTTAAATCAGCAGTCTTGGCCCATAATGAGGCGAAATCAGGTGTGCTACAAGCAAGGTGTGTTAATCCAAATTGAGTGACTGGAGCATCACCCCGAACACTTCTTCGAACAGCCCTCCTTAATCCAGTTCGCATGATGGATGCCGAAAGCGGGTCCAGATACAACTGAGCAATTCTTTCGCCCATCGCTGTTGCTTCGTACCTCATTGCAGG